>CBIHPJ010000300.1:0-10187 GCA_966211295.1 uncultured Myxococcales bacterium | reverse complement strand
GTCGCGCACGAAGTCACGCCTGCACGGCGGCGAAGCTCCCCCGTGAGAAGGCCGCGAGCGTCGTACTGAACAGTTCGACAGGGAGACCGTCACCAATCGCTGCGACGATTCGCCTTCTTGGCGGCGACGTGACGCTTGCCCTCCAGCCGGCGCCGCTTGGCACCACGCGAGGGCTTGGTCGCGATTCGCTTCTCAGGCACGTACGACATCTTCACGAAGGCGGCGCGCAAGCGCTCGAGGGCCTCTCCGCGGTTCTGCAGTTGGCTCCGTCGCTCGGTCGCGGTGATGGTGAAGCCGGTTGGCTTGTGAATCAGCCGGACGCCGGTCTCGGTCTTGTTGCGGTGCTGCCCACCGGGGCCTGACGCGATGAAGAACTGCTCGACGCACTCGGCGAGGAGCTGTTCGTCGTTGAGCGCCGCGACGCGCGCTGCTTCTTGTGGGCTGACCGACATGTGCAGACCTTCTCCTTGAACTGCGGGCGAGACGTTCTGAAGACCGCCGCCTGACGTAGAGCTTAACGGTGCTATGGCGCCCCGCGATGTCCTCCTTCGATCTGTCCGCCGCCCGTGAACTTCTCCGAACCCTGAGCTCGACCGAACGTGCCGGCGACGGCGAGAAGGAGATGCTCGCGTTCCGAAAAGAGGTCCTGAAGGCGCTGAAGGAGGTCGGGTTCGATCTGAAGAAGACGCCCGCGAAGCCGAAGAAGAAGCTCGTGTGGAAGGATCGGCATGTGCTGGTCGTGATGATCGACGACCACAACTACGATCTCGCGATCCACGCGGTGCCCGTCTCGAAGCTGCCCGAGTCGGTCGGTCAGTCGTTGCAGGTGATCGACGGCTCCACTTTCGCTGGTCCTGCCGATCTCTCGATGGAGGAGTGGGCTGCAGCGGTTCGTGTCGCCGCCGCGATGGCGGACACCGTGGACCCGAAGAAGTTCTACGAGAGCCACGTCACCGAGTACCGGGCGGACTTCAAGGACGCGAAGGTGAAGCCGCCCACGCTCGACGAGGTGAAGGAGATCTGGAACTCGGTCGGCAAGCACCGCCTCACCTGGCTCGACAACGATCCTGAGCCGCTCAAGCTCGACCTCTGGTTCTCGAGCGGCTTCGCGTACCAACTCGCGATGTGACTCGCAGAGGACGCATGCCCTCACCCCGACCCTCTCCCGGCGGGAGAGGGAGACATGGGTCGCGCTAAGGTGCTGCGCGTGCGTCACTTCGTCCTGCTGAGTTCGCTGCTCCTCGCTGGCTGCGCGAACACCACCACCTCACAGTGCTCGCCGGTGAACTGCGCCGGCTGCTGCGACGCCGACGGTCAGTGCCGCGACGGCAACACCAACGACGCCTGCGGAGCCGCCGCGCTCAACTGCAACGTCTGCGTCGGCGGTCAGACCTGCACCGACAAGCGCTGCGTGATGCAGGTCGTCGACTCCGGAGTTCAGACCCCCGACGACGCCGGCATGCCGATCATCGCGCCCGTCGAGACGTGGACCTGGGCCGACTTCCCCAACAGCGCCTGCGGCAACGGCGCGCCCACCGGCGTGGGCATCAACATCAGCACCAACTCGCGCGACGTCTTCATCTTCCTCATGGGCGGCGGCGCCTGCTGGGACTCGCTCACCTGCGCCTTCGCCGCGAGCAACCTGGACACGGGTTACGGCGCCACCGACTTCGCCCAGGAACAAACGCTGCGTGCCGCGCTCTTCTACCGAGGAGAACCCGCGAACCCGTTCAAGGACATGAGCTTCGTCTTCGTCCCGTACTGCACCGGCGACGTCCACGTGGGCGACAACGTCATGAACTACCCCGCGGTGGGCGCGCAGATCCCCGCGCGCACGGTGCACCACAAGGGCCGCACCAACCTCGACGCGTTCCTGCTGCGCCTGCACGACACCTTCCCCGACGCGCAGCGCGTCTTCCTCGCGGGCTCGAGCGCAGGCGCCTTCGGAGCACAGCTCAACTTCGCGCGCGTGGCCGCGACGTGGCCCAACGCCGAGGTGCACGTCCTCGCCGACTGCGCGCAGATCGTGAACCCCTCGGGCACGCTCTACTCGCAATGGCGAGCGGCGTGGAATCTCGAGGTGCCTTCGGCGTGCGTGGGCTGCGAGACCGATCTCTCGCTCTTCCCGAAGTTCCTCCACGACAGCGCGCCCAATCGTCGCTTCGGTCTCCTCGCCTACACTCAGGACGGCACGCTCAGGCAGTTCGCGGGTTACGACGCCGCGACGTTCGAGCAACGTACCCTCGCGTTGTCGGCGAGCGCGTACGACACCACCAGCAACGCGAAGTACTTCATCGTCGCGGGCAGCGATCACGTGATGCTCGACAACCTGCTCCAGCTCCAGGGGCCGGGCGGGGCGAGTCTCCTCTCGTGGATTCAGGCGTTCGTTAGCGGAAACTCGAGCTGGCAGAGCGTGAAACCCTGACCGCGCGAAGTAGAGTCCTCAGCATGTCCGCCTCCAGGAACGCGCTCTTCAGCGCCGCGCTGCTCGTCGGTCTGGGCGCCGGTTGTACGTGCGGCATCTTCGATCCGGCGACCACTCGCTTTCTTTGCACCACCGACGCGGACTGCGCCGATGGGTTCACCTGCCAAACCGCGGGCACTGCGAAGGAGTGCGTGGCGGCTGGCACCGGCGGGACGAATGGCTCGACCTGCGCCGGCGCGAGCGATTGCACCTCGGGCTTCTGCGTCGAGGGCGTGTGCTGCGAGAGCAGCTGCGGCGGCGAGTGCCAGACGTGCGGCCTGAGCAGCTCGCGCGGGCGCTGCGTGGCGAAGGCGGGCGGCACCATCTGCAACTCCGACTACGTCTGTGATGGTCAGACCGGCACTTGTCCTTCGAGCTGCACCAACGTCGCGCAGTGCACGTCCGCGCGCGATTGCGTGAGCGGCTCGTGCGTCGACATCAACGAGTGCGGCCTGGGCGCGAGCTGTGCGTCGAACAACACCTGCACTGATACGCCTGGCTCGTGGGAATGCAGCTGCGCGACGGGCTACACGGGCGCTCCCGTCACGGGCGGCCCCGCGACCTGCACCGACGTGGACGAGTGCGCGAGCAGCCCTGACTGCGGCCCGCTCGCGGTCTGCGCGAACATTCCAGGCACCTACGAGTGCCGCTGCCCCTCAGGGACCTTCGGAGCGACCGCGACGGGCGGACCCACGAGCTGCTCCACCGTCGATCGCTGCACGCTGCCCGGCATGTGCGGAGCGAACGCCACCTGCGCCAGCACCGCGACCTCGTACTCGTGCACCTGCAACGCCGGTTACTCGGGCGCGGTGACGATGGGCGGTCCCGCCACGTGCACCGACACCGACGAGTGCTCCACGCCGACCACCTCGTGCGGACCGAACACGAACTGCAACAACACCACCGGCTCGTTCCAGTGCACCTGCGCCGCTGGCTACATGGGCACGGCGACCACGGGCATGGCCGCCACGTGTACCGACGTCGACGAATGCCCGGGCAGGAACTGCGGCACCAACGCGCATTGCACCAACACGCCTGGCTCGTTCAGCTGCAGCTGCGACTCCGGCTTCATGGGCACCGCGGTCACCGGCGGTCCTGCGGTGTGCGCGATGGTCGATGCCTGCCTCGGGGTGAATTGTGGCGCGAACGCCACGTGCGCCGCGCAACCAGTTGGCGGCGGCTACACCTGCAGCTGCAGCGCGGGCTACTCCGGCACCGCGGTCACCAATGGACCCGCGACCTGCACGGACATCGACGAGTGCGTCTCGCCCTCCTTCAGCTGCGGCGCGAACGCGATGTGCACGAACACGCCCGCTGGCTCGTACACGTGCACCTGCGCGGCTGGTTACACGGGCGCGACGACGATGGGCACGCCGGCCACCTGCATCTCGGGTCCCACGGAGCTTGGGACGGCTCAAGGTCCGACGCCGCAGCTCATCTTCCTCAATCAGCCGGTCGCGGCCGGAGCGAAGATCGTGCTCGTCGTCATCTCGACCAACAGCGTCACGGTGAGTGACTCGAGGAGCAACACGTGGACTCGCACCGTCTTCGACTCGAGCTGCGCCGGGTGCGGCACGGTCAGCCTCTACACCGCCACGCTCGTCAACCCGTGGATTCTGGGCGACACGGTGACCATCAGCGCGAGCGGTGGCTCGCCCGTGGGCGCGTGGCTCTCTTCGCTCACCGGCTTCCCGTTCTTCGATCTCTCCGGCACCTACAGCGGAAACGGGAGCGTGCTCTTCCCCACGGTCTCCACCAGCGGCTCCGTGACCGATCCCGACGAGTTCCTCATCGCCGCCTTCTCGACGCGAACCGCCAACACGCTCACCTCTGACGCCGGCTTCACCACCGAGCTCGCCCCCACCGATCCGCAGCTCTCCGGCATCATCGCCACGAAGATCGGCACCGGCCTGATGGGCACGCAGAGCTACACGGCCAACGCGAACCCCGCGGAGCGCTTCTCGGGCTTCATCGCGACGTTCTACGGAGGCATGCAGACGCCTCCGACGAACCTCTCGCTCTCGCACACGCCGAACAATCGCAGCTTCACCGTGAGCTGGATCGCTGGTCGCGGCAACGGAGGCGGCACGGGCTGCGCCGTGCAGTACCGAAACCCCGCCAGTTCGTGGGTCACGATTCAAAACACGAGCTGTGACACCGACGCCGTCGCGCGCAGCGTGTCGCTCCCCGCGGGCGCGAACTGGTTCACCTCGGCCTGGAGCTCGGTGCAGGTGCGCGTGATTCGCAACAGCGATCAAGTCGTGCTCGGCACGTTCCCCACCAACCTCACCTGCGTCAATCGCGCGGCCTCGAGCACGCCCACGCCGACCGTCGACGAGAACTGCGACAGCACCTGGGACGATCACACCTGCAGCAGCTTCAGCTGGGCGAAGGGCACGGTGTACTCGAACACCTTCACGGCCTGCACGAACTCGGGTGACACGACTTCGCTCAAGGTCTGCAACGCCACGAACGAGGCGGAGACCCGCTACACCGAGGGCCAGGGCAACATCTCGCCCGCGGGCGCGTTCTCGTCGAGCCAGTTCGGCTCGGGGTGCATGGGCCCGTACACCGGCGCCACGGAGTGGAACTGCACGGGTTCCAACTGCAGCTACCGTTAGAAGCTCAGCCCGACTCCGAGACGGATCTCAGGGAGCACGCGCTTCGCGGCGTCGTCGTACATGCCACCGCACGCGGCCTGAAAAGTGAGCCCGAGGTGCGGCTGAAAGAAGTGAGTGATGTCGGTGGACAGCTGCGCGCTGAAGCCGTGCGCATCGGCCTTGCTGTCCTTGAACGCGCGGTAGCCCGCGAGCGCTGAGATTCTCCAGGTGAGGCCGCGATGGTTCTCGTCGCGAAAGTCGGCGATCACGAAGCGCGGTCCGCCACGCACCCACCAACCGAAGCGCCCCGGAAACGCCGAGAGCCCCGCGTGAAGGTCGACCCAGGGGATCGCGTGCACGGTGATTTGTCCGCCGAGCAGATCGGGGAACGAGGTCATCGGGTAGAGGTGAACGGAGCCGATCAGCCGCGGGCGATCTTCTTCAGCGCTCACCGCAGACGCGCTCAGCACCATGGCGAAGCACAACCAACGCATCAGCTCAGGGCTCGCCCGGGCGGGGCGCCTCTTTCACGCGGCCCAGCCCTCGTGCCGCGAAGCCGAACGCGAGCCAGCCTGCGAGAAACGCGAGTCCACCAAACGGAGTGACCGCGCCGAGCGTCCGCACTCCCGTCAGCGCCATCACGTAGAGGCTGCCGGAGAAGAGGACGATTCCCACGGTGAAGAAAACCGCGGCGAGCCACGCGAAGCGGCCCGTCACGTGCGCCGACATCACCGCGACCAGTCCGACCGCCACGGCGTGCAGCGCGTGGTACTTCGCGCCGGTGTCCCACCAGCCCAGGCGATCCATCGCGTCGGGCAGGCCGAGGACCGCGCTCTTCACTCCGTGAGCGCCCATCGCGCCCAGGGCCACGGCCGTGAAGCCGAGAAATGCGGTGAGGAAGGCGAGACGGCGATCCATGACCTGCTTATGCCCCAAAAGCCTTGACCGCGTGGACACCGAAGACGATGAGGCCGCATGCCGATTCGTCGTGGTTCAGTGAATCTGGCGCGCTTCCGCCTCGAAGGGGACGTGCCGAAAGATGTGAAGCGTTGGTTACAGAAGGGACTCGGAAAAGCAGCGTTCGAGGCGATCGACCCGAAGGGTGAAGACGAGCGCACCGCCGGCTTCGTGGAACTGGATCAGAACGGCAGCACCGAGTTCTCCGCGGGCGCCTTGTTCCACGGAATGCACGCCCTCTTCGCGTGGCGCGTCGATCGGTTGAAGGTTCCGACCAATCAGATCCGCGCGGGGCTGCTGCAGTGGAGCCAGGCCTTCGAGCAGAAGAACAAGCGTGCGCCCGGCCGCCGTGAGCGCGCCGAGCAGAAGGAGTCGATCAAGAAGGCGCTGCGCGCGAAGCAGGATCCGGTGACGAAGGTGTTCGAGCTGAGCGTCGATCTCACCTCGAAAGACGTCTTCGTGTGGGCCACCTCGCGCACGGTGGTGGACGAGGCGCAGGCCGCGCTCGAGTCTGCCCTCGAAGTGAAGTTGATCCCCCGCGTGCCGGCGGCGTTCCTGCCCGTGGGCGCGCTCGACGCGATGACTCCGAGCAAAGAGCTCTTCGGAGAGGTGAGCTGACATGGCCAGCAAGAAGGAAGAGCGCGCGTTCCTGCGCGGTGAAGTCGGCGTCGATGGCCAGGCGGTGGAAGAAGAGAAGGACGAGGCGCAAATCGAGCAGCAGAAGGCGCAGGAGGCGCTGCTCCGTGGCCGCACCTGGCTCGGGCGCGAGTGCCTCACGTGGTTGCTCTGGAAGAGCGAGTCGACCGAGGCGCTGCTCAACCTCGAGAAGGCTCCGGTGAACGTGGTGTTCAACGGGAAGATCACGCTCCGTGCGGCGTCGGGTGACATCACCGAGCTCAACGTGAAGGGCGTGGCCGCTCCGTACGCGAAGCTGGTGAAGCGTGCGCTCAGCCAGGGGTTGCTGGTGCACACCGCGAAGATCCAGATCACCTGGGGCGAGCAGGTCTACGACTTCACCGTCGATGCGGAGTTCTTCGACATCCGCTCCGCGAAGCTGCCCGCGCTGCTGCAGGAGGAAGAGGACGACAAGCTCACCGAGCGCCTCGAGCTCGCCACCCGCGCTTCCACCCTCACCGATGCCCTCGTCTCCGCCTTCATCAAGGAGCGGCAGGGGAAGAGCTGGGACTCGAAGGTCGTTCCTGCGCTCAAAGAGTGGATGGCCGACCACTGATTTCCTGATCCACTGGCACGCCCTTCTTGACCGTGGCTCCTACATGGCTTATGGCGGCCGTCCTTTCCGCTCTCCACCCCGGAGATTCGGAACGTTTTTCGAATAAACTCGCGAGGTTATAACGATGTACGCCGTCATCCGGACAGGTGGCAAGCAGTACAGAGTCGCCGAAGGCGACGTTCTCCGCATCGAGAAGGTGACGGGAGACTCTGGCGCTGAGGTGAAGTTCGACGAAGTGCTGATGATTGGTGGCACTGAGGCCGTGAAGGTCGGCAAGCCGACCCTCTCGGGCGCCAAGGTGGTGGGCAAGATCCTCCGCCAGGCCAAGGCCCGCCGCGTTCTGCACTTCCGCAAAGAGAAGGAAGGCTGGACCCGCCTGCGTGGTCACCGCCAGCCCTTCACCGAGGTGAAGATCACCTCGATCTCGGCCTAAAGCAGAGAATTCAGGAGATAGAGAAATGGCTCACAAAAAGGGACAAGGTTCATCGCGCAACGGACGTGACTCGAATGCGCAACGTCGTGGCACGAAGGTCTACGGCGGCCAGGAGATCACGGCCGGCTCGATCATCGTTCGCCAGGTCGGCACCAAGATTCACGCCGGCACCAACGTGAAGCGCGGTCGCGACTTCACGCTCTTCGCGACCATCGATGGCGTCGTGAAGTTCGAAACCTTCAGCAAGGACCGCAAGAAGGTCTCGGTCTATCCGGTCGCTGCCGCGAGCTAATCGCGCAGTTCTTCGGTTCGATCAGGCGCCGAGTCAGCCGACTCGAGCGCCTGTTTCCGTTTCTAGCGACCAGAAAAACAGTTCATGAAATTCGTCGATCAGGTGCACATTTACGTGAAGGGCGGCGACGGAGGTAACGGCGCCGTGGCCTTCCATCGCGAGAAGTACATCGACAAGGGCGGCCCCTCGGGCGGCGACGGAGGCGACGGCGGCTCGGTGATCTTCGAGGCCGACCCTCAGCTCACCACGCTGCTCGACTTCCGCTTCTCGTCTCGCCACGTCGCTCGCTCCGGCGCCCACGGCATGGGCAGCGACATGAACGGCCGCGCAGGCGAGGACATGGTCCTCAAGGTTCCGCTCGGCACGCTCGTGCGCGACGAGGAGACCGAGGAGCTGCTCAAGGATCTCTCCACGCCCGGTGAGCACTGGGTGGTGGCGAAGGGCGGCAGCGGCGGCTGGGGCAACATGAACTTCGCGACGTCCACGCGGCAGACGCCGCGCTTCGCGAAGGACGGCACTCTGGGGCAGGAGCGCAAGCTCGTGCTCGAGCTCAAGCTGCTCGCCGATGTCGGCCTGCTCGGTTTCCCCAACGCGGGAAAGAGCACCTTCATCAGCCGCATCTCGGCCGCGAAGCCGAAGGTGGCCGACTATCCGTTCACCACGCTCGTGCCGCACCTCGGCGTGGTCGATTACCGCGAGCGTCGCAGCTTCGTGGTCGCCGACATTCCGGGACTGATCGAGGGCGCGAGTGAAGGGCAGGGACTCGGTCACCAGTTCCTTCGTCACGTCGAGCGTTGCCGCGTGCTGATTCACCTGGTCGATCTGAGCGCCGCAGATGAAGGGCGCGATCCGGTGGAGGACTTCGACATCCTCAACCGCGAGCTCGAGAAGCACAGCGCTGATCTCGCGGACAAGCCGCAGATCGTGGTGGCCAACAAGCTCGATCTCCCGCACGCGCGCGAGGCGCTGACGGCGTTCGTGCAGAAGCTGAACCTGCGCGGAGTGAAGGTCTTCGAGCTCTCCGGTGCGACGGGTGAAGGCGCGCAGGCCGTGCTCGACGCGTGCGCGCGCGTGTTGTTCTCGAACGACGAGCACAAGGTGCGGCTCAAGGGTCGTCACCTGGTCGAGGCGGGCGCTCCCGACGAGACGACCACTGCGAAGGACTCGCGCCCAAAGAAGGCGGCGAAGCGGAAGTCCATCGCGGCTGCCAAGAAGGCGGCGGGGGTGAAGAGCACGGCGAAGCCTGCGAGAAAGACGGCGGCTCCCGCGAAGAAGAAGAAGAAAGCGAAGACGCGCTGATGGTCGGCGGAGGTCCCAAGTACGAGCCGCTCGAGGGCAAGCCGCTCCCGGCGGACCTGTTGCTCGCTCCGCGACGCGAGCGCATCGAGAGCGTGATCGCCGGACGCACCCGCAACGTCACGGTGGTCCTCGATCGCCTCGAGGACACGTTCAACATGGCCGCCGTGCTCCGCACCTGCGAGGGCATGGGCCTTCAGGACGTGCACATCATTCGCAACGCCGACGCGAAGTTCGCGCCGAACTCGAAGGTCACGCAGGGCTGCGACAAGTGGCTCGACCTGCACGTCTACAAAGACTTCAAGACCTGCGCGGCGGCGCTGAAGAAGAAGGGCTACCGCGTGCTGGCGTCTGCGATTCGGCCGGGCGCCACCAGCCTCTTCGAGCTCAAGTTCGATCAGAAGATCGCGATGGTGCTCGGCAACGAGCGCTTCGGAGTCTCGGAAGAAGTGATCGAGCACTCCGACGGGACTTTTTGGATCCCCATGAAGGGTTTCTCGCAGAGCATGAACATCTCCGCGGCGGCGAGCGCGTGCGTGACGAGGGCCGTGTCGTGGCGGCTCGAGCACCTCGGAGTGGGGGGCGATCTCTCCCCGGAAGAGAAGACTGCGCTGACCGAGCAGTTCTCGTATCTCTCGGTGAAACAGCGCGGCCGGGTGTTTCGCAACCAGTGAAAATTCCTCGTTCTGGGAAGTGAAGGCCGGCGGGCCTGGCCCGTCAAAGGACCATCATGATGACCACCTGGCTCGCTGCTTTCCTGATGGCTCTCGCTGCAGATGGTGGCGTTTCCGCGAAGACCGCGTCCAAACCGGAAGCTGGCGTGGCGCTCTCCGTGGATGCGGGCACCCTCGCTCAAGCCGACGCGGGCGTTGCGCCTGTGAAGAAGGCGGCGCTCGCTCCCGACGTGAAGGCGC
>CBIHPJ010000299.1:0-10192 GCA_966211295.1 uncultured Myxococcales bacterium | reverse complement strand
AAAAATACGAACGCTCCCAAAGCATCCATTTGCGACTGGATGGAACTAAGCGGCGACGTTGGCGCCCTTGAGGATCTCGACGCCCCACGCTTCGGCAGCGGGGACGTTCTTGAAGGTGCTCACCTTGATCGCAATTCGCCGCGCGAGATTGGCGAGAGCGAAGCCCTGCGTCGCAACCCGCACAGCCGACGAGCTGGTGACGATGGCCATGCCCACGAGCTGCAATTCGCGGCGCGCGGTGACACCCAGCCAGAACGCCGGCACGTCCATCGGCACCGAGCGGACCGCCGCGCCCACGTCGAACACGATCACCACGCGGCCCTTCTTCTCTTCGAGGCGTTGGATGAGCGCGGCTTGCGACGAGACCTTGAGGTCGTCAGGAGTGATGTACTCGACGCAGATCAGCCCGGGGTGGGGCTCACGCATTCTCACGACCCCCCTGTACTTCAGACCGCCGCGTTTGCGGGCCACCTTGACCAGAAGCATGGGCAGGCTCGCGTTTCTCTTCCGTCGGAGTAAGTCGTTTCTCGCGTGTCCCCCCGCCCTCTCGGACTTAAGTCAGGCATCGGTCTCGTCATCGCCAACATGGTCGGCGCGGGCGTTTTTCTCTCCACCGGCTTCATGGCGCAGAGCCTCTCGCCGGGCCTCATTCTCCTCGCGTGGGTCATCGGCGGCGTGCTCGCACTCTGCGGAGCGAAGGCCTACGCCGAGGTCGCGCGGTTGGTGCCTGAAGGAGGCGGCGAGTACCGCTACCTCTCGACGTTGATGCACCCGGCGCTCGGTTACCTCGCAGGCTGGGCCTCGCTGCTCGTGGGCTTCTCCGCGCCGACTGCTCTCGATGCGCTCGCTGCCGGAGCGTTCGCCCGCGCGGTCGTTCCCGCACTCGATCCGCGCCTGGTCGGAGCGGCGTTGATCATCGGGCTCACCGGCATTCACGCGATGGGCCTCCACCTCTCCGCGCGCGTGCAGAACGTGCTCGTGGGCGTGAAGGTGCTGCTGCTCATCGGCTTCGTCGCCATCGGCGTGTTCTTCGGTTCACTCTCGTGGCCCACGTGGACCGCGGCCTCGCCCACCACCACTCCGGTGAACGAAGTGCTGGGCAGCCTCTTCTTCATCGCCTTCGCCTTCTCCGGCTGGAACGCAGCGATCTACGCGGCTGACGAATTCGAGGAGCCGGGCCGCAACGTGCCGCGCGCGATGCTCATCGGTTGTCTCGCGGTGGGCGCGCTGTACCTGGTGGTGAACTTCATCTTCGTCGCCAACCTCACGCCCGCGCAGGGCACGGTGGTCTTCAAGTACGACGACTTCACCTCGCTCAAGGGCCAGTTCGATCAAGTCACGCTGGGCCAGGCGGTGATGGCGGCGCTGCTCGGTCCCTTCGCGGCGAAGGTGATGAGCGCGGTGATGTTGATCCTCTTCATCTCCGCCATGAGCGCGATGCTGCTGGTCGGCCCGCGCGTGTACTCCGCGATGGCGAAGGACGGCTTCCTCCCCGCGTTCCTCGGCTCGAAGGAAGGCAAGCCTCCGACGGGAGCGGTGCTCCTCCAGGGTGCCCTCGCGCTCGCGCTGCTCTTCACGCACGACGTGCGCTCGGTGCTCTCGAACGTGGGCGCGATTCTCGTGCTGTTCGCCGCGCTCACCGTCTCCGGACTCTTCGTGGCGAAGCTGAAGGGCAAGGATCCTTCGCCCATGAGCCTCGCGTGCGCGGCGGTGTACGTGGTCTCCGCGGGGTGGATGTTCTTCGTGGGCTTCAAGAACAGCGTCACGCTGCTGGCCTGGGTCGGAGCAGTGGCGCTGCTCGGCCTGGGTGCCTTCGCGATGACGCGCGTGGCACAGCGGAGGAATGCCGCATGACGGGACCTCGGCATCTGGGGCGATACGAGCTCCTCGAGCAGCTCGGTGAAGGCGGCATGGGCTCGGTGTGGCTGGCGAGGCTCTCTGGCGCGGCAGGCTTCGAGAAGCTCTGCATCGTGAAGACGGTGCTCCCGTCGATCGCGAAGGACGCCGACTTCGTCTCGCGTTTCCTCCACGAGGGGCGGGTGCTCACGCAGCTCTCGCACGGCAACATCGCGCAGGTCCTCGACATGAACGAGGCCGACGGTCAGCTCTTCCTCGCGCTCGAGTACGTGGCCGGAGTCGATCTCTCCCGCCTCCACGAGCAGGTGCGCGCAGCGAATGAGTACATGCCGCTGCCCTTGGTGATCGCGCTGATCACCCAGGCCGCGGAGGGACTGGGCGCCGCTCACCGCAAGCACGCGCTCGACGGCACGCCGCTGAACATCGTTCACCGCGACGTCAGCCCGCACAACATCATGGTGTCGTACGAGGGCGAGGTGAAGGTCATCGACTTCGGCATCGCGAAGTCGGAGGCCCGCTCCCGTCACACCGCGCAGGCTTCGGTGATGGGGAAGCTGGGCTACATGGCGCCGGAGCAGGCGCGCGGCGAGCCCGTCGATCACCGCGCTGATCAGTTCGCGCTCAGCATCGTCGCGTGGGAGCTGCTCTCGAATCAGCAATGGGTGCCTCGCGGCACGCTCACCGAGATGGTGGTCGCGATGGCGAACCCGGTGGTGCGCAACCTCGCGCCGCTGCGCCCCGATGTTCCGGAGTCGCTCGAGGCCGTGGTGCTCAAGGCGCTCTCTGCTTCGCCCGCGAATCGGTACGCGACCACCGACGAGTTCGCGCAGGTGCTGATGGCGGAGTTGCTCAAGCTCGGTCCGCCGCCCACCAAGCCGCAGCTGGGCGAATACGTACGCTCGCGTTGCTCGAGCGACTTCGCGGTGACTCGGCAGTTGCTCACGCGCGTGTCCACGCAGCGCAGCCCTCCGCCGCAGGAAGAGCGTACGCGGCCTGAGTTCGACAACACGGTGCTTCGGCCGCCCGCTTCGGCTCACGCGCTCACGGCGGAGTCGCGGCCCGCGGCGACGATTCAGCAGGGCGCGATGCTCACGCAGACGCATCCGAGTGAGCAGACGCATTCGCTCGGTCCGCCGATTCCGACCCAGACGGGAACGCCCGCGGTGTCGACTCAGGCCACTCCGTCGTTGCCCGGTCCTCCGGTGCCGACGTATCCGGCTCGCCCGGGAGTGGCTGCTCCAAGCACTTCTGCGGAACCTGGTGCGACCGTTTCCGGACGACCTGCGGTCGTGGCTTCGAACGAGCCCGCGGAGCCTGGCCCCACTTCACCCGCGCGTCCGGCGGCGATCTTCGCCGCGGCGAATCCGGAGACTCCGCTGCAGCCCGCGGTTCCCGCGCGCGTCGATGTTCCGGCGGTGCCTTCGCGTGCCGATGCTCCACTCACCACGGGAGAGCTCGCTGTGGCTCAGCCCAGGCGCAGTCCTGCGCTGTTGATCGGTGGCGTGGTGCTCGTGCTCGCGTTGCTCGCTGGTGGTTATGCGCTCACGCGTCCATCTGAGATTCCGGTTGTGGTGGCCGCGGTCGACGCGGGAGTTGCTCCGACTCGGCCCGAGGTCGTCACCGCGAACCCAATTTCGATTGATGCTGGCGCGCTGGCCGAGGCGGTGATCGATGCAGGCGCCGTGATGGCGCCGGGGATCGATGCCCCTCCTCCTTCCGATCTGCCGCAGGACCAGCCTGCGTACCGTCCGCCGCTCCAGGTCGTAGGTCGTCTCGCGAACGGCACGTGGATCCTCGCGAGCCGCGAGCCGATTGCGCTCACCGCGTGCCGGATCACCGTGCCGGGTCAGCGCGTGGCGACCATCGGCACGATTGCCAGGGTGGCGAGCGTTCAGGTGCCGAACAAGAAGTTCAAGGTCGACGCCACAGCCCCGACGCTCACCGGCATGGCGCGAATCGACTGCTCCGAGGGCTACGGCGTCATTGCGTTACCGCGCTGATGTTCTGACCTGGCGGGCATTGCTTCGCGCGGCGTTTTGGTAGGACGCCGCTCATGTTCCGCTCTCTCGTAATCGTGCTGGTGCTCGGAGCCGCGTGCAGCGCTCCGCCTCCTCCTCCCCCGGAGGACGTGCTTCCTTTCGAGGAGGCCTCCGCGAGCGCCGCTCCCGATCCCGCGAAGTTCGGTCCATATCCCGTCGGCGTGCGCACGGTGACGTACGAGGACACGGGGCGTCGCAAGCCCGACGGTACGCCGCGCAAGCTGGTGACGGAGATCTGGTACCCCGCGGTGCAGTCGAGCCGCGGCCAGCCGACCGTGAGCTACGACATCTTCCAGGTCTTCACGCCGGAGCAGCAGGCGGCGATCGGCGTGGGCACGATTCCGTTGCTGCAAACCGCGGCGGTGCGCGACGCCGAGCCCGCGCGGCTGCACGGCAAGTTCCCGCTGATCGTCTTCGCGCACGGGCAGGCGGCCATTCGCTGGCAGTCGACGTACTACACGGTGCTGCTGGCCTCGCACGGTTACATCGTGGTCTCGACCGATCACGAGGGTGGCACGCTCTACGACGTGGTGCGCGGCCAGCTGCAGAACGTCGCGGTCGGCGTGGAGACGAGGCCGGCCGACGTCATCTACTTGATCAACCGGTTCACGCGTCTGAAGGAAGGGGATCCGCTCTACGGACTCATCGATGCCGATCGCATCGGCGTCACGGGTCACTCCTTCGGTGCGCTCACTTCGCTGCGCGTGGCGGCGACGGACGAACGCGTGAAGGCGATCGTGCCACAGGCTCCGGTGGACGCGAACCTGGCGTGGCTCGGGATCTCGCAGCCGGTGGTGCTCGACATTCCGATTCACATCCAGGCGGCTCACGATGACCGCACGCTCCCGTGGGACACGAACATCAAGCCGTCGCTGGAGGTGATTCGGGATCCCCTGTGGCTGCTCGACATCACGCACGGAGGTCACTTCACGTTCTCGGATCTCTGTGCGTTCGATCTCGCGTCGATCGCCGATCGCGTGATGCTCGACATTCCCGGCGCGGACGTGCGGAAGGTGCTCGAGGATGGATGCGGGCCGACTTCGCCTCCGGCCTCGGTGGCGCAGCCGCTCATCAATCATTTCGCCGTCGCCTTCTTCAACGCGAAGTTGAAGGGCTCCGAGGGCTCGTTGGCGCTGATGACTCAGGCGAAGGCCAATGAGATCGCGGGTGATGCGGGGGTGGCGACGTTCAGCTCCCGGCCCGCGGGCAACTACGACCTGGACGGAGGGGTCGACGCCGGCCCCTGACGTTCACGTTGCGTTCATGTGCCGCTCCGTAGGGTCTGGGCCCAAGGAGCTGAGCCATGAAGAAAGTAAGAGTCTGGGACCTTGCGGTACGCCTGAGCCACCTGCTGTTTGGCGTGTTGGTGCTGGGCGCCTTCCTCACGTCTGAAGAGGATCACCTCGTTCCGGTGCACACGCGCATCGGACTGGTGCTGCTGGGCGTGGTGCTGTTCCGCGTGGTGTGGGGCTTCGTCGGCTCGAAGCACGCTCGCTTCGCCGATTTCGTGCGCTCGCCGCGAGTGGTGCTGGCCGAGCTGCGGGAGATGATTCGCGGGAAGGCGGGACACGTCACTGGCCACAACCCGGTCGGCGCGGTGATGGTCGTGGTGCTGCTTGCCACGCTGTTCGCGGTGGCGCTCACGGGCATCGTGATCTCCCAGGGGCCTGAGTGGAACGGTCCGCTGCTGATGTCGAAGGACACCGCGCACGCGGTGAAGGAACTGCACGAGGCGCTGGCTGCCGCACTGCCCGTGTTGATCGTCTTCCACGTCGCGGGCGTGCTGCTCTCTTCGTTCCTCGAGAAACAGAACCTGATCGCCGGCATGGTGACCGGCTTCAAGCGCGGAGAGCCCGCCGTCGAGAGCCGCGCCGCGCGTAGAGCGGGCTTTCTGCTCGCCGCGCTGGTGGGGCTGGCCGCGGTGCTCCTGCTCTGGCGCCTGATGCCCATCGGGAGCGCCGAGGCGGCGACACCTCTGCTTGGGCGCTACGAGGCCGCCGCGCGCGGAGAGGATCCCTCGTTCTCAGGCTTCGACGCTTCGCGCGGGCGAACGCTCTACTTCGAGGAACACGAGGGCCGCGCTGGCAAGGTCTCGTGCGCGACCTGTCACGGCGCCGACGCGAGAAAGCTCGGTCGATCTCCGGTGGGCAAGGTGATCGAACCGCTCGCGCCCTCGGCCAATCCCGGCCGCTTCACCGACGCCGCCACCGCCGACAAGTGGTTCGACCGCAACTGCAAGCAGGTGCTGGGGCGCACCTGCACCTCGCGCGAGCGGGGCGACTTTCTCACCTATCTCCAGACGCTCTGAGAGGACCGATCATGAACCGCTTTCCATTCTGGATTCTCACCTTCGCCCTCGCGCTGCCCCTCGTCTCGCTCGCCGATCGAGATGACGACGACGATGAGCGCGAAGAGCACCCGCGGAGCGCTCGCGTCCTTCAGACCTCGCCACAGTGGAAGGCGTACGCCTCCGAATGTGGGAGCTGTCACCTCGCCTATCCACCCTCGATGCTGCCCGCGCGATCGTGGACCGCGTTGCTGGCAGGCTTGAACGATCATTTCGGGCAGAACGCCGAGCTCGACGCCGCGACCCGAAAGCAGCTCGAGGACTTCCTCACCCTCAACGCCGGGCGCGAGGTGGTCGGACCCACGCCGCTGCGCATCACGGAGCTGCGGTGGTGGCGCCACGAGCATGACGAAATTTCTGCGTCCACCTTCCGCCGGAAGGCCATCGTGAGCGCGGCGAACTGCGGCGCCTGTCATCCGGGTGCGAAGGACGGCGCATTCGGCGAGCATGCGGTCAAGGTTCCGCGCGATGCGCCTGCTCCTCGCTGAAGACACCGCTGCTCTCGCCGCCAGCCTCGCCCAGGGGCTGCGGGAAGAGGGCTACACCGTGGATGTGGTGGGCGATGGAGAGAGCGCGCTCCATCTGTGCACCGAGCTGCGCTTCGACGCGATCGTCCTCGATCGAATGATGCCGCGGCTCGACGGGCTGTCGGTGCTGCGCACTCTGCGCTCGCGCGGCGTGAAGACGCCGGTGCTCCTGCTCACCGCCCTCGGAGAGGTGCAGGACCGGGTGGACGGCCTCGACGCGGGCGCCGACGACTACCTGATCAAGCCGTTCGCGTTCAAAGAGCTGTTGGCGCGGCTCCGGGCGTTGGTGCGGCGCGAATTCGGGCAGACCACGAACACCGTGGCGGTGGGCGCGCTGGTCTTGGATCTCGGAGCGCGCACCGCCTCGGTGCACGGCAAGGCGCTCGAGCTGACCGCGCGCGAGTACGCGGTGCTCGAGCTGTTCGCGCTGAAGCCCGGCGCCACCTGGTCGCGCACCCAGCTCGCGGAGCACCTCTACGCCGAGGACGCGGAGCGCGACTCGAACGTGATCGACGTGTTCGTCGCGCGGCTGCGGCGCAAGCTCGACGCGGCGGGCCTCGACGGCAGCGGGCTGATCAGCACGCACCGTGGCCAGGGCTACCGCTTCAACCCGGAGAAGGCATGAGCCTGCGTCTCAAGCTGGTGCTGCTGGTGCTGGGGCTGACCATCTCTCTCCTCGGCGGCCTGGGGTTGGCGCTCGCCGCCTCGCTGCGCAGCTGGACGATGGAGGTGGTGGACGCCGAGCTCACTCGTCGAGCCGAGGTGCTGAGCCGCGAGGTGAAGTACGAGCACGGCGCGCTCGAGCTCGATGATGACGACGATCTGAGCACGCGGGGCCTGCCTTTTCGTGTCGAGGCGGAGGACGGCACTGCGCTGGTCGGCAGCCAGGTGAGCTGGCCCGCGGGATCGCTCGGTGGGCTGGGCTTCAGCAGTGCACAGAGCCCCACGGGGGAGCCGCTGCGCGTGCTTTCGATCGCCTTCACCCCGCGTCACGGCCGCGATCGACTGGTGCTCCGAGTGGCTGCGCCGCTGACCGCGGTGGCTGGGCTGGCGGAGCGTTTCCGTGGCGGCTTGCTGCTCGCGCTGCTCCTGGCCGCGCTGCTCAGCGTGGGAGGCGCGGCGCTGTTGGCGCACTGGTTCCTCGCGCCACTGCGGCGCCTCTCTGCTTCCGTCGATCAGCTGGAGGCGCACTCCTTGAGCTCGCGGGTGGAGACGCTGGGCCTGGGGATCGAGCTGAGCCGGCTGGCGGAGGCCTTCAACGGGCTGCTCGGTCGAGTCGCGCTCGTGGTCGATGGGCAGCGTGAGTTCATCGGACGGGCGAGTCACGCGCTCCGCACTCCGCTCGCGAGCATCCTCACGCAGGCCGAGGTGTCGCTCCAACGTGAGCGAGACGCAGGGAGCTATCGGGCGACGCTCGACTCGATCGCCGCTGCTTCGAGGGACGCGGCCCTGCTCGCAGATGGGCTGCTTGCACTGACTCGCGCCGATGCCGCTCGTTCGGCGGACCGTGAGGACGTGGCGTTGCCCGAGCTCGCCGCGGAACTGGAGCGGCTCTTCCGGGCGCGCGCCGAGGCGAAGGGGCTGCGGCTCGAGCTCTCCGTCTCACCCGGGCTCACGGTGCATGCGGCGCGCGCGCGACTGCGCGAGGTGCTCGATGCGCTGCTCGACAACGCCGTCCGCTACACGCCCGCGGGTGGGGCGGTGCGCTTCGTAGCTCGGGCCGAGGACGGCGGTGTCGCGCTCGAGGTTCTCGACAGTGGCCCGGGCATCAAGCCGGAGGAGCGTGCGCAGGTGTTCGAGCGGTTCTTCCGCGGCAGCGCGGCGGAGAGCTCGGGTCAGCCGGGGAGCGGACTTGGACTCGCGCTCGTGAAGACGTTGGTCGAGGCAGAGGGGGCGCAGGTGGAGGTTGGTGAGGCGACTGGTGGTGGGGCGCGCGTCACGGTGCGATTTCCTGGCGTCTCCCTCTCCCTGCGATAGCGGGGAGAGGGGCAGGGGAAGGGGCCTCTCTTAGAGGTGCCAGCGAACACTGCAGCCTGCATCGAGCGCCGATGCCCTCACCTCCACCGCGCTCACCTGATTCGCCTTCGTGCCCTCGAACACCGCGCTCACTTCTCGCGTGGTGTGCGGCGCGATCGACACCGACATGAAGAGATCAGCCGGCTCAGGCACGCGCGCTTGAAGCGCCACGCTCCCGCGCGCATCGAGGAAGGTCGCGGTCTCGAGTGAGACCGGAGCCTCTCCGCGATTCTCGACGGCGAGCCACAACCGACGTCCACCCGACGGCAGCACGAGCGGCACTGCACCGACGGGCTCGATGCGCAGGCGACTCACCGTAAGCGAGCCGCACGGTTTCCCCGGCACGGGAGCTGGTGGCAGTTCTGCTGCAGCGAGCGCGTTCAAGAACCGATTGATCGCCTGGCTCAACGCACCACTCCCTGAGCTCGCGAGCTGCTTCAGCGCCGTAATCCGCTGCTCATGCGGCTCGCACGCAGGAACAGGCCGCGCGTCGAGACGTTCGAGCTCCTTCCCGGGAAAGAGCAGCAACAAGGCGCCGTGCTCATCCGGAAGGCTCATCGCGCACGCGTCGACGCGCAGGGAAAGCGTGTTCCCGGGCCGCAAGACGAAAGCGACATCGGCCGTCACTCCGTCGACGCGCACTGAGTCGACCTCGCCGACCGTGATGCCTGCCGCGTAGACGCGACTCCCCTTGCTCAGGCCCTCAGCACTCTCGAGCGACGCGTGCAGCGCCGGCCTGGCACAACCAGGCAGCGTCAACACCAGCACTGGGAGGAGGAGGCGGCACACGCGCTCGCCTCACCCCTGACCACCCTTCGGTGTGAAACGTCATTTCGCCGCAGCCGCAGCGAGCCGGGCCTCCCGTTGTTCCCTCTTGAACAGGATCAGCGAGGTGACCACGAGCGTGAGATTGCCGAGCGAAGCGCACCAATAACGCTGCTCTGGATAGCGGTACGCGAGGATCGCCGCCGTGAGGTAGCCAATCGGCATCGGCCACGCCGCCGGGAGAATGCCCACCGTGATCACTCCGCTGATCACGAACCAGAACCCCGAGAAGACCGGCACCGAGCGCGCGCCGAGATCTCCGCCCGCCATGTAGAAGAGCGTGACGAACGCCGCCTGCACCAACATCGCGAACACGATGATCGAGAGCAGCTGCTGATTGAGCTTCGTGCGCGCCTCCCTCGCGCGCCACGCGATGATCACCATCACCACCGCCGAGAGCAGCGCGAGGGGAGCGGTCGCGAGCATCTCCGAACCGGGGAAGCGCTCTTCTTGAATCCTTCCGAAGAAAGGAGAGATCACCCAGATCGCGCCCACCAGCGTGGTGATCATCAAGCGTGAGCCACTGCCCTGGAGCGTGTCGAGCTGCTTCGCCATGCCCTTCAGTCGCTCGAGCTCGAGCG
>CBIHPJ010000298.1:0-10204 GCA_966211295.1 uncultured Myxococcales bacterium | reverse complement strand
AAGGCAGCTGCAGTTGTCCGGGGGGATGGCTGCACTGAGTACGGGCCGGCCGGTGTGGAGGGAGACGTCGCCTCGAGCGTGATCATCGATCGTTCACGATGAGCAGCGTTCCTCTTCGGTCGTGGAGGGTTTGAGGAGGGAAGAGCGGTACCGACGAGATGGAGTGGCCCGGTCCCCTCGGGCTTTGGGTGTTGGTGGTTGGGCGAGGGACTCCATCAGTCGCGCCGAGGGGCCGAGGTCTCGCGGAGAGAAACGAAGCGCATAATCAAGCGGCCGTCGCTCCCTCGGAACAGAGCGACGGCCGTTTATTTTTCTCGCATGGTTGTGTGTGAATCGGACAAGGGTTCGGTTCGACCCTCACGATTTCGGCGAAAAGCGATACCCAGATATGCTGTCCTGCCGACGCTGTTGGGCAGTTCTCTGGCGTGGGGGTTTCACATGAATCGAATCATCGCTGTCGTGGCGCTGTTCGCTGCTGTGTCCTTCGCTGCATACGGATTCTCGAGAGCTCCGAACCCAGGGCCGAAGCGGCCCTACGCCAGCAGCACCGCTCGCGGGCTCTGAGTCGCCGCTGAACTCCTAACAACTCTCTCGTTTCGCCGATGAGCTCCCGGTGGCCGTGCCTCAGCACGTGCCGCGAGCTCTGCGTCGGTTGTTCCTGTCGTCAGGCAGTTCCCTCGTCGCGTGGAGTAACCATGAAACGGATCATCGCCGTCATCACGCTGTTCGCTGCTGTGTCGTTTGCCGCCTACGGAAGCTCGCCTCGGAGCGAGGGACCTGGGAAGTGGCCGAAGATCTCCAGCACGGCGCGTGGTCTCTGAGTTCCCTGCAGTTCACTCGAGCGTGGAGTCATCACCATGAAACGGATCATCGCCGTCATCACGCTGTTCGCTGCTGTGTCGTTTGCTGCCTACGGAGCCGTGCCTCGCAGCGAGGGCCCGCCGAAGTGGCCAAAGAACACGAGCACGGTTCGCGGGCTCTGAGTCTCATTTGAATCTGGTTGCTCTGGCTGGCGCTGCGTTCTTTCTCCACGCAGCGCCAGCGCAGGTCCTCATCTACTTGGGCAACGAGCCCTCGCCGACGCCGCGCGAGAGCGAGAACATTCGCCAGATCGCCGCCTGGCTCGAGTCGAGTCCTGAGGAAAACGATCGCATCCTCTCCCTCGGCATCCTCGAGGACCTCAAGACCTTCCCTGAAGTCGTCGCCACCGATCTCGCCGCCATCGAGCGCCACTCGACCGAGCTGAGCGGTGTCGTCGTCTCTCAGAATCGGCTGCTGCAATCGGGCGTCGTGCTCGTGGGTCGCGGTGGTCCGCTGGAGCGCGTGCCCATCACCATCGGCACTCCGAAGGATGGTCGCGAAGCGAGCAACCCGATCGCCAATCCAGCCAATCTGATCGCTGTGCTCGAATTGGCCGCGCGAGAATTCGACCCAACCACTCACGAGTTCGTGGTGGTCGTCGAGTCGCACGGCGACGAGATCTACGCAGTCACTCCTCGGCTCGGACTTCCCACGGAAGGGCTCACCAAGGAGACGCTCTTCGCGCGCGTGCATGGCTCGGACAATGCCTTCGTGCAGCGCTACGGCATCACTACCGCCGACCTGCTCTCCATCCTCGCCGAGCAGAAACGCAAACACGGCTTCACCACGAAGCTCGCGGTCCTCGCTTCCTGCGAGAGCACCATCGAAGCGCTCCCTCCCGAGGTGCCGAACGCGCTGGTAGCCGCCGGCGGAGAACCGCTCCTCTACGGCTCCGTCGACTTCGAGAAGGTCCTGAGCTCCAAGGAGCCCACGCTCGACCGCGCGTTCATCTCGGCGCTCACTCCCGCTCCGTTCGAGATCGCTGATCCTTCGGTGCTTCCTGCGCGGCGGCGAAATGCGGCGATCAAGGACGTCACTTCGCGACTGCCGTACTTCCTCCCGCTGCTCGCCTGGGCGGTCGGCTTCGTGATCTACCGGCGCCGCCAAAAGACAACGGCCGCCGCTCAGTGAAGAGCGACGGCCGCTGGTTGGATGAGGGTGCGCCCCTCACTCCGACCTGATCACTTCTTCTTCTTCAGCTCGTCGTCGATCACGGCCTTGAACGCGTCGATCGGCTGCGCGCCAACGACCTGGCGACCGTTGATGAAGAACGTCGGGGTGCCGTTCGCGCCGACCCGCATACCCTCGGCCGAGTCAGCCGCGATGTACGCGTCGAACTTGTTCGAATCGAGCGCCGCCTTGAACTTGCCGACGTCGAGACCGATCTCCTGCGCGTAGCGCTCCAGCGACGGGCGATCGAGAGCCTGCTGGTTGGCGAACATCTTGTCGTGCATCTCCCAGAACTTGCCCTGCTCGTTGGCGGCCATGCCGGCAGCCGCGGCGCCCTTGGCGTTGTTGTGGAAGGGCAGGGGCTGGTTCTTGAAGACGATCTTGATCTTGCCGGCGTACTGCTTCTCGAGGTCGTGCAGGGTGGGCACCACGCGCGAGCAGAACGGGCACTGGAAGTCGGAGAACGCCACGATGGTGACCGGCGCGTTCTTCGGGCCCATCACCGGCGCACCAGTGATGTTCAGGTCGGTGACGACCTTCGCGGGCTCAGGGGCACCAGGAGCCGCCGGGGGAGGAGCCTTGCCGGCCTCCTTCTGGAACTCGGCGTAGAGGTCCTGCGCCTTGATGCCCTTGGCGAGCATGGCGTCGGCCTTCTTGATCTCCTCGTCGATCACGTTCTTGAACGCCTCGAAGGGCTGCGCGCCGACGAACTCACGACCGTTGATGAAGAAGGTCGGGGTGCCGTTCGCGCCCACCGCCATGCCGGCCGCCGAGTCTTCCTCGACGCGCTTGGTGAACTTGCCGGAGTCGAGCGCCGCCTTGAACTTGCCGACGTCGAGACCGATCTCCTGCGCGTAACGCTCGAGCGAGGCGCGATCGAGGGCCTGCGCGTTGGCGAACATCTTGTCGTGCATCTGCCAGAACTTGCCCTGCTCGTTGGCGGCCATGCCGGCCTCGGCAGCGCCCTTGGCGTTGTTGTGGAAGGGCAGCGGCTGGTTGCGGAAGACGACCTTCACGTTGTCGCCGTAGGTGTCCTCGATCTGCTTGAGGGTGGGCACCACGCGCGAGCAGAACGGGCACTGGAAGTCGGACCACTCGACGATGGTGACCTTCGGGCCAGCCTTGCCGCCCTTGGCGGGCGAGTCAGCCGGCACGTCGACCTTGCGGATCGCGGCAGGCGCCGGAGCCGAAGGCGCGTTCGGGGCCTGGGGCGCGGGCGCCGGGGCGGTCACGCCGTTGGCGATGACCTTCGCGTAGACCTGGTCAGCGGGGGTGCCGTTCTTGACCATCTCCTGCGCCTTGCCGAGCTCCTCGTCGATCACCTTCTTGAAGTTGTCGATGGGCTGCGCGCCCGAGACCTTCTTGCCGTTGATGAAGAACGCGGGCGTACCGGTCGCGCCGATCTGCATGGCGAGCGCGGTGTCCTTCGCGATCATCTGCTGGAACTTGGCGGCCTGCTGGTCGGCCTTCCACTTGTCGACGTTGAGGCCGAGGTCCTTCGCGTAGCCCTCGAAGGTGTTCGCGTCGAGGTTCTGCTGGTTCGCGAAGATCTTGTCGTGCATCTCCCAGTACTTGCCCTGCTCACCGGCGGCGAGCGCGGCGAGCGAGGCCGGCTTCGCGTTCGGGTGGAAGTCGAGCGGGTGCTGCTTCATCGCGATGCGGATCTTGCCCTCGTACTGCTTCTCGAGCTCGAGCATGGTGTTGTGCGCGCGCGAGCAGAAGGGGCACTGGTAGTCGGAGAACTCGACGATGGTGACGAGCGCCGAAGCGGGGCCGCGAACAGGCGCGTCCTCGAGGGGAACCTTGTAGACCGACGGATCGCCGGCCGGAGCACCACCCTGGCGGGCAGGAGCGGCAGGAGACGGCGCACCCGCGACGACACTGGGGCTGCCACCGTCAGTAGACGGCTTCTGGAACATGCTGCCGACGGCAAAGCCGACGACACCGCCAACGATGAGGGCGATGATGACTGAAGGTTTCATGAGTATTTTTGCTCCCTTAAAGAGGAATGCGGCGCGGCTCATAGCGCTGAATGTCGCGCAATGCAGCACATGAATGAGAAAGCGAGACTCAAGGTTTCAGCCCACCTCGTCGATGGGCGGGGAAAGGCCTGTCCGCTCCCGATCGTCGAGCTGGCGAAGGCCTTGAAGACCTTCGAAGAAGTGGAACTCTGGGCCGACGATCCCGCGGCGTGGGGTGACCTCAATGCGTTCTGTGAGGTCACGGGAAATCAGCTCGTGATTTCTCCGGAAAAAGGGCGCCTGTTGAAGGCGCTGATTCGCCGCAAGACTCGCTGACGTCTGGGGAAATTGGGAACTTGCGCGGTCGTAGCGGCCCAATGAAAGTGGAGCGAAGTGGACATCGAATTGAGCAGGGCAGAGTCGGAGCTGCAGGCTGAAGAGGCCGCGCTCCACGCGGAGCTGAGCAGGTTGGCCGAAGTGAGCAGCGAGCTGGCGACGCGAATGTCGACGCTCCAGGCTCAGGCGGCCCAGGTGGGCGACGCGACGATCGCGAGGAGAGCGCAAACGCCGCCTCCGGTGATCGATCCGAACTCGGGGTTCGTGAAGGCGCGCGCGGCGCGCGAGGCGGCGGTGCGGGCGCGGCGTGAGACGAACAGCGCGGTGCGGGCGCAGCTGGCCGCGGCCAAGCAGCAGCTCCAAAAGATGACCTCGCAGCTGCTCGCCGATGAGCAGGCGATCGCCGCGGCGTTGGCGGCGCCTCCTCCGCAAGCAGCGCCGGCTCCCGTTCCTCCTCCTCCCCCCGCGCGGGTGCCGAGCGCGGCCGCGGTGATGGCGGAAGCTCCGGCGGCGAAGAAGCCGCAGCGTGCGAGTGCGCGCGTGAAGATGCAGGCGGCGGTCGACTTCAACTCCGACGACAATTTCTACGCGGGCTTCTCGGCGAACATCTCCGACGGTGGCTTGTTCGTGGCGACCGTGAATCTGCTGCCGCTCGGTACCGAGGTGGATCTCTCCTTCACGCTGCCTTCGGGTCAGCGGATCGAGGCGAAGGGGAAGGTGTCGTGGGTGCGCGAGGTGAACGACAAGATCCCCGACTCGTTCCCGGGGATGGGCGTTCAGTTCATCGGGCTGGCGCCCGCGGCGCACGCGGCGATCGGTCAGTTCCTCGCGCAGCGTGATCCGTTGTTCTACGCCGACGCGGAGTAACCGCGGGCTTCAGGCACGATGACGTGTCCACGCGCCGGAGCTGGAGCGTTGGGCGATCCATCCTGGCTCGAGCTGCTTGAGGCGCTGAAGCTCAGGCTGGCGCGCGACGAGGTGCTCGATACCGACGATCACGAAGCCCGACTCATCGGGCTCGTGGTCCAGCTCGCAGAGGTGCTGCCAGCTGCCGTCCTCGTCGTCCGCCGCACCCGCCTTCGCCACGTGAACGCAGGTCATCGTCCCGGGCTCGCTGGCGGGCATCGTCTTCCTCGTCTCAGGTCAGCTGCAGCACGCGCTCTTCGAGCCGCTTGCCGCGCCAGACCGTGAGGAACAGCACGTTCTTCGTCGCGAGCAGGCCCACCGAGCGCGTGATGATCTCTTCGGGCTGAACCGCGCTGATGTCGTACGAGACGCAGAGCACGTTGTTCGGTTCGAGCTTCGCGTCCTTCACGCCGGTGAGCGCCTTCAGATCCGCGAGCGGCACTTCGCCCTTCGCGATCTGCACGCGGAACTCGGCCATCTGCCCGGTGAGCTCGGCCATCGACGACGCGCTCACCAGCTTGCCCTTGTCGAGGATCGCGGTGGCGTCGCAGAGCTCTTCGAGCTCCTGCAGGTTGTGGCTGGAGACCACCACCGTGTGCTGGCCCTTCAGCTCGCGGATCACGTTGCGCACCTGCGCCGCGATCTTCGGATCGAGGCCCGCGGTGGGCTCATCGAGGAAGATCACCGGAGGCGAGCCCATCAGCGCCTGCGCCATCGACACGCGCTTGTGCATGCCGTGCGAGAGCGCTCCGGCCTGCACGTTCCACGTCTCGGGGAGCTGCACGCGCTCGAGCGCCGCCTTCGCCTCGCTCTCCGCGTTCGGGAGACCCGAGAGCTCTCCGTAGTACGTGAGCAGCTCACCGACCGGCCAGAGCGGCGGGAGGATCGCGTCTTGCGGCAGCACGCCGACCTTGCGCTTGAGCACCCCGGGATCCGTCGGATCCAGACCGAGCACGCGAATGGTGCCGTGCGTGGGGAAGAGGAAGCCGCACATCATGGAGAAGGTGGTGGTCTTCCCCGCGCCGTTCGGTCCGATCAGGCCGTAGCAGTGGCCCTCCTCCACGTTGAACGTGACGTCGTTCACCGCGACCTTGGCGCCGAAGTGCTTGCTGAGGCCCTTGATCTCGATCGCCGCGCTCACAGATCCCTCTTCTTCAGCGCGAGCTGCGCCAGACCGAGGAAGACGAGGCCGAAGCCCACGTGCACCAGCGCCGCGGTGAGGAAGCGGCCCCAGTGCGGGTGCAGCAGATCGTCTCCGTAGAACCAGACCGAGGCGTAGCGCACGTACGCCATCGCCGACTCCGTCTTCAGCATCGCGAGCGTGCCCTGCTCAGCGACTTCGCCAGGGAAGCGCACCGCGCCACCGAGCAGCGCGACGAACCAGATCACGAAGAGCGCGATCACGTTGAGCACCAGCGCGACTCCGCCCTGCTTGGTGATCGAGCTGAAGAGCGCGGTGAGCGCCAGGTACGCCAGGGAGAGCACCATCGACGAGATGATCAGCTTCCCGGTCCACAGCGCGACGTCGGCCGCGGCGAACTCGGGGTTCAGGATCTTCGCGACCAGCACCATCATGATCGTGCAGATGCTCATCAGCAGCGCGAAGAGCGTCACCTGGGAGAGCAGCTTGCCGAGGATGATCGAGCTCCGCTTCACCCGCACCACCAGGAAGCGGACCGACTTCGGTCCCACTTCGCCTGCGAGCTGATCGAAGCCCATCAGCGCGATGAACAGCGGGAGGAAGCGCAGGGTGAGCTTGAACACCACCAGCAACACGATCGGGATCGTGGCGAGCGAGTCGAGCATCGCTTCGTCTTCGGTCACGAAGGTCTGCAGGAACTGCTTCTTGCTGGCGAGGAGCTGCTCCTTCGCCTGGCTCATGTCCGCGCCGGCCGCCTGCACCTGCTGCTCGAACTTCGCGTTCAGCTGGTGGTTGAAGAAGCCGACCACCGTGAGCGCGAGCCCGACGAACAAGAGGAAGAGAATGAGGAGCACCAGCACGCGGCCGCTCTTCAGCGCGCGGCGGGTCTCGCCCCTCCAGATACCGACGATCTCCTGGATGTCCTCCATGGGTGCGGCGGACGTAGTCGCTCAGAGCAGGCGAATCCACTTCTGTGTGAGGAAGCGATCGAACGCCACCAGCGCTTCGAACTCGCGCAGCGGAGCGATGCGCAGAATGTTCTCCACGTCGCGTTTCCCGTCGACGCGCGAGAGCAGGTACCGCTCGGGAGCGGTGAGGGTGAGCTTCGCGATCTGCTCGGGGCCGATCAGCATGCCCGCGACCTTGCCCGACGAGACGAACTCCGAGCGCAGTTTGGGGAGCCATGCCACATCGATCTCCCGCATCAGCAGCGCGGCGTCCAAGGTCGGAGTGAGCTCATTGCTTCGTCGCGCGAGTGACCACGCGTCGCGGAAGTTCTGCTTGGCGTGAAAGGCGCGCGCGTTCTCGAGCAGTTGTTCGGCGGTGGGGCTGTCTCCCAGGCCTAAGTCCACTCCGATGTCGAGCTGCGGTCCGCTCGGCTCGTGCACCTCGAGCGCGCCCATGTGGAAGTACGCGTAGAGCCGGTTGTAGAGGAAGTAGTCGGTGGCGTGGAGCTTGAGCGCCATCTCGTCGATGGTCTGCCCCGCGGCGATCGAGGCGAACATCTTCTCGTCGATGCTGCCGGGCTTCGCGGGCTCCACGAGGTTCTCTTCGATGAGCGAGAGCGTGCACGCGCCCGAGGGAAACGCCTGGCGCATCAGGTTCCAGGCCTGCACGCGGAAGTCGCTCTCCTTGTGCACCTCGATCAGCGGCACCTCGACCCGGAGACCCTCAGGCTGCGGAGGTTTCTTGCCACTCTCGAACTTGAACGAGCCTTCGACCCAGTTGAACGCGTCGAGGATCGTCTCCCGAAACTTGGTGCCGAGCACCAGCTCGATGGTCTCGCGCGGAGCAGCGCCGATCATCTCGAGGATGCGGCCGAGGAAGACCTTGGTCTCCTTCTGCGTTGCATAGGCGCGGTGAAATTGTTCTTCGGTGATGTGCCCGAGGTTGATCAGGTACTGGCCCACGTACTCGCGAGGCAGGTTCGACGATGCGTTGTAGATGCAGCCGTTCTCGAGCAGCACTTCCTTGCGCACGCCGCGGTACTCGAGGAGCAGTTGGCCGGTCGCCTGTCGGTTCCACAGGTAGACGACGAGGTCCTTGAGGGGCATCGTCGCGAAGTCGCCAGCCAGACCGCGCATCGGACTCATTGTCATGCCTACCGAGATCCACGTCTATGGAAAGCCGGGTTGTCCGCTCTGCGACGACGCGCTCGAAATGCTGGAAGACATCGGCACACGTTTCAGTTTCGAAGTGGTGCGACACAACATCCTCGAGGACGCCGCGCTCTTCGAGAAGTACCGCTACCTCGTGCCGGTGGTAGTCATCGATGGAATCGAGCGGCTTCGCTTGAAGTTCGACCTCAAGGAGCTCGAGGCGGCGTTGATCGCTTCGAAGGTGCCACAGCGTGAGTGACGATTTTCCAATTGCAGCGTTTCGACAGGTGCCAAGGACGGGTGTCATTTACGTGACCGGCGAGGCGACTCGCCTTGGCTTCAGTCCCCGTGATCCTGAGTGGTGCAACCTGGGCCAGGGGCAGCCGGAGACGGGTGACATCGAGGGCGCTCCACCGCGGATCACGAAGGTGGAGATCGATGTCGACGACCAGGAGTACGCGCCGGTCGCGGGATTGTGGGAGCTCCGCGAGGCGATCGCGGGGCTGTACAACCGGCTCTACCGGAAGGGGAAGAAGTCCCAATACACGGCGGAGAACGTCGCGGTGTCCGGTGGTGGTCGTGCGGCGCTGACTCGCGCTGCCGCGGCGCTCGGGCACGTGAACCTCGGCCACTTCCTGCCGGACTACACGGCGTACGAGGAGCTGCTCGACATCTTCAAGGCGTTCACGCCGATTCCGATCTTGCTCGATGGAGATCGGGGTTACGCGTTCACCGCGGAGGAGTTGAGGAAGGAGATCCTCGGTCGCGGCTTGTCGGCGCTGCTGCTCTCGAATCCGTGCAACCCAACGGGGAAGGTGATCCAGGGCGAGGAGCTGGAGAAGTGGGTCGGGATTTCTCGCGAGCTCGACTGCGCCTTGCTCGTTGATGAGTTCTATTCGCACTACATCTGGAACGCGCCTCCGGGCCGGCTGCCGGTGGAGAGCGCGGCTCGGTACGTCGACGATGTGAATCGGGATCCCGTGGTGATCTTCGATGGGCTCACGAAGAACTGGCGCTATCCCGGTTGGCGGACGACGTGGACGGTGGCGCCCAAGCGCGTGATCGATGCGGTCGCTTCAGCGGGCAGCTTCCTCGATGGCGGTGGTGGAAAGCCGATTCAGCGCGCAGCGATTCCACTGCTCGAAGAGTCGCACGTCATTCAAGAGACCAACGCGATTCACTCCGTGTTCCGCGCGAAGCGTGATCGGCTGCTCGCGGGACTGCAGAAGCTCGGCGTGCGCGTCGACCGCGTGCCCGACGGGACGTTCTACGTCTGGGGCAACGTGGCGCAGCTGCCGGCTCCGCTGAATGACGGGATGGGCTTCTTCAAGGCCGCGCTCGAGCAGAAGGTGATCGTCGTGCCGGGTGAGTTCTTCGACGTGAACCCGGGGAAGCGGAGATCTTCACGAGCGTCGCGCTTCCGTCAGTACGTGCGCTTCAGCTTCGGGCCTTCGATGGAGACGATGGAGAAGGCGCTCGGAAGGCTCAGTCAGCTCGTCACGACGCACATGAAGTGAGCGCTCGGCTTTGAGGGACGGAGCGACTCGATGTTTCGCGTCGTGCTCCACTCGAGCAGGCCTCTCGACTTCGAACTTTCTGTGACTCGCTGAGCGAATCTTCGACGTGGGCGTCCAATTCGTCACATTTGCGTCTTCGCGAGGCGCCGAGAGCCCGCACGCGACGAGCAACCAACGAGATCGTTCACTCACCACTCGCTCGAGGCGAGAGCA
>CBIHPJ010000297.1:0-10219 GCA_966211295.1 uncultured Myxococcales bacterium | reverse complement strand
AGGCACCGCGACGGGCGGTGGAGACACGACTGGCGGAGGAACTGGAACGGGCGGAGGAACTGGAACGGGCGGAGGAACTGGAACGGGCGGCGGCACCACCACCGGCGGCGGCACTGGAACCGGCGGCGGCAACGGCATGCTCCCCGACGGCGGCATGTGCATCGCGGCCGGCCAGCCCTGCGCCTCAAGCAGCGATCTCTGCTGCTCGGGTCAGTGCAACGGCACCGTGTGCACCTCCTCTACGTTCTGCCGCGATCCTGGCGGCGTGTGCACCAACGCGACGGACTGCTGCAACAACAGCTGCGTCAACGGCCAGTGCGCCGCGGGCGCGTGCGTGGCGACGGGCCAGGCCTGTCAGGCTCCTTCTGACTGCTGCACCGGCGTCTGCAACGCGAACACGTGCGCAGCAATCCCCGGCGGCGGCGCGTGCAAGGTGCTGGGCGACAGCTGCTCCACCGGTGGTGCGTGCTGCTCCAGCCTCTGCCGCGGCGGCGTCTGCGCGAAGGCGTACTACTGCCAGCCCAATGGAGATCGCTGCGGCAGCGACGCGGAGTGCTGCGGCCACGCCTGCTCGGTCAACGACGGCGGCGTCGGCTTCTGCCGCACCATCACCGGCGGTGGCGGTGGCGGCTGCACGCAGGAAGGCAATCCCTGCAGCGGCGGCAGCAACTGCTGCTCGCGCACCTGCTTCGATCCAGGCTCAGGCGCGACGGTGTGTCTGCCCGCGGGCGGCTGCCGGCTCACCGGTACCTTCTGCAGCGGCGACGATTCGTGCTGCGGTGGCGGCGTGAATCCCAATGGCTCGGTGCAGTGCGTGGCGGGCCGCTGCGACAACGGCCAGTCGTGCAACGGCGTGGGCAACATCTGCGGCTCGGCTCCCTTGCCCGACGGCGGAACCCTGATGATCAACGCGTCGCAGAACTGCTGCAACGGCATGAAGCAGGTCTGCAAGGTGGACAGGTCTGGCATTCCGCGCTGCTTCGGCGGTGGCTCAGGCTCGTGCCCCACCGGCTACACCGGTCAGCCCGGCTGCTGCATCGCGATGGGCGATGTCTGCCAGTTCCGCGATCAGTGCTGCAGCGGCGCGCTCTGTCTGCCCGGCGATGCTGGCGTGCTGCGCTGCCAGACTCCGAGCTGCGCTCCGCTTGGCAACACCTGCACCACCGACGCGAACTGCTGCAGCGGCGCCTTCTGCATCGGTGGCGTGTGCCGTCCGTTCGAGGAGAACCCGGGTGACGCGGGCATGAACCCCGACGGCGGCATGAACGACGCGGGCGTGGTCGACGCAGGTCCCCTCTGCACGGCGAACGGCATGTCGTGTCAGTTCTCGGCCGATTGCTGCTCGCAGATCTGCACCAACGGCACCTGCGGTCCTCCGCTGGCGTGCCAGGGCACGGGGCAGATCTGCACTGCGACGGCTGACTGCTGCAGCGGCAACACCTGCGTGATCGCGCCCGGCGCGGAGTTCGGCACCTGCCAGATGGCGGCGTGCGTCGGCGCGGGTCAGACCTGCTCGGCGGGCGGCACGTCGTGCTGCTCGGGCCTCTCGTGCCTCACCTCCCAGCTGCAGCCGTGCGGCGCGACGGGCACCTGTACCTGCACCGTGCCGATCAACTGATCGATCAACTCCTCTCCCCGCGCAGCAATGCGGGGAGAACGACGCACGTAGGAGCACGGAGCACAACGCGCGCGCGCAAGAGCCCGGCGTGCGACGTCACAATCCGTTCACCCACCTTGAGCGCAGCCAGTGTGTTTCTCCTGCCGCTCAGTGCGGAACGTATAGTCCTGCTCACCGCGCGCGATGCGGGTGCCGGAACCGCCTCACGAACGTGCTGATCCGCTCGACCGCCGAACCCTGACGTCCCGTCCCCCGAGGTCATCATGTTGCTCAAGAGACTCCTCTTCGTTGGCTGTGCCGCGTCGATCATCGGCGGCTGTACGTGTCCCGCGAACCCTGTCACCGACGGCGGCACCGGCGGAGGCGGCGGAGAAGTGACCGGCGGAGGCACCGGCATGGGCGGAGGCACCGGAATTGGCGGCGGAGGAGGAATGCTCCCCGACGGAGGAATGCTGCCTGACGGCGGCGTGTGCGTCGCAGCAGGACAGCCGTGCGGCGGCGGCGAGACCTGCTGCTCGGGTCAGTGCAACGGCACCGTGTGCACCTCGTCGACGTTCTGTCGCGATCCCGGAGGCACGTGCACGGTCGACACCGATTGCTGCAACAACAACTGCGTCTCGGGTCAGTGCGCCAACGCGGCGTGCGTGGCCACCGGCCAGGCGTGCCAGAGCCCCGACGAGTGCTGCACCGGCGTCTGCAACGCGAATACGTGCGCCAACATCCCCGGAGGCGGCGCGTGCAAGGTGCTCGGCAATTCGTGCGGAGGCAACGGCGAGTGCTGCTCCACGCTCTGCCGCAACGGTACCTGCGCGAAGGCGTACTACTGCCAGCCCAACGGCGACCGCTGCGCGACCAACGACGACTGCTGCGGCCGTGCGTGCTCGGTGAACGATGGTGGCGTCGGCTACTGCCTCAACATCACGGGAGGAGGCGGCGGCGGTTGCACGCAGGAAGGCAATCCCTGCAGCGGAGGCAGCAACTGCTGCTCGCGCACCTGCTTCGATCCCGGCTCGGGCGCGACGGTGTGTCTGCCCGCGGGCGGCTGCCGGCTCACCGGCACCTCGTGCAGCGGCGACGACGCGTGCTGCGGCGGCGGCGTGAATCCCAACGGCTCGGTGCAGTGCGTGGGTGGCCGCTGCGACAACGGGCAATCGTGCAACGGCGTGGGCAACATCTGCGGCTCTGCTCCGCTGCCCGACGGCGGCGAGTTGATGATCAACGCCTCGCAGAACTGCTGCAACGGCATGAAGCAGGTCTGCAAGATCGACATGTCTGGCATTCCGCGTTGCTTCGGCGGTGGCTCCGGCTCGTGCCCCACGGGCTACACCGGCCAGGCGGGCTGCTGCATCGCGGCCGGCGATGTCTGCCAGTTCCGTGATCAGTGCTGCAACGGCGCGCTCTGTCTGCCGGGCGATGGCGGCGTGCTGCGCTGCCAGACTCCGGGCTGCAACCCGCTCGGTGCGACGTGCACCACCGACGCGAACTGCTGCGGCGGCGCGTTCTGCATCGGAGGCGTGTGCCGTCCCTTCGAAGAGACCTCCGGCGACGCCGGCATGAACCCCGATGGCGGCATGACGGGTGTGGATGCGGGACCGCTCTGCTCCGCGAACGGCGCGACGTGCCAGTTCTCCGCGAACTGCTGTTCGCAGATCTGCACCAACGGAACGTGCGGCACGCCGGTCGTTTGCCAGGGAACGGGCGCGCTCTGCACCGCCACAGCGGATTGTTGCAGTGGCAACACGTGCGTCATCGCCGCGGGCGCTGAGTTCGGCACCTGCCAGATGGCCGCGTGCGTCGGTGCAGGGCAGACTTGCTCGGCGGGCGGCACCTCGTGCTGCTCGGGTCTCTCGTGTCTGACGGGCCAACTCCAGCCGTGCGGCGCCAGCGGCGCCTGCACTTGTACGGTGCCGATCAACTGATGCGTTGAGGGAGCAGAGTGACAGCTGTCTCCCTCTCCCCGCGGGGGAGAGGGTCGGGGTGAGGGCTTGAAAAGTCTTGAGAGCGTCTTCGTGAAGAACTCCCAGCCAATGAATCGGGTCGTGGCGGTGGCACTCGTCGCGCTGAGTCTTGGCGCCTGCAAAGAGAACAAGGTGCAGATGGTCGCGCCCACGCTCGCGGTCGAGGCGCTCAGCGTGGAGTTCGGCCCGGTGCGGGTCGACACCACGAAAGATCTCTCGCTCGACATCAGCGCGGCGAACGGCGCCGACGTGCAACTGAACGAGGTGAAGCTCGAGGGCGATCCTTCCTTCACGCTCGATGCTCCTCCCACTTCACTGCGCGGACTCACCAGCGAGACGCTCGGGCTCCACTTTCACCCCACCGCCGCGGGTGACGTGACCACCACGCTGATCATCAAGAGCGACGACGAGAAGCAGCCCGAGGTGCGCATCGCGATCGCCGGTCGCGGCGCCTTCCCGAAGATCGAGCTGGTGATCGGCTGCGAGACGAGCGCGATGTGCGGAGCAACGGTGGTGCAGGCGCCTCCGAGCATCACCTTCGCGCCGGAGCCCTTCGTGCGCCTGCGCCCCATCGATCCGGCGACGCTGCCCACGCTGCGCGTTCGCTCCACGGGCGAAGTGCCCGCGGTGATGACGGGTCTCTTGCTGGCCGGCACCGATGTGACCGCGTTCAGCTTCGTGGGCAACGCGGTGATCCCCGATGGAGGGATCGTGATCGCTCCGATGACTGAACAGTCGATTCCAGTTCAGTTCCGGCCCACCGCCGACACGCAGCAGATGTACGCGGGCGAAGTGCGGCTCGCGACGGATGATCCGACCGCGCTGCTCACCACCATTCCGCTCTCTGGAAATCTGCGCCCGAACTTCCCGCCGACCGTGTGCGCGAACATCGTCACCATTCGTCCCGTGGGAGCTCAGCCTCGTGACTACGACAACCCGGCCGGCTGGGCCGAGGTGATGGGCGCTGATGGCGGAGTGGACCTCTCGATGACTCGCGACGTGCCTCCGCGCGCGGAGGTCGTGCTCTCTGCGCTCTCGAGCAGTGACGAGACGACGTGCACCGCGGATCCGGAAGATGGCCGCCTGGGGTTGGACTGGTCGTGGACGTTGATCTCGTCTCCGAGCGGTTCGACGCCTCCGGTGCTCGCCAATGCGAACACGCCGCGCGCCACCCTGCGTCCCTCGGCGACGGGCATCTACACCGCGCAACTGCAGGTGACCGACAGTCAGAACAACGTGGGCACCACCACGGTGACCTTCGAGGTCGCGGTGAAGAACGATCTCGTGGTGCAGCTCGATTGGACCGGCAGCAGCGGAGTCGATCTCGACGTGCACCTCGTGCGTCCGGGAGCGCAGCCGTTCGAAGCGTTCGAGGCGACCGATGCGGGGCGCGGGCTGATCTCGGGAGACATGAATGGCTACTCGGCGACGAGCCGCGCAGATGGCGGCAGCTTCGACTGGGGCTCCTCAGGGGTGTTCGATGATCCGCGCTTGAACTTCGACGACACCGGCGGCGGAGCGCTGCTCGAGAACGTGTCGCTCAACGGGCCCGAGGGAGACTCCGCGTGCGCGACGGGTCCCTGCACGTACGGGGTGTTCGTTCACGGCTTCCGCGACTCGCGCAACGACGCGGGCATGGTGGCCTGCTTCGTCGATGGAGGCGCGGGTTGTCTCGACGGTGAGTCGTGCGGCTGCGCGAACGGAATGGTGTGCGTGGCGAACAACGCGCCGGCCGGTGCGCCGGTGATCGGTGCGGGGCGCTGCGTGAATCCCATCACGCCGGTGGTGCGCATCTTCTTGAAGGGCAGCGCCACGCCTTCGCTCTCGGTGCCGTTGGTGCTCGGCGCTCCGTGCGAGATGGTGCACGCGGCCGACGTGGTGTGGCCGCAGCGTGGAAGTGATGCGGGCTTCACGTTGACCGCGGGCAGCGGCGTCACGCGCTATGGCATTCGCGGTGGCGGCGGGCAGTGCGCGCCCGATGGTCCGCAAGCGGGCGTGCCCTGGTACTCGCTGCAGCCTCGGTGACTTGTTCCCCTTTCCCTTCCGGAGAGGGTCACGGTGAGGGTTGAAGATGGCGGCGTGGCTGCGGGTGTTGTTTGGGATCTTCGGTCTCCCTCTGACGATCGTGTTTTGCGACTTCGTCTTCTTCAGACGCCCGCCCACGGCGTGGGTCGCGTTCAACACGATCGCCTGGGCCGTCGTGCTCTACGCGTCGATTGCCGCGCACGAGTTCGGACACGCGATCGTTGGCCACGTGGTCGGGCTTCGACCGCGGATCATCTATTTCGGAGTCGGTCGCGAGTTCGCACGCTTTCGCCTCGGAGAGCTCGAACTCAGGTTCAACGCGCTCCCGCTCCTCGGGCTCACCATCATGGCGGCGCGGAGCCCCAGGTGGCTTCGGCTTCGATTCTTTCTCGCAATCGCCGCGGGCCCGGCGATGACAGGCGCAATCCTGGCGGGGCTCCTCACGATCCCGCCCGCGCAGCGCGGTGCTTTCAATCTCCAGGAGGGGTCTGCGGTCTACCTGCTGGCCATGATCGCGAACCTGGTGATGCTCGTGAGCAACCTCTGGCCGATCACGTTCTCCGCGGGCTTCAGAAGCGACGGCCGGCTGATGTTGTCGATGCCGTGGATCCGTTCCTCGACGCTGCAGGAGATTCTGACGGGGCACTTCATCGTGGACGCGATGACCGCACTCGAACGACACGAACTCGTCGACGCCATGCGCTTCGCGGACGAAGCCCTTGCGCAGTACCCCGACTCATTCGGAGCGCGGAACATGAAGGCAACTCTGAAAATGGAAATGGGGCGGCATGCAGAAGCCCGCGACGAGTTCGTCGCGCTGCTGGGCGAAAGCAACTCTCTCGATCCTCAGCAGCACCTGATCCTCTCCAACAACTTGGCTTGGGCCGACTTCGTCCTCGACGATCCAACACACCTGGAAGAAGCCGACGCCCACTCCGGGAAGGTGTTTCGGAAGTTCGGCTCTGCCTCGTTCGCGCTCGCGACACGAGGCGCGATTCTGAACTGGTCGGGCAAGTCTCAAGAAGCATGCGGGCTGCTGGAGCGGGCCTATCTCACCAACAGCAGCAACTGGTCGCGTGCGCTGAACGCGTGCTGCTTGGTGCTCGCGTATGCGAAGCGCGGAGATCAAGTTCGCGCGAGAGAGTGGCTCGAGAAGGCGCAGCGCGATGATCCGAAGTGCTCACTGCTTCCTCGCGCGCATGCAGCGCTTCAACCCTCACCCTGACCCTCTCCCGAAGGAGAGGGAAACGATCGCGTGGACCTGAAGAAACGCCACACCTGACTCTTCGGCCTGAGTGGCACATGCACTGCAACTTCTGCGGAGCATGGCTCTCCTGACCGCATTGCTCAGCGCGTTGTCTCGCAAGCTCGGTGATCTCATCCAAGCGATCATGGGTTGGTCGGTCGCGGCGCTCTTCGGAAAGCTCAGCTCGCGAAAACGCCTCATGGTCTCCGTGGCGATGATCCTCTCGGTCTTCTGGCCGCTGTTCGTGGTTGGGGTGTTCCTGCCCGCGGCCGCGACGTTCGTGATCGCCTTCATCCCCGTGAAAGACATGTTCAGCGCGAACACCATCCGCATGGTGTGGATCGCGCTCGCCGCGCTCGCTCCCATCGGGGTGGGCCTGTTGATCCGCGCCGCCGCTCCCGGCTCTCGCAAGCGGAGCCTCTTCGCCTCGCTGATCAACGGCTACCCGCTCACCCTGGGCTTCGCGATCTCCTTCCTCGTCACCTTGATCACGGTGCCGCTGGTGAGGCTCGTGTCCATCGCGCGGGGCTGGACCGACGAGCACCTCTACGTGCAGCCGCATCCCGGCGCGTACAAGGCAGCGCTCGAGGATCTCCGCGATGCGTGCGAGCAAGCTGGACTGAAACCCGAAGTGAAAGATCTCCCGGGGCCGATGGCGATCTCCACGAAGGTGATCAAGTTCTTCGCGCGCGGCGGAGTCGACTCGTTGATCGTCGACAACCCCAAGATGGTGCGAGCCGAGGGTCTCGAGCTCTACCTGTACCCCGGCGATCTGCTGCTCCGCGGCGAGAAGCACAAGGTCACCCGGGTGCGCGCGAACATGGGCCACACGCAACTCGAACGCGATGCGTGGGTGGTCGATGGTCCGCACGCGCAGTTCCTCCAGGACGAGCTCGGCCGCTTGTGGACGCAGCTGGACCGGCATGCAGATGAAGACGCGCTCAAGATTCGGCTGATGGCGATCGCCTCGGAGTCCGCCAAACCAGACATCAGCTACGAAGACTGGGTGATGCTCGAGCGCATCGAGCGGCGCCTCGAAGGAAAGCTGCAGCACATGGCGAGCCTCATCGACGGCGCTTGAAGAAGAGGATGATCAGCTCCGAGAGCGGAATGACGATCATCACCGCTGACTCGATGCCCAGCAGCTGGCGATCGAACGCGAAGTTGCCGTCGCTGGCGAAGACCGTGTCTTCGATGGGATAGGGCTCGTCGTCTTCCGCGAAGAAGAGCACGTCGATCGTGTCGCCGACCTGGTGCCCCGCGCAGCTCCCTGGCGGCAGCCACATACGATGCGCACCGGGCTTCTCGATGGGCGTTCCGTCGACCCAGCGAATCCAGCACGACATCGGCTCTTCGAACGTCTCCAGCACGGTGAGCACGCGAGGATCCTCCGCGGGCCTGAAGCCGCGGAGCTGCTCCATCTTGTCGAGCTTGCGCATCGTGAAGCGCACGCCAGCCGCGCCGAGGACGATCGGCAACACCACGGAGAAGAGCAGTCGCAAGCGCAAGCGACACCGACGATTGCACACCCTCGACAGGGAACAGTTGGTGCAATCGCAGCGTTGACGCGCCACGTTCTGGGACAGTTCCTTCTCTCGGGGAAAATCCATGCGTCACGTCGCGCTGTTCGCTGTCCTCACCTCCACCATCGCCACCGCCGCAGGACCTCGGCCCGAGTCGATCCCTCCGGCGCTCTGGGAGTGGGCTCCGTGGGTGCTGCATCACGAGAAGGACGCGCTCTGTCCGTTCCTCCACGGCAGTGACACGAAGGCGTGCGCGTGGCCGGGCCGCCTGGCGTTGACGCTCGACGACAAGGGAGGCCGCTTCACCCAGTCCTTCAAGGTCTTCGGCCGCGACGCGTGGCTGCCGCTGCCCGGAGATCCGAAGCGCTGGCCGCAGCACGTGCAGGTCGACGGCAAGCCCGCGGTGGTGGTGAGCGACGAGAACGAGAACCCCACGGTGCTGCTCAACGCGGGGGAACACTCCGTCACCGGCGACTTCGAGTGGGACGCGCTCCCTGAGGCGCTCGAGATTCCTCCCGACACCGGACTCCTGTCACTCAGCGTCAAGGGCCAGGCCGTCGCCATTCCGAATCGTGACGGAGAAGGCCGCGTGTTTCTCCAGCGCGAGACCACGCAGGAAGAGACCGATCGCGTCGAGCTCGACGTGCACCGCCTGGTCACCGATGAAATTCCTCTCACGCTCGTCACGCAGCTCACCCTGAAGGTCTCAGGTCACAGCCGCGAGGTGCTCTTCGGCCGCGCCTTGCCCGAGGGCTTCGTGCCGATGGTGCTCACCAGCGGACTGCCTGTGCGCGTGGAGCCCGATGGTCATCTCCGTCTGCAGGTTCGCCCTGGCACCTGGGTGCTGCAGCTCACCGCGCGCGGTGAAGGGCCCATCGCGCAGCTCTCACGTCCCGATCCGCAAGGCACGTGGGTCGAAGGAGAAGAAGTGTGGTGCTTCGACGCGCGCCCCTCGCTGCGCCAGGTGCTGATCGAAGGAGTGAACGCGGTGGATCCCACGCAGACCACGCTCCCCAACGAGTGGAAGGGTTTCCCCGCGTACGCGATGGGCGAGAAGGACGTGCTAAAGCTCACTGAGCGTCGCCGCGGTGACAGTGAGCCCGCGCCCGACGTGCTCAACCTCAATCGCACGCTGTGGCTCGACTTCGACGGCACTGGCTACACCGCGAGCGACAAGATGAGCGGGCAGCTGCACCGCTCGTGGCGGCTCGACGTGCAGCCGGGCACCGAGCTCGGCCGTGTGGTCACCTCGGGATCTGATCAATCGATCACCCGCCTCGACGCGAACGCGAAGTCTGGAGTGGAGCTCCGTCAAGGCGGTCTCGCGCTCGAGGCCGACTCGCGCATCGTGGGCGACATCGCCAACCTCTCCGCCGTCTCGTGGGACGCGGACTTCAACTCCGTCACCACCACGCTCCAGCTTCCTCCGGGCTGGGAGTTGATCAGCGCGAGCGGCGCTGACTCCGTGCCCGGCACGTGGATCGATCGCTGGACGCTGTTCGATCTCTTCCTCGTGTTGATCATCGCGGTCGCGTGCGGCCGGCTCTTCGGCGTGGTGTGGGGCGGGCTCGCCGCGGTGACGCTCGGGCTGGGCTGGCTCGAAGCCGACGTGCCGCAGTTCTCGTGGCTGGTGGTGCTGGTGCTCGAAGCGATCTTCCGCGTGCTCCCGAAGGGCTGGCTCAAGTCGCTCTTCAAGATGAGCCGCTTCGCCGCGTGGGCCGCGCTGGTGGTGATCACCCTCGGCTTCTCGGTGCAGCACATTCGCCAGGGCATGTACCCCGCGCTCTCGCAGAACAACCGCATGCTCGGCGGCGTGAAGACGTGGAGCGAATACAACCTCGACAACGAG
>CBIHPJ010000296.1:0-10224 GCA_966211295.1 uncultured Myxococcales bacterium | reverse complement strand
GCAGCGTCAAAAGGAAGAGGGTCGGGGTGAGGGTTGATCGCGGCAACGCGAGCCACGGCTCACTCGGAGGCCGAGCTGCGCGACGGCGCACGCGCGACCTCAGGGGCTGAGCTGACCTCGCACCACCTCCACGATGCGCGGACTTGAACTGGCGCACCACCTGCACAGAGGGGCCGCATGTTCACGACGAGCTTTCTTCGAGCATCGGCAGTCTCGGCGCTGAAGCTGGGCCTGCTTTTCGTCGTTCAATTCGGGCTGAGTGAGTCCTTCAGCGCGTTCGGGTTCAAGGCGTTCGGCTTCGACAGCTGCCTGGTGCGAACCGGGGTCTTCGCGCTGTGCGCCTGGCTCCTCGAGGTCGGACCCGCGCGGAGAGCCGCCGCCCAGGATCGCGCGCGCACCGAGGTGTTGGTGGAGGCGATGCTCTCAGCCGAGGTCATGCTCGATGGGCAGGGCCGCATCAGCTCACTGAACACCGCCGCGGAGATCCTCCTGTTGCGCAAGCAAGAAGACCTTCGGGGCCGCTGCATCCACACCATCGAGGGCCTCGAGGAGCTCTCGAAGCTGTGCGGTTGCCTGGGAGAGCGGCCCGCGCATCGCTCGGGACGCTTCGTCTACGCCAACTCGGTCGAGGGCCCCGCGGTGGTGGACTGGATGACGACCCCGCTGCCGCTGGAGGCTGGCGGAGGATCGGTGCTCTCGATGCGCGACGTCACCGCCGAGGTGAGGGCGCTCGAGCGCGCGCAGCTCCAGGCGGCGGCGTTGGATACCGCAGCCAACTTCATCTACATCATCGACACCCAGCGCCGCATCGAGTGGGTGAACACCGCGTTCAAGCGGGTCACGGGTTACGGCGACGAGGTGCTCGGGCAGACGCCCGCGGTCCTCAGGTCGGGCAAGCACGAGGAGTCGTTCTACGCGCAGATGTGGGAGACGCTGGACCGGGGCGAGGCGTGGGTAGGCGAGGTGATCAGCCGCCGCCGCGATGGGAGCCTGTTCACCTGCTTGAGCACGGTGACTCCCGTGTCCGTGGTCGGCCGGCAGGCCACGCACTACGTCGTCGTCGCGCAGGACATCAGCCAGCAGCGCGACCTCGAGAAGCGGCTGGCGGTCTCAGAGCGCATGGCCTCGCTGGGAACGCTGGCGGCGGGCCTGGCCCACGAGATCAACAACCCGCTCTCGTTCATCACCGCGAACCTCGAGTACGCACTCACCTACCTCCATTCCGGAGAGGGTGACCGCGACGAGGCGATCGCCGCGCTCGGCGACGCGAGCATGGGCGCGCAGCGGGTGAGGAAGATCGTGCGCTCGCTCAAGAGCTTCTCGCGCGTGGGCGAAGGTCCGTGTCAGCCGGTCGATGTGCGCGGCGCGCTCGAGCAGGCGCTCACCATCGCGGGCAGTCAGCTCAAGGGCCACGCGAAGGTGACGGTCGAGGTGAGCGACACGCCCGCGGTGCGCGCGGATGAAGGGAAGCTCTCTCAGGTCTTCCTGAATCTCCTCGTGAACGCGGCGCAGGCGATCCCGCCCGGCGCGCCCGGCACGAATGAAGTGAAGGTCGTCAGCTCGGTGACGCCGAGGGGCGAAGTGGTGGTCGAGGTCTCTGATACCGGCTGCGGCCTGAGCGAGAGCGCACGCAAGCACCTCTTCGAGCCGTTCTTCACCACCAAGCCGGTGGGCGTGGGCACGGGCCTCGGCCTCTACATTTGCCGCAACCTCATCGACAACATGGGCGGCGAGCTCAGCGTCGAGAGCGTCGAGGGGCGGGGCACCACCTTCCGCGTGCAGCTGCCGGCCGCGGAGTCGATGCCCGCGCTGATGGCCCACGCCGCCTGATTCTTCGAAACGAAACGAACCCCGAGGAGGAGCACATGCAAGACGAAGCCGCGCTGTTGTCCGTTCTGGAGTCCGAGGCGCTGTTGGCGGAAGCCCAGCTCGAGCAGGACCTGGCGATCGCCCGCCGCGTGGCGGAGCAGGCCGATCTTCGGTTGAGGACGCTGAAGGCGGCGGCGGAGAGCGGCGCCGAGGCCGATCGGGAGATGGCGCTGGTCTCGTATCAGCTCGGGCGCATCAACCTGCCCCGCTTCGATGATGAAGACGCGCGTGCGGCGGCGCTTCACGTGCGGCGCACGGCGCTCGAGCAGCGCAAGGTCGCGCGTGCATCGTTCCAAGCTGCGCTGGAGTCGTTCGGGCAGCGCACTGCGGAGCTCGAGCGCCAGCTCAAGCATCAGGAGCAGTGGCTCTCTCGCGCGCAGCGCAACGTCGATGAGAAGCGCGCAGCGGTGCCCGTGGTTGCCACGCAGGCTCCCGCGGTGGGCGCGCCGCCGCACGCAGTCTCGAAGCCCGCCAAGGTGGTGCAGCACCCGCCGAGACGAGAGTCACCGCGCGTGTCGATGCACGCGGCGGTGGATCTCTGCAGCGACTCGAACTTCTACAGCGGCTTCTCGACGAACCTGAGCGAGGGCGGGCTGTTCATCGCGACGGTGTCCGCTCCGCCGCGCGGCACGCAGATCGAGCTCACCTTCACGTTGCCGAATGGTGCGCCGCTCAAGGCGCGCGGAGTGGTGCGCTGGACGCGCGAGGTGAATGACGCGCTGCCCGAGATGATGCCGGGCGCAGGAGTGGAGTTCGTCGAACTCGCCCCCGAGGTCGCCGCGTCGGTGAGCGATTTCGTGATGAAGCGCGACCCGCTGTTCTACGTCGACTGATCGTCGCCAACTGCGCGCTGCCCGAGATGCTTCGCGGGTCTCCCTCTCTCATCGGGAGAGGGTCGGGGTGAGGGCATGTCCACTCAGGGTTGTCGGTTCTGGATCCCGATCGTGCTCGACGCGAAGGACGGTCGAGATCCGAACGAAGGACTGTGCCGACGAGCTGCTCAGCGAGTCCGCATGCCGAGCGTGGTGAGCACGTCAGCCACCGCGTGAGAGAGCGCTGAAGCGAGCTCCGTCTCGTGCGTACCAGCTGGAGTGACCGCCGTTCCTGCCGCGGAGACGATCGCGGCGAAAAGATCGTTCGGAGTCCCCGGGCCCGGCCCCCGCCCGCCGCAACGGGTCTCGACCGACGGCTGCCGCGGGAGGAAGGCTTCCGAGTTCGTCTCGAGCGTGCCGGTCACCTGGACGCACGAACCGGCGCGATACGCCTCGCTCTCTCGAGGCGCGTCGATCGTCAGCACGATGCGGCGCAGCTCGGGCGACTCGTGTTGAACGATGATCACGCCGTGGCTCGAGAGCTGCTTCTCCACGGCCTCCCTGGTGGCGCTCACGACCCCCGGGCTGTCGCTGAACAGACGTCCCCGATCGACGATCTCGACCCGCACCTGCTTTTCGCGAAGCGCGGCGAACGGCTCGCGCGACTCGGGAGCGCTCGCTGTCGGCTCCTTCGCCCGCAGCGATTCCGGAGCTGCACACGACACCAGGAACACCACGCCGACCAGCCGAAGCATCCGCGCAGTGTGCCTCGCGGCGTCGCGCTCTGCTTCATCAAGATCAAGGCCCAGCGCTTCGGTCGGTGAATCCGTGACCGACTTCGATCACACTGAGGGCAAGAAGATGACTGCCCCCCGCCCCAGAGGCCGCCCCCCCACGGTCGATCGAGCGAAGCTGACCGACGTCGCGCTCAAGCTCTTCGAGAAGCGCGGCTTCGCGAACGTCTCCATGGATGAGATCGCGAAGGCGGCGAAGGTGAGCCGGCGCACGCTGTTCCGCCTCTTCCCTTCCAAGGGTGACCTGGTCTGGGACGAGCTCACCATCGTGCTCAAGGGCCTGCGCGATCGCGGAGAGGAACAGAAGGAACCGCTCTCTCTCGACGCGCTCACCAATGAAGTCTTCCGGCCGACGCTCAAGTGGCTCGAGCTGCCCGAGGTCGCGACGCTCGCGCGCCGCCGGCTGAAGTTGATCCTCTCCGCGCCCGAGCTGCTCAACAACCAGGTGCTCGATCAGATTCAGCGCGAGATCACGCGCGCCGTCTCCGGCGCGAAGGGCGTCGACGCTCCGCCCGAGCTGGTCGCGCGTTCACTCGTCGCGGTCGGCTTCGGAGCGATGCTCTGGTGGGCCGAGCAGGATGGGAAGATCTCGGCGGAGAAGGCGTTCGACTCCGCGCTCAAGGCGATGGGGTCGATTGCTCGTTCGGCGAGCTAGTCCGAGCTGACTCGCCCTCACCCCGACCCTCCCACGGGAGAGGGAGAGTTAGTGGAGGACCTGGAGCCGCTTCTGCGCCAGGTGCCACACGTCGGCCGGGTTCGAGACCTTCCTCTTCGTCACGCGCGTGTAGAAAGCGCGCGCCGTGTCGAGCCGGCCGAAGCCCTCGGCCATCAGCCCGCGCGCGTACCAGTAGCTCGAGTCGAGCTCCTCTTCCTTGCGCTCGGAGGCGTTGCGCACCATGCGAAGAATCTCCGCCGACGCGGAGTCGTACTTCTTCGCCGCCGCGTACACGCACGCCGCCGTGTTCACGTACGAGGGCGACGCGGAGATCTCCCGCGAGCGCTGAATCTCGGCCACCGCCTCGTCATCCACCGTGCCGTAGAGCGCCCACCACGCGGAGTCGTTCAGGTAGCCCGCCGCGCGATCCGGCTCCACGTCGGCCGCGAGCTGGCGGTTGATCGCCCGCGACTGCTCGAACATGCCGAGCTGCGGTAGCACGTCCGATTTGAACTCGAGGAAGCGGCGATCGCGCGGCGCGCCCACCAGCCGCTTGTCCACCTCCGCCAGCGCCTCCTTGTACTTCCCGGCGTCGCGCAGCCCCGACATGGTGAGGAAGAACGCCGACTCGCGCCGGCCCGGCAGCGTGGAGCTGTCGAGCTTCTTCCCGAGCGCCACGCGCTTGTCTGGACTGTCTTCCCACGCCTTCCCCAGCGCCTGCGCCGCGAGCTCGAACGCGAACTGGGTCAGGTCGGAGCGCTGCACCTGCGCCTCCAGCCACTTGGCCACGTGCGGCGGCGGCGTCTTCCCGGGCTCGCTCACCGCGACCTTCGCGGCCCACGCGTAGCCCTCTTCATCGAGATCGGCGCGCTCTTCCTTGAGCGGGCGCGGCGCGTCGGGCGTGATCTGCACCAACGCGCGCAGCATCTCCTTCGCCTCGGAGGTCTTCTTCTCCTGCAGCAGCGCGATGATCTTCGCCGCGATCTTCGGGCCGAGATCGAAGCGCGCCTGGTACCCCTTCGGTCCATTCACCATCAGCATGTGGCTGGGCGCCGCCACGTTGCGCAGCTTCATGCGCATCGTCACCACTTCTCCGAAGCCGGGCAGCGGCCGCTTCTCGAAGTCGGCGAGCGCGAGCGTGAAGTCGGTGGTGAAGCCAGCGGGATCAGCACCACCGCGGGGGAACTTGTCCATCGCGTTGCCCATCACGATCCGCGCGGCGCGCGCGTCCTGCTCGCTGAACTCGCCGCCGATCACTTCCTTCAACTCGCTCGCGGGCGCACCGTTGATGAACAGCGTCGCCATGCGAGTCCACACCGCCTCGACGGTGCCCGCGGCCGGCGGCGGAGTTCGCTTCAAACTGGCGAGCGCGTTCCGCGCCGACTCGTTCTGCGCCTGGCCCTCGCGTTCGTTCTTCTGCACCTTCGCGTTGAACGCGAAGAGCTTGCCCATGGTCGTGTACTCACGCGCGAGCATCACGTACTGGGTCGCGAGCGAGCTCGACTGCTCGGTGAGCCGCTTCTCCTGCCTGGCGCGCATGAAGGCCTGCTCAGGTCCGTAGGTGACCATCTCGGCCGCCATCCATGCTCCGTCGCGTTGATCGGTCTGCGGGAAGTCGGGCATCGCGTCGAGGATCCGATCCCACGCGCGCTGCCGCAGCAGCACGTCGATCGCCTCATCGTCGAGCTCGGTGATCTTCCGCTCCTTGGTGGTGTGGCGGTACTCGGCGAGCTCGCTCTCGAGTTGCTTGAGCACCTTGGGATCGTTCGCCACCGTGCCGTTGGGCTCGTAGAAGAGCACCAGCACGTGCATGCGACGCGCCCACTCGTTCTCAGGATCGATGGTGCGGGTCTCTTCGAGCAACTTGAGCAGCTCGGCCCGCTTGTAGCCGCGCCCGAACTCGAGGCCCTGCTCGTTGTGGAGCATCACGAACGCGAGCCGGTTGCGCACCAGCGGATCCTTCGGAGCCTCGGCGAGCGCCTTTTGCGCTTCCTGCTCGGCGTCGGTCTGCAGCCCCGCGGCGGAGAGCGAGTACGCCAGCATGCTGCGCCACGTCGCGGTGGGGTGCTTCGCGAGCAGCGCCTCGGCCTCCATCGCAGCCGCGTGGTAGCGGCCATCGGAGATCGCGGAGAGCACGGCGTTGCTGAAGCTCACCTGCAGGTTGAGCTTCGGGTACACCTCTTTCATGAAGCGCCGGGCTTGAGCGACGCTCACCACGCCGCCCTTGAAGTCGAACTCCAGCGCGACCTCGACGTCGTCGCCCGTGGCGCGCTGCCAGGTGAGTGAGATGTTCATCGGGCCGAAGCTCTCCTTCACGTTCGTGGGGAGCTCCTTCATCCGGTAGCCGATGGGCGGGTGGTAGACGTTGAGCACCTTCGCGCGTGAGCCGTTGAGGAACTCGAACGGCTCCTGGCGGGAGTCCAACTCCTCATCGAGCTGCGTGAGGTAGCGCACCGCGGAGACCGCCTGGTCGAGCGAGACCGGAGCGACCGCGGCGTTCGCGTCGGTGGAGCCCCAGCTCGAGTCGGGAATCTCCAGCTCCTCGCGGAAGTCGCCCACGGCGACGGCGTCGCTCACGTCGACCTTGATGGTGCCCTTGGCGTTGTGGTTCTCCTGCGCCCAGCTCTGGACGTTCTTCTTGTACTGGTCCTTGCTGGCGGCGGCGACCTCGCGGCCCTCGCGGAAGATCCACCCTTCGCTGGTGCGCTTGCGCACGGTGCGCACGGGACCCGCGGGAGCGAAGAACCAGTCGATGCGGGTTTCGAGGCGCGAGGCGTCGGTGGAGACGATCTTCGTGAGCGCGGTGGTGTCGGCGCGGGCGATCAGCGCCTGGCGTCCAGTGACCGCGGGAGGGAGCTCTCCGAGCGCGGTATACGGAGCGGTTGGATCGACCCACAACGCGGGGCCGCTCCCCACGCGGACGATCGCGTGATTGAAGTTCGAGAGGCCGGGGAAGTCGGCGGTGGTGTCGCGCCCGTAGCCCGCGGACAGCAGCGCGGGATCAGCGTCGACGCCCACCGCGCGCAGCATGGCGGTGAGGAGCACCGAGAGATCCTTGCAGTCGCCGTACTTGCGCTCGAGCACCTCACTCGACTTGCGCGGCACCCAGGCCGCTTCGTCCAGCTCGAGGCCGGTGTACCGCACCGTGCCGCGCAGCCACGCGAGCAGCGCGCGCACTTTGCCTTCGCGCGTGGTCTGCCCCGCGACCACGGTGGTGGCGAGGTTCTTCACCGCGGACACTTCGTATTGAGGATCGACGCGCTCGGCCCACGCGGTGGCGGCGGCCTGCCAGTTCGCGACGGTGGAGATGCGGACCTCGGGCTCGGGCGTGGAACCAAGCGGTGCGCCCGGCTCTCCGCGCTGGTGAGGAGAAGAGGGACCCTGCTCGTAGCGGAGCACCACGCGCCCGTTCGCTTCGGTGCGCTTGGGAGTGAGCTCGACGTCGAAGGCCTCGATGTGGAGCGGCGCTCCAGCCGGCACGTCGACGACGAAGACGCGCTTCTTCTCGGGCGCGTGCGGCGCGAACGAGAGATCGATGCTGGTGCCCTTCACGAAGAGCGGCTTGCGGCGAACGGTGGTGGTGCGGTCGACGACGGAGCCGAGCGTCAAGCCAGGCAGCGGAGCGATGCGCAGCTTCGAGTCGGTGAGCATGCCGTCGTCGGTCTTGTCGGCCTGATCAGAGACGGTCTTCTGATCGAGCTTCGACGCGGTGCCATCGGGGGCGACGACAGTGGCGTCGATGGTGGGCGCCTCGTCACCCCACGGCCGCCAGAACGCCCAGACGTGGGTCCATGCTTCACCGGGCTCTGCGGAGCGAAGGCGATACACCTCGCGGGTGGTGCGCGTCAGCGTGCCGTCGGCCTCGATGCGGAAGGTGACCTCGGTGAGATCGATCGCCACCGAAGGCGCGTCATCCTCGTTGCCCTGCTTCGAGGCCTCCTTCGGAGCAGGCGAAGGCGTCGTCACCGGCGCAGTCGGCGTGGTGGCGCAGGCACAGAACAGACAGGTAGCGATGAGCAAACGGCGCATGGTTGCTGAGTACACGAATCCCCCCGATGAACGCTCGATCCAACTCGACAGTGGGTTTACTCCCGCTGCACCTGAACAACTCGATCGATCCTCCGAACCCAGTCATGAAGAGGGTCAGGGAGCGCCGGGCTGGGCGACTTTCCAAGTGCCCCCTCTTTTCGTGAGTTCCAGTCGAAACCGTCTGCCGGCCCAAAGCAGCCCGACGGTCCCCTCGACGACCGCCTCATTCGGGCGGACGCTCTGGATCGGGTCAAACTGGATCTTCATGTGATCGACTTGCTCTTGGCCGCAAGCGGGTGCATCCGCCACACGCATCCCAACAGCATTCAGGGACTCCAAGAGCGCTGGGCCGGGGCCGGAGCGCGGGCCGGAATCGTCCCAGAGCACGATGCAGACTTGGCGCGGCTCGCCGGAACCCGAGCGATCTGCAGAGCCTGTCAAGAACACGACCGACGCTACGAGGGCGTCGGTCTCATTGCGGTCATGCGGCTGGCGACCGCTTTGGTTGTGGGCACACCCCACCACCGCCAAAGTGACAAGAGAGAGGAGTAAACGGCTCAGAACGGACATTGGGCTCCCTCGCCGAATTCTCCGGCAGCACTCGCAGCGCAGCAGGACCTACTTCGTCAACCGCTCAACGACCTGACCACGCGCGAGGACCATCACGAGCTTCTGGGTCGCGCTGATGTCCTTGAGCGGATCGCCGTCGATCAACAAGAGATCCGCGCTCTTCCCTACTTCGATCGTCCCAAAGCTCGGCTGCGGAGTGATGAACTTCGCGGACCGAGAAGTTCCTGCGAGCAGCGCTTCCGCGGGAGGAATTCCGGCATCCACCATCATCTCGAGCTCGTGATGGAGATCGCCCGCGAAGGTGCCGACTGAGCCCATCGCGTCAGCGCCTCCGATGATCGGCACTCCAGCGGCGTACGCGTTGCGTACGTTCTCCACGCGCGTCTTCACGTTCGCCTCGAGCTCGTCGCCCCACTTGAAGAACCCATCGGGCAGCTTCGCGGAGTCGACGTACGAAGGAGCGAACTGCGCGAGCGCTTCCGCAGGTTCGCTCTCCACCGTGAGCTTCAGCGGCGCGTAGCGCTTCTGCGCGATCTGACAGAACCGCTCGTAGTTCACGAGCGTTGGCACCATCACGATGCCCGAGGCCGCGAGCTCCTTCGCCTGATCAGGCGTGAGCGGAGTGGTCTCCACTCCATGCGCCAGCGCGTCGACGTGGTGCTTCGCGGCGAAGAGCGCGTCTTCCGTGGTGTCGATGTGCGCGGCCACCTTCAGCCCGAGCTGATGCGCCTGATGGACGATCGCGTCGAGTTCCTCCGCGCTCAGTCGCGGAGCTCCCCGCGGGATGTCTGCGATCACCACTTTGATCATCGTCGCGCCCGCAGCGAAGCGCTTGCGAACGGCGAGCGCGCCTTCGGCCGGTGACTCGATCTCCGTCGCGAGCTTGGTGCCGATCGCCGCGTGCGCGAGCGCTCCGTACGCGTCGCGAATCATGCTGATCGGATACCCGCCCTTGTGCGTGATGATCTGTCCCGCGAAGAAGATCCGCGGTCCCTGCCGCTTTCCTTCCGCGATCTCCTGGCGCAGTCCGATGATCTCTTCCGGCTGGCCGCCGAGATCGTTCACCGTGGTGATGCCCGCGTAGAGGAAGGCGTCGAGGTTGTGACCCGCGTTCGGAAGCACCGCGTACCAGGGCGGTAACGAGTTCATCGTGGTGTGAACGTGCGCGTCGACCAGCCCGGGGATGAGCGTCTTGCCCTTCGCTTCCACCACCAGCACGCCCGCCTCGGCCTTCACGTCGCCGGTAGGACCAATCCCCGTGATCAGGCCGTCCGATACCCAGACGTCTTGATGCTCCAGCATCTCCGTCGACGTAGCTGTGAAGACCGCGGCGTCGCGGAACACGATCCTTCCATCGCGTCCCGACGCGCCCGGTGAGATCAGCGAGCGGTAGGAGGGAAAATGGATGCAGCTGCACATGCCGAGCGTGGCGGCGATACCGAGACAGAGCGCTGCGGCGAGAGTGTGTTTGCGCAAGGTGACTGCACCATAGCTC
>CBIHPJ010000295.1:0-10283 GCA_966211295.1 uncultured Myxococcales bacterium | reverse complement strand
AACTCGGGCGATCTCTCCGCGCCACCGCTCGAGGTGACGGGGTTCGGAATCGGGAACAGAGAGACCTTCGACGATTTCAGGATCAGCCCAGTGCCCTTCACGCAACTCGGTGAGGGCGATTCGATGGAGATCTCGGTGACGATCATTCCGCAGGGCACGGGGCCGCGGCGCACCGAGTTCGCGCTGTCGACCAGCACGGGTGGTCTGGCCGTGCCGATCACCACGCGCGCCGCGATGCTCCCTCCTTGCAGGATGACGGTCTCACCGGCGGATCGGCTCGTGCTGCACGAAGTTCCAGACGGCGGGCTCGAGGGGAACGTGAGTTTCGAAAATGTCGGCACCTACGCGTGCACGGTCGATGGAGTGACGTTGAGCTTCGCGACGCCCGAGACGTTCTCGCTCGGAGGTGTCGAGAACCAGCAGTTCAGGGTGCTGCCGGGCGCGCAGCAGGAGATCACCATCGCGGGGCCGAGACAGCCTGACGCCGGGGTGATCGGTGGACTGCGGTACCAGGTGTTTCAAACGTACGCAGATCCGCAGACGCTTCCCATCGAGGCACCGTGAGGGCACTGATTCTCCTCGCGCTCGTTGGCTGTGCGGACTCCGGACCGCGCTGTTCGACCGACCCGGGCAGCATCGATTTCGGCGAGGTCGAGGTGAGACGCGGAATCTCGAAGACGATTGTCCTGCGCAATGGACTCGCCACTCATCAGCAGTTGACGATCTTGCCGGTCTCGCCTCCGTTCGAGGTGACTCCCAGGGCTCAGGTGTTTCTCCCCGCGAATGCGAGCACGCCCATCGATGTCTTCTTCGGTCCGACCGATGGACTGCTGCACCACGAAGAGCTGGTGATGAGCTCAGAGGATGGTGCCTGCGCGGTGACGGTGCCCTTGCGCGGCCTGGGCAGCGGCGTGTTGCGCGCCAACGCGTCACGCATGGAGTTCGTGCTGAGCAAGGGCGAGACCCAAACGCGCGACGTGTTCATCGAGAACGGGCGACGCGTGCCGCTCAATCTGGACGTCCTTTCCATGGGGCCCATCACGGTCTCGCTGCCGGAAGGGCGTCAGATCCCCGCTGGCGGCTCGCTCCGCGTGCAGGTGACCGCGCGCATGGAGACCTGGCAACGACTCAGCGCAGGTGTGGATGTCTTCAGCGCTTTCGAAACCTTCCGGATTCAGATCGAGCTGATCCCCTCGACTCCGCGAGTAGAGGTGATTCCGGCGACGATCGACATTCCCACCGTCGCGATGGATCTGAGCTCCGCGCCGAAAGGTTTCGTGGATCGCCTCGTGCGCATTCGCAACGCGGGCAACTCGGGTGATCCGAGCGCGCCGGCGCTGATCATCGAAGGACTCTTCCTGGGGAGCAGCTCGGCGCTCGACGACGTCGAGATCAACGGGCCGAATCCGGTCCTGGGAGAGAACGAGTCGACGCAGTTCTCGATTCGAATCACTCCGAAGTCGCTCGGGCCTCGCGCCTTCGACTTCCACCTGAAGTCCAACGTCGACACCGTCACCGTGCCGCTCACCACGCGTTCGGTTTTCATGCCTCCGTGCCAGATGGAAGTGCTGCCGGCGGATCGGGTCGCGCTGCAGCCGCTCGCTGATGGCGGGGTCGAGGGAATGGTGAGCCTCACCAACAGCGGAGACACCGACTGCACCGTCGATGGCGTGCGGCTCACCAGCTGGACGCCGAACGGTTTCTCGATCAGCGGCGTGCCGAGCGAGCAGTTCAAGATGCTGCCGCAGGAGCAACGCCAGTTCACGATCTCCGGTCCGCAGCAGCAGCCCGATGCGGGAACGATCGGCGCGTTCGGCTTCCACGTCTTTCAGACCCGCTCGGACATTCGCTGGCTCGCGCTCGACGCGCCTTGAGGCATGCGACTACCGAAGCGTTCGGAAGCCGTTGCGGAGCTCATTCACGAACAGCTCGGGCTGTTCCCAGGCGGCGAAGTGTCCGCCCTTGTCGAGCCTGTTGTAGTGAATGAGCTTCGGGAACGCGCGCTCGGCCCAGCTCTTCGGCATGGTGTACAGCTCGTCAGGGAAGATGCTCACCGCGACGGGAATGGTGATGCCCTTGGCGGTGAAGAAGGGATCCGTATTTTCCCCGTAGAGGCGCGCGGCGGAGATCGCCGTGTTCGTGAGCCAGAAGAGCGTGCAGTTATCGAGGACATCGTCCCGCGAGAGCCCCTCCTTCTGCCCATCGAAGGACCGCGCGATCATCGCGAGGCTCTTCGCATCGTGATCGAGGAGGAAGGCGGCCATTCCGACTGGCGAGTCCGCCAGGGCCGTCAGTGTCTGCGGACGGTCGGCCTGAAGGTATGCGTAGTAGACGTGCTTGTAGAAGAAGGACAACTGCTCGCACGCGACCTTCTCTTCGTCCGAGAGATTCGCGGGGAGCGGGCTGCCGGCCTGAACTGCCTTGTCGATCTCGGCCGGGAATGCACCGGGCATGTTGACGTGAATGCCGATCAACTCCGGGGCCCCCTGCAAAGCCATCATCTCGGTGACGATCGCGCCCCAGTCACCGCCCTGGGCAACGAAGCGTTGGTAGCCGAGGCGCTTCATGAGCTCGAGCCACGCGCGGGCAATGCGGCGTGGGCCCCAGCCCCGCTTGGTTGGCTTGCCGGAGTATCCGTAGCCAGGCATCGACGGAATGACGAGGTCGAAGGCGTCTGCCGGGTTCTCAGGGTTCGTGAGCGGCTCGACGATCTTCAGCTGCTCGACGATCGAGCCAGGCCAGCCGTGCGTGACGATCAGCGGCAGCGCGTTCTTGTGCTTCGAGCGCACGTGGACGAAGTGAATGTCCAGCCCATCGATCTCGGTGATGAACTGCGGCAGGGCGTTCAGCCGAGCCTCGCACTTGCGCCAGTCGTAATCGGTCGCCCAATACCGCGCGAGCTTCTGAATGGTAGCGAGCGGCACTCCCTGAGATTGGTCGTTGACCGTTTCCCGCTCCGGAAAGCGCGTGGCCTCGACGCGCCTTCGGAGATCGGCCAGCTCGCCGTCCGAAGCGCTCGGGCGAAACGGGCGGATGGTGGAGTTGGTGGTTTGTCGAGGCGCGGACGGTCGTGGTCGCTGCCCGGAAGGTGTAACGGTGGTCTGGGTCATGGCTTGCTTCCGTTCCCCTCCGCGCCGCCGATCGCGGATCGATCGAACACGCGCGAAGCGAGCAAGGAATGCAAACCAGTCGGTGATTGAGCATCGGGCGATCACCCGGCGCGAACCGCAGGTCACGGCCGAATGGGCTCACCGTGTTTGGCGACCCCGACTCAGCTGTGGTCACCGCGTCGCGCGCTGGAAGACGTCGCGAGCCCACGTGCGCGCGGCGTTTCCGCCGAAGTGCACGCCGTCCATCGTGTTGGCTTCTTGAGTCGCGGGGCGTGAGTCGATGATGGTCATCGGCTTGCGGCCCTGCTGCTTGCGGAGCTGATTCACTTCGCGGAGCGCGTCGTAGAAGCGCTGCTCCGGCGCGCCGCCAGCCAGCTCACCAGAGAAGCCGCGCACGTCGGGCGGGCCGACCCAGACCACCTTCGTGCCCGCGGCGTCAGCCTTCGCGAGCAGCTTGCGGATCTGCGACTTGTTCGCCTCTTTCGAGTTGAAGAGCATGTTCGTGCCCAGCGCGACGGTGAGCACCTTCGGCTTCTTCGCGAGGATGCTGGCGAGGCTGGGGACGCGGAAGGTCTGCGAGCCGGCTTGCGTGGTGCCGCCCTCGAGGAACTGGGAGACGCTCGCGGAGGGAATTCCGGTGAAGCTGGTGAGCTTGCCCCCGCCCTTGCGGAGGTAATCGGTGAGGCGCGCTTTGAGTGAGCTGCCGAAGGTGCCGGCGGTGTGGCTGTCACCGATCACCGCGACTCGCGAGTTGCTGGGGATCCCCGCAGCGGTGCTCTTTGCTGCGGCCGGCGGCTTCGGCGCAGAGACCTGAGCCTTCGGCTTCGGAGCCGCAGGCTCGAAGCGGCTCGCCACCTCGAGCCGCTGACCGACCATGATCAAGTTCGGATTCTCGAGGTGGTTCGTCTTCACCAACGCGGACACGGAGGTGCGGAACTTCGAGGCGATGGCGGAGAGCGTGTCGCCTGCGCGAACCGAGTACGTGGTCATGAATTGTTCTCGGGGGCGGCGGGGAGGTGCTCGAGAGCCGATTTGTCAAAGCGCTGGGCAATTCGCTCGGGCAACTCTCGCCGCTCACCCCGACCCTCTCCCCGCTTCGCAGGGCGAGGGAGCTAGATGGGGAAGAGATTTGAGATCTTCGTCATCAGCTCGGGAGTGAGCTTCTCGACCACGGCGAGCGCCTTCATGTTCTCCGTCACCTGCTCTGCCCGCGTCGCGCCGGTGATCACCGTGGAGACGTTCGGATTCTTGAGACACCACGCGATCGCCAGCTGCGCGCGCGTCACCCCGAGCTCCTTCGCGATCGGCTCGAGCTGCTTCACCTTCGCGATCACCTCGGGCGTGACCATCTTGTCCTTGAGCCACGAGTACTGCTGCTGAGCGAAGCGCGAGCCCTCGGGGATGCCGCCGTCGTACTTGCCGGACAAAACGCCTGACGCGAGCGGGCTCCAAATCGTCGAGCCGTAGCCGTAGTCGCTGAAGACCTTCTCGTACTCGACCTCGAAACGCTGGCGCGCGAGCAGCGAGTATTGCGGCTGCTCCATCACCGGCGGAGTGAGCCCGTGCTCACGCGCGACCTTGATCGCGGTGATGATGTCGGGCGCGCTCCACTCGCTGGTGCCCCAGTAGAAGAGCTTTCCCTGCTTGATGAGGATGTCGAACGCGCGCACCGTCTCCTCGATCGGCGTGTTCGGATCAGGGCGGTGGCAGAACGCGAGATCGAGGTAGTCGACCTGCCAGCGCTTGAGCGCGGCGTGGAAGCCCTCCATCACGTGCTTGTGCGAGAGGCCCACGTCGTTCGGCCCGTCTCCGCCCCAGAAGATCTTCGTGGAGAGCACCAGCGACTCGCGCCGCCACTGCGTCTGCTTGAGCACGCGCCCCATCGAACGTTCGGCTTCACCCTTCGCGTACACCTCGGCGCCGTCGAAGAAGTTCACGCCCGCGTCGTAGGCCGCGACCATGCAGACCTTCGCCGCTTCGTCGCCGACCTGCCCGCCGTAGGTGACCCACGAGCCGAGCGAGAGCTCGCTGACCTTGAGACCCGTCTTGCCCAAACGCCTGTAGTTCATCGCACCCATATAATAAGGCCGCGCCGTGGCGCCCCCGAGACCGACGTTGGAACAGCTGTCCCGCTACTCTCAGGCTTTCAATGAGAGCCTCACCCTCTCGCACTTCGGAATGAAGGTGAGCTTCCCCGATCAGGACACGGTGGAGGTGGTGCTCGATCCCGTGCGGCCCGAGCAGCGCGGTGGGCTCGGCAGCGACGCGGTGAATGGTGGCATCCTCGCGGCGATGTTCGACCTGGTGATCGGCTGCGCGCCGGCGCTGGTGGATCCGACGCGGCGTTCGGCGACCGTACAGATCTCCCTCAACTTCATGCACGCGGTGCGAGGTGATCGCGTGGTCGCTCGCGCGCACGTCACTCGCGCTGGAGGCACGCTGGTCTTCGCTTCCGCCAGCATCCTCGACGCGAAGGATCAGGTCTGCGCGATGGCCACCGGGCTCTCGCGGATGTCCAACATTCCGTGGGCTTCGGGCGGTACGCCGGCCATCAACTGAGCGATGAACTTCGAGACGCGCGCAGCGCTGTTCGCGTGGCTCGAGGAGCAAGGGCTCTCGCACGTCGCTCGCTTCAACCTCGAGTCGGTCGCACCCGGGGTCGATCCTTCGCTGTGGAAACAACTGCGCAGCCTCGGCGCGCGCAGGCGGATGATCGATCTCGCCAGCGCCGACCAGCTCGCCCGTTCGAAGGAGTGGCTCGCTCCTTCTTCGCCGCTTCGTGAAGTTCTTCCCGGGCTCGTCGAGCAGTTCATCGAGACCGAGAAGCAGAACGCCGAGCAGGCGCGCGCTGAAGTTCCTGAGCGCATCAAGTCAGAGCGCGACGGTCGAGCGCACGAGGTGCACTCGCGCTTGATGGAGTTGAGGAAGCGCGTTCCTCCCTCGGTCGCGCCGCGACTGAACGATGCGCTGCGGCTCGAGGACGTGACGGTCGATCGCGCGCTGCCGGGGTTTCGCTTCAAGGATCTGTTGCCGACGGAGCAGGCGCTGCGTTCGGGCGGCGGATTTGGAAGAGCCGAGGTGAAGCTCAACCTGCTCTCTGGCTCGCTCAACTTCGAGTGCTCGTGCGGAAACAGTCCCTGCGTACACGTGCTCGCGGCGATCGACACGTCGCTGCTCTGGCTGCGCAACGCGAAGGATGACGAGCTCGAGGAACTCGCGAAGCCGGGTTGGCAGCGCACGCTGAGCAGACTCGATGATGCGCTGAAGGTTGCGGCGCCGGCAGCGAGTGCCGTCGAGGTGTCCTGGCGCCTGAGCGTTCTGGACGACGAGGTCCGGGTCACTGCCTGGATTGATGAACGCGAGCTGACCAGGAGAGAGCTGCTCAGCTACGAGTTGCCTGCGATCGATGCTCGCGTTGCTCCGCTGCTTTCGGAGCCTGGTGAGCCAGCGTCTCGGGCTCTGCTGCTGTCGCTCATTGATCATCCGAGGGTGCTCACTCAGTCGGAGCTGCAGGTGCAGATCGAGAAGGCGCAGGTCGGACTGGTCGCGGAGGAGCGGCACGGCTCCGTCAAAGTCAGTGCGGGACTCGAAGGCGCTGCGTTGCCACCGTACCTCGCCGACCGCGTTCGCAAGTCGCGCGAGGACGAGCTGCTCTTCCTCTGGGACGAAGGACCGCGCCGACTGACGCTCCTCGAGGTGAAGCCCGAATTGCGCGGGCTGTTGATGGTGCTGCAGAAAGACGACGCGCTCTTCCCTCCCGAGAGTCACGCGGCGCTGCTCGAGTCGCTCTCGAAGTGGTCGCAGCGGATTCCGGTCGCCATGCCTCGCAGCATCGTCGGCGAGTCGGTACCGCCCACGATGATTCCGGTGCTGCGAATCGAGCCGCAGAAGCTGGGCGCCGTCGAAGTCGAACTGCGAATCCGTCCGCTACCCGATGGCCCCGCGAATCTGCCCGGCGAAGGCGGACGCGACGTGCACCTGCGCCGCGGAGAGAAGGCCGTTCACGCCGTGCGCGATCTTCGCGCCGAAGCCGCGTTCGCGAGCGCGCTGCTCGGCGAGCTGCCGATGGCGAACGCAGAGCCGCAGCTCAATCCCTTCCACTTCCGCTTCGAGCGCGTCCCCGACGTCCTCGCGCTGCTCGATGCCTGTGCGCGTCGCTCGTCACCTCCGGAACTGGAATGGGTCGGTCATCCGCTCCGCAGCCTCGGTGCCACTGGGCCGCGCGCGCTGAAGGTCACCGTGCGCAACGACCTCGACTGGTTCGGAGTGCTCGGTGAATTGAGCGTCGAAGGCGAACGCGTCGAGCTCGCGCGACTGCTCGAAGCGGCGCGACGAAAAGCGAAGTGGGTGCAGGTGCAGGCGCACACGTACGTCGAGTTGAACGACGTGCTGCGACGTCACCTCGAGCGGCTCTCCGATCACGTGCACAGCACGCAGGACGGACTGAAGTTCGGGCCCGCTGCGCTGGAGGCACTGCGCGCGCTCGAGTCCGCGGGATCCGAGCTCGACGGCGAGTCCGAGTGGCGAGCGCAAGCCGAACGCATCGAGAAGGCGAAGGAGCTCGATCCGAAGTTGCCGCGCGGGCTCAAGGCGAAGCTCCGGCCGTACCAACTCGAGGGTTACCAGTGGCTCTCGCGTCTCGCTGCGATGGGTGCCGGAGCAGTGCTCGCCGACGACATGGGGCTGGGCAAGACGGTGCAGGCGCTCACCTTCCTGCTCTCGCGCGCGAAGCTCGGTCCTCAGCTCGTCGTCGCGCCCACCTCCGTCGCGTTCAACTGGAAGAATGAAGCCGCGCGCTTCGCTCCATCACTGAAGCTGCACCTCTACGGAGAGCTCCAGGATCGTGCGCAGAAGCTCGGCCCCGGAGACGTGCTCGTCGTCAGCTACGGACTCCTCGTGCGCGACGCGAGGCAGCTCTCGAGCCGCAAGTTCGCCACGGTGGTGTTCGACGAAGCGCAGAACCTCAAGAACGCGCAGACCCAGCGCTTCGCCGCCGCGAAGGCGCTCAAGGCGGAGTTCCGCGTCGCGCTCTCCGGCACTCCGCTCGAGAACCACCTCGGCGAGCTGTGGGCGCTCTTCGCGCTCGTGTACCCGCCGCTGCTCGGTGACTGGGAGATCTTCCGCGTTCGTTTCGCGATGTCGATCGAGTCGGGCACGGATCCGACCGCGGGACCTGCGCTCGCGCGCATCATCGAGCCGTTCCTGCTCCGCCGCACCAAGGCCGAGGTCGAGAAGGAGCTCCCGCCGCGCACCGAGGTCAACGTGCCCGTGGTGCTCTCCTCCGCCGAGTGGGAGCTCTACGAGGACACGCGCCTCGCCGCGCTCTCCGATCTCGAGACGCCCACGCGCATCATGAAGGAGCAGGAGCGCCGCCTGCAGGTGCTCGCGATGCTCACGCGACTGCGCCTGGTGGCCTCGCACCCACGCCTGCACGTGCCGCACTCCGAGTTGGTGTCTTCGAAGCTGAAGCGGTTGCTCGAGCTGATCGACGAGCTCCGCGCCGAGGGGCAGCGCGCGTTGGTGTTCAGCCAGTTCACCTCGCACCTCGCGCTCGTACGAGAGGCGCTCGACGCGCGGCGCATCAGCTACGTCGAGCTCGACGGCAGCCTGACTCCGAAGGTCCGCGAGCAGCGCGTGCGCGAGTTCCAGGAAGGCAGCGCGCCGATCTTCCTGCTCTCACTCAAGGCGGGCGGAGTGGGCTTGAACCTCACGGCCGCGACGAACGTGATCCTTCTGGATCCCTGGTGGAACCCGGCGGTCGAGGATCAAGCGAGCGATCGCGCCCATCGACTCGGACAGACGAGACCGGTGACGATCTACCGGCTCATCTCCATGGGCACCGTCGAGGAGCAGATGCTCTCGCTGCACGCTCGCAAACGCGCGCTGATCGAGAGCGTGCTGAGCGGGAAGAGCAAGGCGGGCAAGCTCGACATGAAGGAGCTCATGGCCCTCTTGAGTCCTCAGGCCCAACGAACCGAGAGCGAATGAGCGAGTCGAGCGAGAGCCGTCCGGGCCCCGCGAGCAGCAGCAGGACGTTGATGCATAGGTAGGCCGCGGCGAGTTCCCACTTCCCGAACGGATCGCCCTTGGTCACGTGGTGCTCGATGGCGACCAGCATCGTGCAGATGATCCCGAACGACGCGAGCACCGAGAGCAGCCCGATGATCAACGCCAATCCGCCGAAGAACTCCGAGAACGCGGCGAGGAACTGGAAGATCCCCGGGGGCGGATGCTCGGCTTTGTCGAGCCAGTGAAACGGGTCCTGGATCTTTCCCCAGCCGTGCGTGGCCATCGCGATTCCCGCGAAGCCGCGGAGCACGAGCAGACCTACCGAAGCCGGGGTGGCTGGAGGGGCCGGAAAGATCATCGCGCGGAAATTCATGCGCACCTCTTTATCGAGCCCACGATTTTGCCGCCTCCCCTCTTGGTTTGAGACTCAGGCCTAAGGCAGTGGCATCCTTGAGGTGATGAGTCCCCCGGATCGCAATCCGCTCTCTGACACGCTGCAGACAGCGATTCAGAAGCCGTCTGCCAAGTCGGGCGAGCAGCCGCAAGCGACGGTGGTCGTGGTGCAAGGATCCGAGGCGGATCTCGGCGCGCACGCGAAGATCGTGACTCGTGCGGTGATTGGTCGCGAACCGACCGCTGAGCTCACGCTCATGGATCCCGGGGCGTCGAAGCAGCACGCGATCATCGAAGCGTTGGAAGAGACGGGCGGCGAGGTGAGCTACCACCTGCGCGATCTCGGCTCGAAGAACGGCACCACGGTGAACGGGAAGAAGGTGAAGGGCGTGTTCCCGCTTCGTGACGGAGACAAGATCGCGATCTCCCAGACCGTGCTGCGCTTCACGCTCGCCGACGCGATCGACGCGGCCTTTCACGCGCAGGTCGACGCGATGTTGTCGATTGATTCGCTCACGGGGCTGCTCGCGTACCGGAGATTCCAGGCCTCGCTCGAGGATGCCCTGCGCACGGCCGCGAGCAAGCAGGCTCCGCTGGGTCTGCTCGTGCTCGATCTCGATGGCCTGAAGGCGATCAACGACACGCACGGTCACGCGATGGGCGCGTTCACGATCGGTCGCGTGGGCAAGTTGCTCGCCGAGGTCCTCGGCACGCGCGGCATCGCCACGCGCTTCGGTGGTGATGAGTTCATCGCGTACCTCCCGGGCATGG
>CBIHPJ010000294.1:0-10303 GCA_966211295.1 uncultured Myxococcales bacterium | reverse complement strand
GGCGTTCAACGCCACTTGAAGTTGCGCGATTATCGGCCGCGACGCACCACTTTCGCTCCGGGCGCGCGGACGGTCTGAACGATCGCCGGCGTCTCCCGAGCGTACGGCCACGAGCGAAGCACGGGCACGTTCAGCGGCTGCTCCGGCAGCACCGCGACGGCCCTGGTCGCACGCGAGCGCGAGGGCTCCTGGGCGAGGTTGCCGACGATGAGCGAGACGAGAATCACGAGGGCGCCAGCGATCAGACCGCCGATACGAACGCGCTGATCGGCGAGGAGGCGCTCCAGAGGGCTCGGAACTTCGTAGGTCGCGGTGGTCATGGGCAGCCGCACTGAGCAAGCAGTGGGCCTGATCGGTAACCCGTTTCGATCCGCCAACTTGCGGCGCTGTCCTGAGGGCACTGGCTGCGCCTGGGCACTCCAGTGGAGTGCGCCGATCTCAATTCCAAGATCTTTTACAGACACATTTTCCGACTTCGCCGCTGACGTCGGCTGAGGTCAGAGGCTGCTCGCGGGAACCCAGCGCTCCTCGCCTTCCATGGTGCGCACCTTCACCTCATCGCCCTTGCGTTCGAGCTCCTTCACGCGCGTGCCGACACCGAGCGCCGGGCCGCCCTTCGGCGGTGCAGGCGGCGCGGCCTTGATCGTCTTCCCGTAGAGCCCGTCGATGCGGCTTTGATCCTTCTTCCGTTCGACGACGATGTTCGAGGTCATCTGCTGCGCGGCGTACGCGGAGCTCAAGTCACCAGCGACGACATCATCGGAGAACTCGACCTTGCCCTCGAGCGCCTTCTTGGTGCCCGCGGAGAGCGCCGTGTCTTCCTGAATGAACGAAGAGCTCTTCTTCGCATCAGCCATCGTGCGCGTCTGGTTTTGCTGCAGATAGAAGTGACTCGCGATGTGAAGCACCTGGCCGTCGCCGTAGCGGAAGTGGATCGCGATGGGCGCGTCTCCATACTTCGTCTTCATCTCGCGGCTGGTGATCAGCACGTCGACCTTGTCCTTGTTGAGGATGCGAATCGGATAGCTCGAGCCTTCGAGCCACCACTTCGGATCCTCCTTCGAGAGGGTGAGGTGCTTGAGCAGGTTGTTGTCGCTCTGCTTCACCTGCACCGCGACGACGTCGTTGCCGGTCGCCTGGCCGTTGAACTCCACGTAGCCGGGGAAGGCCTTCTGGATCACCTCGAGGAGCGCCCAGTCGGTGGTGTAGAGATACCCGCCCGCGTTGACGAACTTGCGCACGCGCTCGATGCCCGCGTCGTCGAGATTTCCGGGACAGTCGACGATCAGCAACTGCTTGGCGTTGAGCTTGAGCTGCGAGACCTGACTCGGATCCACGACGGTGTGCTTGATGCTGAGCGTCTGGAGCACGTCCTCCACCCGGTCGTACTCGCCGCGCACCACCACGATGTCGGCCGACTCGACGTTCTGGAGCAGCTTCGCGTCAGCGGGCCGCTCCTGCGCCATGCGTTCGCGAACCACGGTGGAGGCGGCCTTGTTGGCGCGCTCCATCTTCGCGTCGCCGAGGTTCTGCGCGAGGGCGGGGACAGCGAACAGCACCACGACGAGGACGCTGCGGATGAGTGTGCGCATGAGGGCTCCGGAGCCCTTTCACGCGCCACCTGGAAATTCGATCTACGTGGACTCGAGAGGGCAGCGTTCAACGCGTTCACGCGCGCCAAAGTGTCGAAACGTAAAGCCGATCCGTGAGCGCGGATGACGCTCAGCCTCGTGCGCACACACTTCAGCGAGTTTCGAGTTCTGCGAGTGGCGCGGGTAATTCGTGAGCACCTGGTCTCGAAGTCCGTGAGGCACGTGGTTCATCCGCACGCCCAGCACATCGAGTCCGGCACCAGCCTGGAGCAGATGCGCCTCGATCCCCTCCGACCTCGTCACCACGAGATTGAGATGAAGCGAGATCGCTTCAGCGAGCTGATGGCAGCGCGAGTCATTCCACTCGAGCTCTCTTGACGCGAAGTCCGCCGCTTCTTCCGCGCCCGCGATCGCGAAGCACGGCTCAGTGCGCCTCTCGCGAATCGGCTTCGCGAGCCCGAGATCGTGCAGCATGCAGGACACCGCGAGGAGCTCAGCGTCGTACTCGAGGCCGTCGCGCTGCGAGAGCACGGTGGCCCACACGAGCGTGCGGTGACAGTGATTGACCAGGTACGGCTCGCTCACTGATTCGCAGAACGCGATCGCCGCTCGATGCGCAGGCGACTCGGGAATTCGCGGGAGCGCGACCTTGCGCGGCATGCCCCTCTCGAAGCGGCGCCGATACTTCGCGGTCCGCGCGAGCAGCACCGCCTCCACGCTCTGCGCGGCGAAGGCGAGACGATCGGCGAAACCCAAAGCGCCTCCCGTCTTGCGACCCCACTCGCGCGAGCCGACCTTCATCGCTTCTTCTTTCGCGAGCCGTCTTCGTAGAACTCTTCGTCTTCTACGAGGCCGCCGTCGGGCTCCCAGCGCTTGCGCGCGGTGACGTGACCCTTTTCCCATTGCGAGTCTTCTTCAGGCTTGCCGTTCTCGAACCAGGACTGGCGTCGACCCTGCAGATCTCCCTCGACGTAGGACTCGCGAAGCAGCGCTCCTCCGTCGGGCAAGAATCGCTCGTGCAATCCGTGACGCTCTCGATCAACGAGCACCTCGCGCTCGCTGAGCCGGCCGTCGTCGTCGAACTCGGAGATGATCTCCTGCTTCCCATCGCGCACGCGCTCGAGCTTCTTCGAGCCGTTCTGGAAATACTCCGTCACCCGCACCGCGTACTTCGCCTTCCACACGGTGACCTTCTTCTTCCCGCCGTCGGAGAAGTACTCTGTCTCTTCTCCGTCCTTCTCACCGAGCGCGTAGTTCGCCGAGCGCCGCGGCTTGCCCTTCTCGAAGTCGATGAAGAGTCCGTCGCGCAGTCCCTTCGTGTAGCGCTCCTCACCATCTTTCACGCCATCGCGATCGAACGTCGTGGTGAGTCCCTGGCGCAGGCCATCGCGCAGCTCAGCCACTTCACGCTTCTGGCCGTTGGGATGAAAGAAGACGAGCGGTGACGGGCCGCTCCACTTGCAGTCCCTGATCCCCGCGGGCCACGAGCTCTGCAATCCACAGCCGGCTTCGCTCAAGCGGCCAGCTTCATCAAAGTTCTGCCACGTGCTCGCTGAGTCCGGCTCGCGCCGATCGATCTTCCTCGTGAGCTTTCCGTTCGAGTAGCGCAGGCCTTCTCCCAGCTCGCGATCGTCGACGTAGTGCGAGACCTCGACCAGCTGACCGTTCTCGTACTTGCGGAACTCGCCGTGGCGTTTGTCGTCGCGGTACTCCTGCTCGATCGCCATGCCACCGGCCCACTTGCGCTTCTCGCGGCCGTTCAACTTGCCGCGCAGGTACGTCATCGAGCGCGTCTCTTCTTTCGTGTCGCGGTCGAAGCAACGCACGAGGCCGGTGTAGTTCTCGGTGCTCGCGCCGTTGTTCAAGTTCACCGGTTTGTCGCCCGCCACGCAGTCATCGATGGCCCACGCGTGCGAAGCGCAGAGCAGCCCCACCAGCAGAACTCTCATCCCCGGAGCTTTCTCAGCGCGGCCTGCGCTGCCCAGTAGCCGCACATGCCGTGCACCGCGGGGCCAGGCGGAGTGGAGGCGCCGCACAACATCAGCCGCGGATTCGGCGTGGAGTACGAGAACCCCGGAGCAGGACGCATCACGATCTGCAGACCTTCCACCGCGCCGCCCGCGATGTCGCCGCCGACGTAGGCCGCGTTCGTCTGCTCCATGTGCGAGGTGCGCTTGGCGGTCTTCGCGAGCACGAGCTTCTGGAAGCCCGGCGCGTAGCGCTCGAGCTGCGCTTCGATCTGCGCGGTCGCATCGACGTCGCAGCCGTTCGGCACGTGGCAGTACGCCCAGAGCGTGTGTTGTCCCGCGGGCGCGCGCGAGTCATCGAACAGACTCTGCTGCGCGACGAGCACATAGGGCTTCCGAGGGACTTCACCTCTCGCCAACTGCGCTTCTGATTCGGCCACCTCGGGCAGCGTGCCGCCGAGGTGCAGCGTTGCAGCACCCAGGCACTCCTTCGCCAGCCACGGCATCGGAGCGGAGAGCGCGTAGTCGAGCTTGAAGACCCCGGGACCCGCCTTGAAGAACTTCGTGAGCAGCGCGCGGTACCAGCTCGGCAACGCGTCGCCGCAGATGCGCTCGACCACGTGCGCGTGCGTGTCGAAGAGCACGAGCTTCGAGTCGGGGAGCTCGGAGAGCGAAGTGATCGGACGATCGCGCTCCACCTCGCCGCCATTGCGGAGCAGCAGCGCGAGCAACGCGTCGATGATCTTCTGCGAGCCGCCGCGGACCAGCGGCCAGCCGAGCACCTGGCCCGAGACCGCGAGCAACATGGCGAACGCGTTGGTGAACGGTTCATTGAGCGCGCTGAAGCTGTGCGCCGCGCACCCCGCAAGGAGCGCCTTCGCCTCGCGGGTTTCGAAGTTCTCTTCGGCGAACCAGTACGCGCTTTGAATGGCCTTGATGCCGAAGTTCGCGGCGGCGATCGGCGCGTTCAGCGGCGGCTTGGTGGCCGGGTAGTACATGAAGCGCTTCAGCACGTCGAAGTCGCGCGCGAGCGGCTTGAACACCGAGAGCCAGGCCTTCTGGTCAGGGCCGAGTCGTGCGGCGGTGGCCTCCACTCCTCGCTCGAGCACCGCGGCCTTGTTTCCGAGGGGGTGCGCGAGCGCATAGGGCGAGTGAACGAACTCGACGCCATGCTTCGTCAGCTCGAGCTCCTCGAAGAACGGAGAGCCCATCGCCATCGGGTGAATCGCCGAGCAGATGTCGTGCTGAAAGCCAGGCAGCGTGAGGGGCAACGTGCGCGCGCCTCCGCCGAAGGTCGACTGTCCTTCGAAGACCTTCACCGAGTGACCCGCGCGAGCGAGCGCGACGGCGGCCGCGAGTCCGTTCGGTCCACTGCCCACCACGATGGCGTCGTACGCCTTCATCTCCACTCCTCCACCTGAAGACCTGCTTGAGCTGCTTCGGTCCAGAACGACGGGAAGCTCTTCTTCACGCAGTTCATGCCGCGAAGCGTGAGCTTCACATCGTGAAGACGGGCGAGCACCGCGGCCGACATCGCGAGGCGGTGATCGTCGTGCGCGTCGAAGCGGAACGCGCTCATAGAGACGGGCCGGACGGTCAGGGTGTCACCGGTCATCTCGGTGGAAGGGATGAGCTCACGAATGCCCGCGAGGCGATCGCTCTCCTTGTGACGGAGAATGCCGGTGCGCCCGAAGATCGACGGGGCCGGCAGCTTCGTGGCGATCGCAGCGAGCGTCGGGATCGAGTCGGGGCACTGCTCGCAATCCACATCGAGCCCCCTGACTCCCTCTCCCTGCAAGGCGGGGTGAGGGGCGACTTGCAGCCCCACGCTTCGAAGGTGGTCGACGATCGCCTCGTCGGGGTGACCCGTACCGAACGCAATCCGCTCGACCTTCGCGCCACTCGCCCATGACAGAGCAAGCAGGTAGCCCAGAGAAGACCAGTCCCCGGGGATCGCAGGTATCTCCCTCTCCCCGCGGGAGAGGGTCGGGGTGAGGGCATGCCCAGTGTCCTCAAAAACAAAACCAACTCGCTCGATCCACTTCCGAGTGAGCGCGAAGTACCCCTCACTCGTCATCGCGCCATCAACACGAACACTCGCCTTCACACCGCGAGCCGCAAGCCGCGCCGCGCCGAGCAAGAGACTCGAAGCGAACTGAGAGCTCTCGACACCGGTCACGGAAAACGAGATCGGCCCACTGATCTCAGACGGAGCCTCGACGATCACGGGCCACGGAGTTCCTTCCGTGATCTTCAGCCCAGGAATCGCGCGAAGAGCTGCGATCAGCGGCGCGTGCGGCCGTTCACCGAGCCGCTGAGTACCGACGAACTCCGTTCGAAGCCCCGGCTGCACCGCGGCCTGCGTCAGCAGAAACCGGAATGGAGCGCCGCCATCGTGGCAGTCGATGCGCCGCCCCTCTCCCCTGCCCCTCTCCCCGCTTCGCAGGGAGAGGGAAAGAAGGCCGTCTCGCAGGACTTCGACGTCGCGAGGGAGCGCCTCTCCACTCGGGAGAACCTTGTCGAACGGAATTCCAAGAATGTCCGCGAGCACGAGCGCCCGCTGAGCATCCGACTTGGAGATCGGCGGCTTCAAAGAGGCATCCCCTTCGTCATCACCCAGCGACCCGGGCGACGAAGCAGAATCATCCCTTCCTTCTTGTCGGCGCGAACGAGCTCACGAATCTCCCGCTCGTGCTTCAGCCACTTCGCGAGCTGCGCACGAGCGCCTCGAGGAAGAGGCAAGGCCTGCTCGACTTCCTTCGCCACCTGCTGCGGAGTGACGCCGAGCTTCACGCCAACATCCAGCGCGTAGAGCATTCCGAGGCCGACCGCTTCACCGTGACGCACGCGATAGCGACTCATCGACTCGATCGCGTGACCGAGCGTGTGGCCGAAGTTGAGCACCACGCGCAGGCCCTTCGTCTCGAAGGGATCCTTTGCGACCAGCGAGTGCTTCAGCGCGCGCGAGGTGCGGATGAGCTCGAGATCATCGGGCGCGGAGCGAGACCACTGTTGGAAGCGCTTCGCATCGAGCGTGACCGCCATCTTCCACGCTTCGATCCGGCCTTCGCGGCGCTGAGAGTCAGTGAGCGTGGTGAACAGCTCGGGACAGAGCCACGCTTCGTCAGCGAAGTGGAAAACGCCGAGCACGTTCTTCGTGCCCGCGACGTTCACTGCGCCCTTCCCTCCCACGCTGCTGTCGACGGCTGCGAGGAGCGTGGTGGGGACGTGGATCAGTTTGCCGACTCCGCGCTTGAAGACGTGCGCGAAGACCGTGGCGACGTCGCCGATCGTTCCTCCGCCGATCGCGAGGAGCGTGAGTTTGCGCGGGAGGGTGAGCGCCTTCTTCGTGAGTCGTTCGATCGTCTTCAGCGACTTCGCGGACTCGCCCGCCTTCAGCTCGACGAGCGTGACGTTCGTCTTCGCCAGTGCGCGGCGAACATGCGGATGGAGTTTGAGAACTCGTTCGTCGGCGACCGCGAAGATTGGCGCGGTTGTCTCTCGCGCGAGCAAGGTGTCGAAGCGCCCTGAAGTGTCTCGTGACTTCTTCAAGGCGGTTCACCCTCACCCCGACCCTCGCCCGAAGGGAGAGGGAGACAATTCGCGACCTTCAGCTCCGACTTGGTGCAGGTCATTGCGCGTGTGGATGTGCGAGCACGTGCAGCCAGAGATCGGCCAGCACCATGGAGACCATCGATTCAACGACCGGGACTGCCCTCGGCAGGATGCACGGATCGTGGCGGCCGGCCTTTGCGTGATCCGTCAGCGTCGCCGGCGGCTTGAACAACACCCGCATCATGATCGGCTCGCCATTCGACAGGCCGCCCTGAATTCCCCCGTACACCTCGCGCGTCGAGTGGAACTGAGTGCCCGGCAACTTGAGCCGCGCTTCGAGATCTTCAGGTCCCCACACCACTCCGGTCACCGCGCCGATGCCGCTCACCGCCCCCGCGAGCAGCGCCTTCAACTTCCCAAACACCGGCTCGCCGAGTCCCACCGGCAATCCGTCCACGCGCACGGTCACCACGCCGCCCAGCGAGTCGCCCTTCCCCTTCGCGTCGAGGATCAGCGCCTCCATCTGCGCTGCGAGCGCCGCATCGGGACAACGCACGCTCGTCGCATCCACTTGCGCGCGCGTCACAGGGGACGACGGCGCCGAGAGCACCAACGGCCCCACCTGCGAAACCCAGCCCACCGTGCTCACGTTCGGAAGCTCGCGCGCGAGCAGCGCCTCAGCGACCGCGCCCCCGATCACCCGGCACAACGTCTCGCGTCCACTCGTGCGCCCGCCACCGCGCGGATCGCGATGCTTGAAGCGCTCGCGCCACACGCGATCGGCGTGACCAGGACGATCGACCGTCGCCAACTTCGCGTAATCCGCGCTGCGCTGATCCACGTTGCGCACCACCGCCGCGATCGGAGTGCCGAGCGTCTTCTCTTCGTACACCCCCGAGAGCAGCTCGACCTGGTCAGCCTCGGCCCGCGCGGTGGTGACCGCAGACTGACCCGGCCTCCGACGATCGAGCGCGCGCTGCACGTGCGCCGTGGTGAGCGGCACGCCGGCGGGACATCCATCGATCACCGCGCCCATCGCAGGCCCGTGGCTCTCGCCGAACGTCGTCACTCGAAAGAGCTGCCCGAAGGTGTTCATGACGCTGACTCCCAGATCGTCCGTTGCCTGCGCGCCTGCGCGATGAACCAGCGGGGCCCGAGCCGCAGCGGCGTGCCTCCGCGCGCTGCGATCTCCTTCACGATCGATCGAGCGGGAGCTCCGTACGAGATCACCGCGACCTTCGCGCCCTCGAAACGAAGGGACTCAGGCACGGTCACCAGGGCAGGCCACGTCCACACCACTGCGCCACGAATCGGCTGCGACGTGATCTGCGCGCGCGTGAGCACCTCGAGCTCGAGCTGAAGATTCGTGGCCGCGACGCGCAGCGCCGCCGTCACGCCGCCATCACCGAGCACCGTCACCTTCGTCGCGGGCTTCAGCGCCTCCAGCGTCGCCTCGGCACCAGCCACGTCGGAGTTCTCCGCGTACCAACCGGTCCCCGCGCGCACGAGGGTGTTCACCGCGGGCAACTCGGCCTGGGAGATCTGCGCCACGCGCTTCTTGAACGGGTTCGTCACCGCGAAGCCGCGGTAGTGCGGATGGAGCGCGTCGAGCAACTCATCGAGCGGCGCGTCGGTGCCGAGATCGATTCGATCGAACGGCTGCTGGTGAAGGCGTGGACTGCGCGAGTGCGCGAGGCCCGCTCCGAGAATTCCGAGGCGGCGCGTCTTGCCATCGGCTTGACCGCAGCGCGCCTCACGAACCGCGTCAGCCAGGTACCGCTGACCTTCCGCCGCGGCCCACGTCGAATCGAGCGCGAGGTAGTCGAGCGCGTTGCGCTGCGCGAGCACCGCTCGGAACGGGAGCGCATAGGGCCCGGTGGCGAGCACCGTCACGTGCTCCACCCCGAAGCGCTCGATCAGCGCCGACTGCGTGTCGAGCAGCCGAGAGAAGTCACGCGGGCTGCCGAGCGGCTCCACGTGTTTCACGCGCGAACCTGCGACCACGCCGTCCCAGATCGCCATCGCTTCCTGCGTGCGCAGCGGACGATCAGCGTGGAACGAACGCAGCGCGGAAGGATCCACATTCCCACCGTGGGGCTCGTCGATCAGCGCCGCGCGCGTGCGCCACGAATCGGGCACGGGGCGCTCACGCTTCGCCACCAGGATCGGGAGCGCACGCGAGGCCGGCAGCAGCTCGATCTCGGGTGGATGAAGATCGGTGCGCACCTCGAGCAGCTCGGCCCCCGCGTGCCGCGCTCTCCACGCGAAGACCTCGACGGCCTCTTGCGGAGGCAGCGTCACCACTCTTCGCGGCCGCCGCCCTTTCACCAGGCGCAGCATGAAGTCGATCAGCGAGAGCGGACGCGCAGCGGCGTGGCGGTACTCACGCTCGGAGTAGACCTCGCGCAGCTCGTCGTCGATGGACAGCTCGGGGCGCAACCGCGGCCGAGTGGGATCTGCCTTGAGGCGCTCGACGTAGGTCTCGAAGCTGATCGGCACCTCGACCACGACGCAGCCGCGCAGCAGCTCGGAATGCAGCGAGAGAAACCCACCACCCACCGCCACCACCAGGCCCGAAGGCAACGAGCGGAACGTGTCACGCTCTGATGCACGGAAGCTGCGCTCGTCACTCTCCAGCCATTCGCGCAGCGGAGTCTGATGACGGCGTACCAGCTCGGCATCGAGATCCACGCCGTGACGGCCCAGCGCCTTCGCCACCGGCTGGAGCATCTGCGTCTTGCCCGCCGCGCGATGACCCGCGAGCACCACGGTGACGTCGCAAGGGAGCGCCTCGACGCGTTCGTTGCGCCTCCGCTCCCACTCGGAACGCAGCAGTGGCTGCAGCCGGGGATCCACCTGATCGAGCAACGTCACGTCCGTGGTGTTTAGCCACGTCACAGGCATGCGGCGCGTGTTTTCGCTCGCACGTCAGCCAAGCTCAGTTGAGTTGATGCCGTTCTGGAAGCTCAGGGCGCTTTCCACACCCTCGTCACTCGAAGCGCGCTGGCGTCAGAACGGTGATCAACTGAACTGAGCTTAGGAATAGTGTCGGTCTCATGCGCTGGACGGTGCTCTTCGTGTTGTTTCTCGGCTGTTCACCCACGCCCAACCCGTCCCTCGGAGAGAAGTGCACTGCGGAGAACGTCGGCCGCTGCGACGCCGACGCGCCCCGGCTGCTGCAGTGCACCA
>CBIHPJ010000293.1:0-10316 GCA_966211295.1 uncultured Myxococcales bacterium | reverse complement strand
GTCACACCCAAGACGAGCTCGTGCTCGAACAGACGACGAGCGAGTGGCGCCGCGCAGGAGGCTCGCTCGTGGTCACGCTGGGCTGTCTGGCGTTGGGACTCACGCTCGCGTTCTCCACTCCAGAGAGCGCGCAGCTGATCATCTGGCCCGTGAGCGGACTGCTGTTGCTGGTCGCGGTGCTCGGACTCCCGGCCTCGGTGCGCAATCTCCAGCGCGCGAGGAACGGAGTGCGCCTGCGCTTCACGCGCGACTCGGTCGAGGGCTGGCCGGTCTCGATGACCTTCGCTCCTCGCCGCGCCACCGCTTCGGAGATCGCGCGCGTCGGAGTGCAGGTGTTCGAACATCCGCCACTCTCGCTCGCGATCCTCGAGGTGGAGCTCAAAGACGGCACCCGACTCGCTGGTCCCGAGGTCGCGGTGCCGAGTGGGGAAAAACACCCACTCACGCCTCTGAAGGCCGCGATTGATGGGCTCATCAGCGCAAGTTCTGCGACGAAGTGAGCGCGACTTCATCTGACTTGCCGCTCTCACTGAATCGCGCCAAGAGCCCTTCGTCTGCACGCCGTCCAACTCATTCAGGAGACTCCAAATGAAGAAGTTCGTGCTGGTCGCTGGTCTGGTCGCGATGCCTGCTTTCGCCGCTGATTTCGAGCTCAAGGGCGACGCCGCGAAGGGCGAGACGCAGTACAAGACCCTCTGCGTTTCGTGCCACGGCGAGAAGGGCGACGGCAACGGCCCCGCTGGGGCCGCGCTGAACCCGAAGCCGGGCAACTTCACTGATCCCGCGAGCGTCGACCGCCTCACCCCGGAGTGGATCTACAAGATGGTGAAGAACGGCGGCCAGGCCAACGGCAAGTCGCCCATGATGGTCGCGTGGTCGGGCGCGCTGAACGATCAGCAGATCCGCGACGTGGCGGCTTACGTGCTCAAGTTCAAGCCGGCGAAGGGCGCCGCTGCTCCCGCCGCTGACGCGAAGAAGGACGCGAAGCCGGCCGAGCCGAAGAAGAAGTAACTGACTGACTCGCCCTCATCCCGACCCTCTCCCACGGGAGCCCACGGGAGCCCACGGGAGAGGAGCCGCATGGGTGACTAGATCTTCCCCTCGAGCGCCATCTGCTCGAGCTGCTCGTCGGTGGGGAAGCCCTTCACGCGCCAACGCTCAGGAAGATCGCCGATGGGCTGCATCAGCTCACCGAGCGTCTTCCGGGCGATCTCGAAGGTCGTGCTCCACACCTTCGCAGACGACGGCGTGTTCTCAGGACCGGGCCGCACGAAGTCGATGCGGTCGGTCTGAGGGAGCAGCGCCTCGAGCCCGTCCTGCCACGCACACGCGGTGAACACCTCACCCGAGGGCGCCCGAAACGCGCGCAACGTCGCCACCAGGATCTCGTGGCCGTTCGACTCGAGCAGCGCCTCGAGCACTTCCTTCTGACGCGAGTACGCCGACGCTGTGGTCTGCAACGCGAGGAGCTTCAGCTTCGCGAACGCGGGGTGGGTCTTCTCGGGCAGCCAGCGCTGCCACGCGCCATCGACGAAGCGGAACGCGATCGCCGTGTGCGCGCGGGGCTCGAGCAGCGCCTCTTCGGTCCACACCGCGACCTGCTGCAGCCCGTCGACGTCTTCATCACCGGTGACGAAGACGACGTCGTGCGTGGGAGCGAGCACCACCGGCTTGCCCTTCACCTTGAGCGCGGTGAACACCTCGGGCAGCACCACGCGCGTCGCATCGAGCGTGTCGTGAAACGGCGAGACGAACACGCCCGGCGCCGCCTCTTCCCAGGGCGCCTTCGAGATCGCGCGCAGGTTCTCTTTCGCGCGCTCGAGCAGCTCATCGAACGAAAGCCCCCAGGCCTCGAGACGATCAGGACCGATTTCGGTCACCGACGAAGGGAGCTCGTACGCGAGGTGCGTGGCGAGCTCTTCGTTGAGTGGCGCGAAGGGCAACATCACCTCGTCGATCGCGGTCTCGTCAGCACCGAGCTCGAGCTCTGCCTGGCGGCGCACCGCGGAGAACCACGCGCGATCACGCACGCGCGGCAGCACCCCACGGAGCACATTTTCCTGGGTCGCGGTGGTGTCGCTGCGAATCGAAGACCAGAAGCGGCGGTGCAGCACGCGCGGGCGGGCGCCCAGCGGAGCGGCCTCCCATTCTGGCCGGGCGTGCAGCAGGTGAATGAATGACACCGGACCGTCAGGTCCACCTACCACCAGGCGATCGCGGGCCTGATCGAGCTTGATCGGCCGCACCTCTCCCTTGGACTTGAGAACGTCGACGCAGATTTGGGCGAACTCGTCCCAGGAAGCACTCATGAATCGGGGCCGATACTGTCAGATCGAAGCCAAGCGGACATTTGGAATTTCAGAGGTAACGGTTCGTCACCCATTGGGCCTCTGCTTCCGTACACTGCGCGCTTCACCTTTCGGAGACGTCATGAACAGAACTTTCGTCGCGATCGCACTTCTCTCCGCTTCGCTCGCCTTCGCCGGCTGGACCCAGGAAGGCGACGGCAATTTCACCTTCGATGCCAAGGGGCCCGCCGGCTTCAAGATTCACGGCGAGTCCAAGAAGCTGTCAGTGACGGATGACGGCACCAACCTGAAGGTGCAGCTGAAGATCGAAGACGTCGACACCGACAACTCGCTGCGCAACCGCCACATGGCCGAAGACATGAAGGCCAAGGAAAACCCGTTGGTCACCCTCACGGTGCCCACGGCCTCTCTGAAGGAATCGGGCGGCGAGGCCACTGGCTCCATGGAGCTCAACGGTCAGAAGAAGGACATCAAGTTCAGCTACACCACCAAGTGCAGCGGCAGCTCGTGCGAGGTCGAGGGAACCGCGCCGGTGAACCTCAATGACTTCGGCATCAAGATCCGCTCGTACATGGGAGTGACAGTCAAACCTGACATCGTGGTGAACACGAAGTTCAAGGTGGCGAAGAAGTAACTTTCCCGCCGAGCAAAAACGGCGCTAGTACAGAGGGCCGCGGTCTCCTTTGAGGAGCTGCGGCCCTTGCCGTTTTCTCTCCACGTTCTTCATCAAGGATTTGCTGATGCTGCGGTGGTTCCTGCTCGCGACGGTCGTGGCCGCCCCTGCCTGGGCCTTCCCGTGGATGGTGAAGCACAGCTACGGAAGCTGCGCGACCTGCCACGTCGATCCTTCTGGTTCTGGTCAGCTCACTCCGTACGGCCGCGCGCAGGCCGACGTGCTGGTGCGTTGGCGCACGCAGCCGCGCAAGGAAGAGGAAGAGGTGCCGAAATCGGCCAACTTCCTCTGGTTCCTCGAGCTTCCTGAGCTGATCAACCTCTCGGGCAATTTCCGCTACGCGTCTTTGATTCGCCCGGGCGCGGGCCCGCAATTCGTCGGCGGAGTCTTCGTGCCGCTGCTGATGGCGACCGACCTCTACGCGACGCTCAACATCGGTCCGGTGGTGGCACACGTGACGACGGGCGTGGGCACCTACTCCACCCGCAACATCGCGCTGAACTCAGGCCCAGCAGCGATCTTGCCGGTGTGTGATCCGACCGGGGGCCAATGCAGCGTGCAATGGCTCGCACGCGAGTTCTGGGCCGGAGTGAAGTTCGCCGACGACGCGGTGATGATCCGAGCGGGCCGCATGAATCTGCCGTTCGGTCTCAGGAACAACGAGCACCAGAGCTACGTGCGCCAGCTCAGCCGCACCGACATCAACGTGAACCAGCAGGTCGGCGTGAGCGCCTCGTACAACTCCGACACGGTGCGCGGCGAGATCATGGGCATCGTGGGCAACTTCCAGATCAGCCCCGACCTCTACCGTGAGCGCGGCTACTCGGCGTTCGCGGAATATTCGATCGCGCACAACGCGTACGTGGGCCTCTCCAGCCTCATCACCTACGCGGGCGCCGATCTCTTCTCGCGCGTGCAGACGGTACGTCACGCGCACGGTGCGTTCGCCCGCTTCGGTCCCAACGAGAAGATCGCCCTCCTCCTCGAGGCCGACTTCCTCGCGTGGCAGTCGCCCGGCCAACTCGATCACATCGGCTTCGCCGCCTGGGCGCAGGGCGACTTCGAGATCATGCAGGGCCTGCACTTGATGGGCACCCTCGAGGCCGGCCACACCGGTCAAGGAGAGCCCGGTCCTTCGGTGGCCGGCTGGGTCTCGGCCGCGTGGTACTTCCTCCCGCATATGGAGCTGCGCGTGGACAACATCCTCAAGCGGCGCTCCAACCCCGGTCAGGCGTCCTTCGAGTACTCCCTCCTCGTTCACCTGCACCTGTTTCTCTGAAAGGGACGACTTCCATGCGCTCGCTCAAGTCCCCCTCCGCCTTCGCCGTCGGTGGCCGCTCGCTGGGTCCCATGTTCCGCGTCTCTCTCGTGCTTCTGCTGATCGCCGCTCCCGCCTGGGCGACCGACAACTTCCCCGCGGCGATTCAGAACAAGTACATGCTCGCGGATCTGCCGCCTGAGCTGTGCGCGCTCTGCCACACCAACGGCATCACCGGCAGTGGCACGGTGAACACGCCCTTCGGCCGCGCGATGCGCATGAACGGGCTCCTCCCCAACGACACCGCTTCGCTCAACGCCGCGCTCGACGCCCTCGCCGCGGCGAACATCGACAGCGATGGAGATGGCGTCACCGACGTGGCCGAGCTGATGGCCGGCACCAGTCCCAACGTGGCGAACATGATGGGCACGGGTGGAGGCTCTGGCGGCGGAGGCGGGAGCGTGGTGGTGGTGCCCCCCGTGAAGTTCGGGTGCGGCGGTTCCGTGGTTCCAGAAATGCTGTTCCTCGCCTCGCTGGTACCGCTGCTGCGACGGCGCCGCAAAAGCTGAGGGAGCCCTGCTAGAAGTCGGCGCATGAACGTCGACGATCTGAAGCAGCGCGTGACCGCCGCGTACGCCGACCGTGAGAAGGCGCAGGAGCCCTTCTACGCGATGGCCATTCGCGAGACCCTCAACCTGGTCGACCGCGGTGTGCTGCGCGTGGCGCAGAAGGGCGAGAACGGCTGGGAAGTGAACGCCTGGGTGAAGGAGGCGATCCTTCTCTTCTTCTCCATCTCCGAGATGAAGACGATGGAGGTCCCGCCCTTCGAGTTCCACGACAAGATCCCGCTCAAGAAGGGCCTCGCTGAAGCGGGCGTGCGCGTGGTGCCTCCGGGCGTGGTGCGCTTCGGCGCGTTCTGCGAGCGCGGCGTGGTGGTGATGCCCGGCTACGTGAACATCGGCGCGTGGGTCGGCGCGGGCACCATGGTCGACACCTGGGCCACCGTCGGCAGCTGCGCGCAGGTCGGCCGCAACGTGCACCTCTCGGGCGGAGTGGGCCTGGGCGGCGTGCTCGAGCCTTCTTCCGCGCGTCCGGTGATCATCGAAGATGGCGCCTTCATCGGCAGCCGCAGCGTGATCGTCGAGGGCGTGGTGGTCGAGGAGGAGGCGGTGATCGGCGCCAACACCGTGCTCACCGCGTCGACGCCGATCATCGACGTCACCGGCAGCGAAGAAGTGGTGATGAAGGGCCGCGTGCCCGCGCGCAGCGTGGTCATCCCCGGCACTCGCACCAAGAAGTTCCCCGCGGGCGAGTACCAGCTTCCCTGCGCGCTGATCATCGGCAAGCGCAACGCGTCGACTGATCAGAAGACCTCGCTCAACGCCGTGCTGCGCGACTTCGCCGTTCCCGTATGACCCTCGCCGAGCGCGCGCTGCAGTTGGTGAAGATCCCCTCCGTCATCGGCAACGAGGCGGAGATCGCGGATCACGTCGAGGCGTGGGCGCGCAAGCACTACGCCGCTTCGGAGATCGTTCGCGTCTCCCACTCGCTGGTGATCGGCCAGCGGAGCGATCCCCGCCCCACCATCGCGCTGGTGGGCCACCTCGACACCGTGCCCGCGCACCCCGAGGGGAATCCGGCGCGCATCGAGGGTGATCGGCTCTTCGGTCTGGGCAGCTCGGACATGAAGGGCTCGCTGGCGGTGATGATGGCGCTCGCCGAGGCGCTCCCGCGCGACACCCTGCCGGTGAACCTGCTGCTGGTGTTCTACGAGCGCGAAGAAGGTCCCTTCCAGGAGTCGGGGTTGGGTCCGCTCTTCGAGCGCGTGCCTGAACTGAAGAAGCTGCGCTTCGCGATCGCGATGGAGCCCACCGATGGAGCCGTGCAGGTCGGCTGCGTGGGCACCCTGCACGCCACGCTGAAGTTCGAGGGCAAAGCGGCGCACTCCGCGAGACCGTGGCAGGGAAAGAATGCGATCCACGCCGCGGGCCCGGTGCTCAGCGAGCTCGCCGCTCGCGAGCGCAAGGCGGTGATCGTTCAGGGCCACACCTTCTACGAGGTGATGAGCGCCACGCTGGCGAAGGGAGGCCGCGCGCGCAACGTGGTGGCCGACTCCTTCGAGCTCAACGTGAATTACCGCTTCGCTCCGGGCAAATCGCTCGAGGAGGCGCAGAAGGACGTGCACGACTTCGCCGCGGGCCGCTGCGCGGTGACGTTCACCGATCTCGCGCCGAGCGGGCGGCTCTGTGGCGACAACCCCTTCTTTCAGCAGCTGGAGAAATTGTCGGCGCGGCCTGCCGAGGCGAAGCAGGCGTGGACTGACGTGGCCCGCTTCTCCGAGCTCGGCGTCGACGCGGTGAACTACGGACCCGGAGAGACCGCGCAGGCGCATCAGCACCACGAGAGCGCGAGCGTGGCGGCGCTGCAGCACGCGTACGACGCGCTGCACTCATTGCTCACCGCACGATGAACGTGTCTCCCTCTCCCTTCGGGAGCGCGTCGGGGTGAGGGGCCTCGCGCAGATCCGCCGGCGACGGGGCTGAACCTAGGCGCACTTCGTCGCACACCACTCGCGCAGAACGGGAGCAAGAGCGCACGCAGTGCTAGCGTTCGCAGCTCCCATGCGCCCCATCACTCGTGTCGTCCTGCTCTTCAGCCTCGCGCTGAGCGGCTGCAAAGTCGTCGATCTCGATCAGATTCAGATCTTCGGCTGTGGCGCCCAAGGTGCCTGTGCCTCAGGCCTCACCTGTTGCTCCGACGGTATGTGCCGCGCGAGCTGTAGCGGCGGCACTGGCGGAGGCACGGGCGGAGGCACCGCGATGGGCGGTGGCGCGGGCGGCGGCAGCGGCGGCGGCTCCGGTGGTGGATCGATGGGCGGCGGCGCGGGCGGTGGAGGCGGCGTCACCTGTGGCCCGGCGACCTGTCCCAACGGTTGCTGTGACGGCAACACGTGCGTGCCCGGCCAGGCGCAAGACAAGTGTGGCCGCGCGGGCGGCGCGTGCATGGCGTGCCCCGGCTCCGACACCTGCATCGATGGCGCGTGCAGCGGCTGTCTGCAGACCTGCACCACCGGCTGCTGCACTGGCTCCACCTGCGCGACTCGGAGCACCGACACTTGCGGCGCCAACGCGACCGCGTGCTCCGCCTGCGGCATGGGATCGGACACCTGCACGCCCACCGGCCAGTGCGAGTGCGGCAGCGGCCCCGCGTGCGCGGTCGGCCAGCGTTGCTCGAGCGGCCAGTGCGTGTGTGATTCCACGAGCTGTGCTGATGGTTGCTGCACCGCGAGCGGCGCGTGCTTGCGCACCACGCAGCAGAGCGGCGCGCAGTGCGGCCTCGGCGGCGCGGCGTGCGGCGGCTGCGACATGCCTCCTCCTGCGACCTGCGCCACTCCGACCGATCGCGCCGCCTTCCGCGCGCCCGGCACCTGCGGAGCGGGCGTCTGCCAGTACACCTCGCTCACCTTCACCTGCGCCTTCGGCTGCATGGACGGCTCGTGCGTGAACGACAACTGCCAGGGCTGTCTCGTCCCTCCCGCCGCGGTCTGCGTGGGAAACGTGCGGCGCAGCTTCGAGTCTCCCGGCACCTGCGGCAGCAACGGCTGCACGTACACGCAGGTCGACACCACCTGCCAGTTCGGCTGCAACGCGGGCGCCTGCAACCCTGACCCGTGCGCGGGCGTGTTCTGCGAGCAGCCCCCGGCCGCGCGCTGCAACGGCAACACGAGCATCACGTATTCGCCCGTCGGCACCTGCAGCCTCGGCAGCTGCACGTACACCGAGACGCAGGAGACCTGTCAGTTCAGCTGCGACGGCGCCACCGGCCGCTGCACGGGAGATCCCTGCGCGTCGGTGACCTGCACCACTCCGCCGGTGCCGACGTGCATGGGCTCCGTGCGGCGCAGCTACGTCTCGCCGGGCGCGTGCTCGATGGGCGGCTGCACCTACGCGATGCAGGAGATCACCTGCGCCAACGGCTGCAACGCCGGTCAGTGCCTCGGAGATCCGTGCATGGGCGTCACCTGCAGCGCTCCGCCCAGCGCGATCTGCCTCAACGGATCCACGCGTCGCACGTACGCCAGCGCTGGCACCTGCGCCAATGGGAGCTGCAGCTACACGCCGACGGACACCAGCTGCCCCAACGGCTGCGTCAACGGTGGCTGCATCGCCGACCCCTGCGCGGGAGTGACGTGCAACACCGCTCCCGGCCCCACGTGCCAGGGCACGCAGGTGCGCACCTTCGCGTCGATGGGCACGTGTTCGGGCGGCACCTGCTCGTATGCGCCCACCGACACGGCATGTAACTCGCCGCCGGCGGCGACTTGCGTGGGCAGCACGCGCCGCACCTTCGCGGCCGCGGGCACGTGCTCGAGCGGCGCCTGCACCTACGCGCCCACCGACACGGTCTGCGCGAACGGCTGCACGGGCGGCATGTGCAACGCCGATCCCTGCATGGGCGTGACCTGCACCACGCCGCCCGCGGCGACCTGCGTGAACTCCACCACGCGCCAGACCTTCGGCAGCCCCGGCACCTGCGGCGGCGGCACCTGCACGTACCCCACGCAGACGCTCGCGTGTAACTCGCCCCCCGCGGCGACCTGCATCAACACCAGCACGCTGCGCAGCTTCAGCGCGGCGGGTACCTGCACCGGCGGCAACTGCAACTACATGTCGACCGACACCACGTGCGCGAACGGCTGCTCCAACGGAGCCTGCATGGGTGACCCGTGCGCGGGCGTGACGTGCAACATGCCTCCCGCGGCGACCTGCGCGAACGGCAGCACGCGGCGCACCTTCGCGGCTTCGGGCACCTGCAGCGGGGGCACCTGCAGCTACGGTCAGACGGACACGGCCTGCAACACGCCGCCTGCGAACTTCTGCGCGACCTCCACCACGCTGCGCAGCTACACCAGCGCGGGCACGTGCACGAGCGGCGCGTGCGGCTACTCGACGAGCGACAGCCAGTGTCCCTTCGGTTGCGCCAACGGGCGCTGCAACCCGGATCCGTGCGCGGGCGTGACCTGCACCACGGCGCCCGCGGCTGACTGCGCGAACTCGAGCACGCGGCGCACGTACACCGCGCCTGGCACCTGCAGCGGCGGCTCGTGCAGCTACCCGTCGAGCAGCACGGTCTGCAACGCGCCTCCTGCGCCCACCTGCAACGGAGCGAACACCGTGCGCACCTTCTCCACGAGTGGCACGTGCAGCGCCGGTACCTGCAGCTACGCGCCCATCGACACGGCCTGCAACAGCCCGCCGGCTTCGATCTGCGTGGGCAGCACCGCGCGCTCGTACGCGACCACGGGCACTTGCAACAGCGGCCAGGGCACCTGCACGTATGCGCCGATGGACACGGCGTGCTCGTTCGGCTGCACCGGCGGCGTCTGCAACGGCGATCCGTGCTCCGGAGTGAGCTGCAACTCTCCGCCGGCGAGCCGCTGCGACGACACCATCACGCTGCGCGTCTTCTCGTCGTCGGGCACCTGCTCGGGCGGTACGTGCTCGTACAACTCGACCACGTCGACCTGCGCGAACGGCTGCGCCAACGGCGCCTGCCAGCCGTGCAACGCCTCTACCTGCGCGGCGGGCTGCTGCTCGAACGGCACCTGCCTGCTGAACGACACCGCCTGCCGCGGTACGGGCGGCGGCACCTGCGGGACGATCTGCGCGGGCAACTGCGCTGGCGGCTGTGGCTTCAAGGACTGCCAGAGCGGCACCTGCGTCTGCGAGCCGATCCTCGTCAACCGCCCGGACAGCATCATCTCCGAGCCGGTCTGCTGCCAGCTCTGCTTCAAAGAGTGGCAGAGCGAGTGACGTCTCGCTCGCGGTGACCAGGTGTCTCCCTCTCCCTCCGGGAGAGGGTCGGGGTCAGGGGGCGAACACCCCCTCATCGATCGAGCGAGTGCGGCTGCGCCATCAGCGTCGGCACGGGTGGAAAAAGCCGCGTTCGACATTCGAGCAGCGCTCGGGCCAAACCGCACCCCGACGCTCTCCGGGTGGGGAAACCGCGAAAATGTGTCCGGGGCGTGGGCGAAGACCTATGCCCTCACCCCGACCCTCTCCCGAAGGGAGAGGGA
>CBIHPJ010000292.1:0-10317 GCA_966211295.1 uncultured Myxococcales bacterium | reverse complement strand
GTTGGTGGTGGGGTTCGTTCCGTCCGCGCCGATGAAGGCGGCGACCGTCTCCACCGCGGGGTCTTCGAGCACCACGGCGATGACCTCTTCCTGGAGCTCAGTCATCCGCTTGAAGGAAGAGTCGCCGGGCCCCGAGGTCACTCCGACGATCAGCCCGGTGTCCTGCTGCGGGAAGAAGCCCTTCGGCACGATGACGGCCAGCAGCGCGGTGAGCACCAGCGTCGCGAGCGTCACCACCAGGGTGAGCGTTTGGTGCTCGAGCACCCAGCTCAGCGTTCGCCGATAGAACTCGAGGAATCGATCGAACGCGCGTTCCGACCAATCGAAGAGGCGAGTCCGCTTCTCCGTGTGAGTCGGGCGAAGAATCGTCGCCGCCATCATCGGAGTGAGCGTGAGCGAGAGCAGCGCCGACACCGCGATCGCGAGACTCAAGGTGATCGCAAACTCCCGGAAGAGTCGGCCGATCAATCCGCCCATGAAGAGCAGCGGAATGAGGACCGCGATGAGTGAGACCGTGAGTGAGATGATGGTGAAGCCGATCTGCTTCGCGCCCTTCAGCGCCGCGTCGATCGGCCGTTCACCCTGCTCGAGGTAGCGCGAGATGTTCTCGAGCATCACGATCGCGTCGTCGACCACGAAGCCCGTGGAGATGGTCAAGGCCATCAGCGACAGGTTGTTGAGGCTGAAGCCGAGGAAATACATGCCCGCGAAGGTGCCCACCAACGAGAGCGGCACTGCGATGCCGGGAATCAGCGTGGCCCTCACGTTTCGCAGGAACACGAAGATCACGAGGACGACGAGCGCGATGGTGAGCCCGAGGGTGAACTCCACGTCTTCGACCGAGGCGCGCACGGTCTCGGTGCGATCGGAGAGCACCTTCACCTCGAGCCCTTGCGGCAGCGAGGCGCGGAGCTGCGGCAAGAGGGCCTTCACGCGATCCGCCACGGCGATCACGTTCGAGCCCGGCTGCCGCTGCACGTTCAAGATGATCGCGCGATTGCGATCCGCCCAGCCCGCGAGCGCGTCGTTCTCCACGCCATCGAAGACGGTCGCGACGTCACGCAAACGAATGGGAGCACCGCCCTTGAAGCCGAGGATCACCGGGGCGAACGCCGCGGCGGTGGTCAGCTGATCGTCAGCGGTGAGCGTCGCGTCTTGCCGAGGTCCATCGAGGTTCCCCTTCGGCTGATTCACGTTCGCGGCGGCGAGCGCGAGGCGAACGTCTTCGAGCGTGAGCTCCGTGCCAGCGAGTGCTCTCGGATCCACTTGCACGCGCACCGCAGGCTTCTGTCCGCCGTTGAGCGTGACCAGGCCGACACCGGGCACCTGCGAGATCTTCTGCGCGAGGATCGAGTCAGCGAGATCGTCGACCTGCGCGAGGGTGAGATTCGGAGCCGAGAGCGCGAGCGTGAGGATCGGCGTGTCTGCCGGGTTGCTCTTGCTGTACGTCGGCGGCGAAGGAAGCGTCGGCGGCAGCAGATTGGAGGCTGCGTTGATCGCCGCCTGCACGTCCTGCTCGGCGGCGTCGATGTCGCGATCGAGCTGGAATTGCAGCGTGACCTGCGAGCTGCCCTGGCTGCTCACCGAGGTCATTTGCGCGAGCGAAGGCATCTGACCGAACTGCCGCTCGAGCGGAGTGGTCACCGCGGTCGCCATCGTCTCCGCGCTCGCGCCTGGGAGCGTGGTCGCGACCACGATCGTCGGGTAGTCGACCTGCGGCAGCGCGGAGACCGGGAGCTCTCTGAACGCCACCAGCCCGAAGATCGTCAGTCCGATCGTGAGCAGGGTCGTCGCGACTGGCCGCCGGATGAAGAGCTCCGAAATGTTCATGGAGTGCCCGCGTCGGCCGCGCGCGCCTCCACCACCGCACCTGCCTTGAGCTGATTCTGGCCGTCGGTCACCACGAGCTCACCGGGCTGAACTCCCGATGTGAGGATCGCGAGCGTGCCCTCGGTGGACTCGACGACCACGGCTCGTTGCTGCGCTTTGTGATCGTCGCCGACCACGTACACGAAGGTGCCCTGCGGCCCGTGCTGCACCGCGGCCGCTTCCACCACCACGACTCCCTGGCGCGCTTCGACCACGAGACGTGCCTTCACGAAGGCTCCGGGCCAGAGCGCATGCTGAGGGTTCGCGAAGTTCGCCTTGAAACGCACGCTCGCGGCAGCGGCGTTCACCTGGTTGTCGATCACCATGAGCTTGCCGGTGGCGATGCGCTCGCGACCGTCTCGAGACCACGCCTCGGTGGAGAGTGATCCCTTCGCCTGCGCGCGCTGCACCCGTTCGAGTGAGTCTTGAGGAAGCGTGAACACCACGCTGATGGGATCGAGCTGCGTGAGCACCACGAGGCCAGTGGGATCACTGGCGCGCACCAGGTTGCCGGGGTCGACCTGGCGAATCCCTGTCACTCCATCGAGTGGAGAGAGGATGCGCGTGTAGCCGAGCTGCAGCTTCGCGTTCGCGACCTGCGCACGATCCATCGCGACGGTGGCCTTCGCGGCGTCGACGGCGGTCTGCTGGGTGTCGACCTGCTGCTTCGGCACGAGCTGTTTGCCGAGCAGCCCGCGGTAGCGGCTGAGATCGAGCATCGCGTTTCGCAGCTGCGCCTGATCGCGGCGCAACGTCGCAGAGGCCTGCGCGAGCGCGATCTGAAACGGACGAGGGTCGAGCTGGGCGAGGACCTGGCCCTTCCGCACCACCGCACCTTCTTTGAACGCGACGGACTGAAGCGGACCATCGACCTGAGCGCGCACCGACACCGTGGAGAAAGGAGTGACCGTTCCCAGTCCCTCCAGCACGATCGGCACGTCTCTTCGTTCCGCGGCAGCGACCACCACCGGCACCGGACGCTGCGGGTGAGCCGCCGCGGCTGAAGCCGCCTCCTGTCTTCTTCCTCGCGCGAACATGAAGGCCGCGGCCCCGAGCGTGACGCTCAGAAAGACGATCATCATGTTGCGTCCACGATGAGGAATGGGAACCGGGGCGATGGCTTCACTCACGGCATGCTCCCGAGTGCAGCGGCGAGTTGGGCGCGCGCCGTGGAGACGTTGAGACGCGCCTGCACGAGCTGAACTCCCGCCGTCGTGACCTGCACTTCCGCGTCGGTGAGCTCGAGGATGCTGCCGACGCCTTCCTTGTAGCGGCCTTCCGCGAGCTCCCGCTGCGCACGAGCGGCTTCGAGCGCACTTTGCGCGGCGGTGATCGCCCCGAGCTGCGCGTGGAGTTGCGCGCGCGCGATCTCCACATCGGCGCGGGCCTGCAACCGAACTTGCTCGAACTGCGCCTGAATCGAACGCGCGGTGGCGAGCGCTTCGTCGGTCTGTCCGACGGTCATTCCTCCCGCAAGCAGGTTCCACGAGAGATTGGCTGACGCGCTCCAGTTCGGACCGAGCTTCGTTGGCGTCTGCCCCGCCTCTGCGAAGGAACCACTCGCGCTGAGCGACGGCACCCAGCCTGCGCGCGCGGCGAGAATGGTCTGAGCCTGCGCGTCGGCCTGTTTGCGAAGACTGTCGAGCTCTGGGCGCTGCATGAAGGCGAGCTCCACCAGCGAGTCGAGGGCGTCGTTCTCTTCGGGAAGCGGCGCGAGTTGCTCGTCAGCCACCCTGACGTTCTCGAGATCAGGCGCGCCGATCGCTTGCGCGAGCGTGGCCCTCGCCACCTGCGCGTTCGCGCGCGCGTTGATGAGCTGGAGTTGCGCGTTGGCGACCGCGGTTCGCGTCTGTGCGAGATCGATGCCGGTGCGCAGGCCCGCCTTCACGAACTCCTCGATCTGTTCGAGGTGGCGCGTCTGATCGGCGAGCGTCTCGTCGGCCACTCCCACCAGCGCGTGCTGGGCTTGCGCGTTGAAGTAGGCGCGGCGAACGGTCAGCAGCACGGTGAGCCAGTTCGCGCGCGCGGTCGCGCGTTGGGCCTCGACGAGGCGACTCGAGGCGCGGTACCGCTCGATGGCTCCGAAGTCCCACAGGGTCTGGGTGACGTTCGCTCCGAAGCTGAGGACCATCAGCGGCCCGTTGTCGGTACCGCTGCTCAGGGGTACGGCGGCCGAGTTCCCCACTCGTGCGTACGTGCCCTTCGAGATCAGGAAGAGGCTGGTGGCGTTGATCTGAGGAAGCAGGGGGGCGCGAGCCTGAACTTCACGAGCGCGAGCGATCTCCACGTTGGCCGCGGCCTGCAGCAGCTGCGGTTGGTGGCGGCGCGCGAGTGCTTCGGCCTCCTCGAGTCGCAGCACGCGCGTCGGTGCGGCGGCGCTCTGCGCAAGGCAGACGAGCCCCAACACCAACACGGGATCCGCGCAGCGCATGCGTCGTGAGTACGAAGCACCCCCTGTGCCATGCTTCTGCCGATGCGCCGAATGCTCGCCACGCTCGTGCTGCTGATGCCGCTCCTCTCCGCGGCAGAACTGCCCCGACTGGTGCCTCTCATCGACCTGCAGGCGCACCACCTGGAACCGCCAAAGCCGATCACGTCCGTGGAGGAGTTCGAGCGATTCCAAAGCGTGTTGCTGGAGCCCTTCGTCTTCTGGAGCACTGACGGTTTGCTGTGTGTGCTTGCACACGGCGATGCCCAACGCGTCGACTGTCAGGACACCACGAGCGGCCAGCATCAGAACCGTGAGCGCCCACGCAAGGTGCTGCTCCCGGTCAAAGCCCTCACTCTTGATGGCGTCACCCTGGCTCGGGACGGGACGATCGCGAATGGAACGCAGTCTCGAGTCGCGAATCTCCGCTGCGGTCGGTCGCCGTTTCTCGATCGCAAGGAGTACCGGTACCTGCCCGGACCCAAAGCACGCCTGGCCGTGATCGTTCTGGAAGAAGACGACGTTCGCGCGGATTGCGCAGCACTCGACGCGCAGTGCCCCGCTGGCCAAGGGAAGAAGTGGTGGCGCGTATTCCTGGCGACCGCGGAATGTCCCGTACCTGTCGTCACCGAGGAGTGAACGTGAGGCTGCGATTGCTGGCGCTGATCCTGTGCGTGACTTCGTGTGAAGCGAAAGTTGATCCGCCAGACAGCGGTACCGGTGGAGGTGGCTCGTCCACGGGCGGTGGATCCGCGACGGGAGGAGGAGGCGGTGCAACGGGGGGTGGCGCCGCGGGCGGCGGCGGATCCGCAAGCGGAGGCGGAGGCGCGACGGGTGGTGGTTCAGCGGGAGGAGGCGGCGCAGCAACACTGCCACTCGCCGAGCAGTACCCCGGAGACGTCGGCATCGCGGCTGACTCGCGCGTGCTCTTCCACAGCGACTTCGAGAACGGCATGGCCGGCTGGACTCGCTACACCACCGACACGCAGCGCCTCACGGTGGAGAACGACTCCGCGACCGCGCACACAGGCACTCGCTACATGAAGTCGCGCATCACGCGCAGCCAACTCGCCGTCGATCAGTACCTGACGAGCATGGCGCAGGTCGATCTCTCCACTCGCGTGCCCGAGCTCTACTGGCGGTTCTACGCGCGCATCGTGGGCACCACCGCGACTCCGCATCACTGGGTGCGCGTCGCCGCGGGAACGCCCGCGTACCAATCAGACGGACTCGCCAACACGAAGCCCGCGGGCAATGCCGGCTTCTGGTTCGACACGGATCTCAACGACGACGACAACTTCAACTTCTACGTCTACTGGCACGCGATGCGCTCAGGCCGGTGCAACGACGGCAGCACCACTCCGGGTTGCGCGGGAGATCAGGGCACGACCTACTTCTACGGAAACAACTTCAACTACGCGAACCAGCAAGCGATCCCGCGCGACGCGTGGTTCTGCGTCGAGATCCATGCGAAGGCGAACACCATCGGCGACAGCGACGGCGAGCTCACGCTCTGGAAGAACGACGCCCTCGTGGCCGATTACCGCCCGGGAAATCCGCGCGGGCGCTGGCTGCGCGACAACTTCTTCAGCTGGGGTCAGTACTTCCTCGACCTCGGCCCGTTCGACGGCTTCGATTTCCGCACCGACGCCGACGTGCTGCTCAAACGGGTGACCCTCGACGCGTACTACGAGCGAGGCACCCTGCCCGCCTCCGCGCCGGAGGAGCAGGTCATTCTCTACGACGATGTGGTGGTGGCGACGTCGCGCATCGGTTGTCGGCGTTGAGGGGTTCCGGTATGGGCGGGCCTCCACTCTGAACCAAGGAAATCCCCCGTGCGCATCATCGTCACCGGCTCGCTCGCCTACGACTACATCATGAACTTCCCGTGCAAGTTCGCGGACCACATCCTCCCGGACAAGGTCCACATGCTCACGGTGAGCTTCCTCGTGGACTCGATGAAGAAGATGCGCGGCGGCACCGCCGGCAACATCGCGTACACGCTCGCGATGCTGAACGCGAAGACGGCCGTGGTGAGCGCCGCGGGCCAGGACTTCGCGGAGTACCGCGACTTCATGACCGGCAAGGGCATCGACGTGCGCGGCATCAAGGTAGTGCAGAACGAGTTCACCGCGTCGTGCTTCATCAACACCGACGTGGCGAACAACCAGATCGTCGCCTTCTACCCGGGCGCAGTGGTGCACGCGCGTGAGGTCACCCTCGCGTCGCTCGGCCTCGAGAAGGGCGACTGGGTGATCATCTCGCCGACCGATCCCGAGTCGATGGCGAAGCACACCGCCGAGTGCAAGAAGGCCGGCGTCAGCTACATCTTCGATCCCGGCAAGCAGGTGCCTCGCCTCGACAAGGCGCAGATCCTCGCCGGCCTCGATGGCTGCGCGGCGTTCGTCGGCAACGACTACGAGTTCGGCATGATGGCGAAGGCCACCGGCCTCACCGAGCAGCAGCTGTTCGACATGGCTCCGCTCACCGTGATGACCCGCGGCGCCGAGGGCTCGCGCTTCATCGTGAAGGGCCAGCCCACCGTCGAGATCCCCGTCGCGGCGCCGACCTCGGTCGTCGATCCCACGGGCGCGGGCGATGCGTACCTGGGCGCGCTGGCGTTCGGTCTCGCGAAGAAGCTCCCCTACGCCACCGCGGGCCGCATCGCCGCGCTCGCCGCGACGTACGCGATCGAGCTCAAGGGCTGCCAGGAGCACTTCTACTCGGTGGACGACTTCGCCCGCCGGTACCAGACCGTATTCGGCGAGAAGCTGAACCTCGGCTGAACTGAAGCTGGGTTGAATTCCATCTGCCCTCACCCCGACCCTCTCCCGACGGGAGAGGGAGTTAAGGCGTGGGCAGCACCGGCAGCAGCGACTTCAAGTCGGCGTCGGTGAAGTAGATGCCCGCGCCCACGAAGAAGTCGCGGCCGCTGATCAACCGGTTGGTGAGCGCGTCGCGGTTCTGCGTGTTCAAGATGTCGTCGAAGCCCACGTTCACGAAGACGTGCTCGAAGGGCGTGAAGCGCACCGTGGCGCGGAGGCGCGGAAACTTGAGCGCCTCGATCGAGAAGTTGAACGCATCGACCTTCAGCACCAGCGCGTCTTCCAGCCAGCGGTTGTACCAGGGGAACTTGATCGCGAGGTTCAGGTCGATGCCCAGACCGCCCGTGGACTCGATGATGCCGAAGCGCAAGGTGAGAAACGAGAAGCGCTTGGCGAACTGCGCGCTGAACTTGAGCGACTCGGTGGTGATCGTCTGCTTCTGCACCACGGGCTCACCCGCGCTGGGCGGGTTCTGCTGCAGGTAGACCGTCTCGACCTTCCCGCGCGGATCGTCGATCGCCTCGATCAAGTAGTACTTGTCGGGCTTGGGCACGAGCCGCACCTGCAGGAACGTCTTCGAAGCGGACTGGGTGATGAAGTAGTCGACCTTCGCTCCCACCTCGAGCTCGAGGCCGGTGAGACGTCCGGCGTAGTCGGCCACGTCTTCCACGGTGTCGGTGAGCTTCTGGCCGAGGCGCTCGTTGCCGACCAACGCGCCGAGCGCGCCCTTGCCGTGCTTCACGTCTTCGGTGATCGACTCGATGTTGGTCATCGAGCGGTCGAGCTTCGCGAGCGTCTCCTTCAAGGTGTCGACGCCCTGGCCGAGATCGCCCTCGTTCTCGCCCACCACCTTCTTCACCGAGGCGATCACGTCGCGCACGTCCTTCGAGATGACCTCGATGTTGCCGACGATGCGCTCGATGGACTCGGATTCCTTGCCGGTGAGGCGCTTCACGTCGTTCGACACGCCCGCCACGTTCGCGAGGATCTGATCGAGCTTGCCGGCGCTGTCGCCGATCATCTTCTGCATCTGCTCGGTGAGCGCGACGAGGTTCTTCACGATCGCCTCGAGGCTGCCCTGCCCCTGCGGTCCGCCGAGCACCGCCTTGAGCGCGCTGGTCACCGCCTGCACGTCGGAGGTGATGGCGCCGAGCGTGCCCATCAGCTGCTCCATGCCCGCGGCGTCGAGCACGCGCTTGATCTCTTCGCCATCCTGCAGCTCGCGGAAGTTCTCGGTGCCGGGCGTGAGATCCAACATGTAGTCGCCCAGCAGCGACTCGGAGCGCTTGGTGAGCGTCGCGTCTTCCCGCACGTGAATGTCCCGGCGAATGCGCATGGTGATCTTCGCGCGTACGCCCTCGAGCCGAATGTCGAGGAGCTCGCCCACCGCGATGCCGGCGATCTGCACACGGCTCTTCGGGTTGAGACCCGACGCGTCGCGGAAGTACGCGTGGAGGGTGACGCCCTCGTCCTTCTCCATGCCGCCCTTCTTCACGAAGGACAGGAAGACGAAGAGGATCGCCGCGGCGCCAATCACCAGGAGACCGACGCGGAATGGAGTGACGAGTTTCTTCACTGTTTTCGAAAGCCCAATTGCCCTGACCCAGCGTGCCGTTATGCCTCAGTTCTTCCCGAACCACGTCTGCAAAAACAGCTTCGCCCCGGGGTGCTGCGTGTGCCGCAGCTGCGAGGGAGGCCCCTGGTCGACGATCTCGCCCTGGTAGAGGAAGGCGATGTTGTCGGCCACCTTGAAGGCCGAGGCGATGTCGTGGCTGATCACCACCGAGGTGACGCCGAGCTGCTTCTTGGCATCGAGGATCATCTCGTCGACGTAGTCGGTGGTGATGGGATCGAGGCCGGTGGTCGGCTCGTCGTAGAGCACGATCTTCGGATCCAGCACGATCGCGCGCGCGAGACCGACGCGCTTGCGCATGCCTCCTGAGAGCGACGCGGGGAACTTCTCTTCCACGTCCTTCAGGCCGACGATCGCGAGCTTCTCGCGCACGATCTGCCGCATCTTCGTCTCGCCCAGCTCCTTCTTGTGCTCGCGGAGCGCGAAGCTGACGTTCTCGTAGACCGTCATGGAGTCGAAGAGCGCCGCGGCCTGGAAGACCATGCCGAACTTGCGACGCACGCGCTCCAGTTCCTCGGGGCCCATCGGCACGATGTCTTCGCCGTCGATGATCACCTGGCCCTTGTCGGGCTTGAGCAGGCCGATCATGTGCTTCATGCACACGGTCTTGCCGCTGCCGGAGCCACCCAGGATCACCAACGTGCTCCCCGCGGGGACGCTCAAGTTGATCCCCTTGAGCACCTCGTGCCCGCCGAAGGACTTGTAGAGATCGATGATCTCGATGATCGGCTTCTTCTCGTCGGCCATTTTCAGTGGAGAGGCACGGTCAGTGGAGAAGCACGGTCAGTGGAGGATCACGCCGACGAAGTAATCGAGAATGAAGATGCCGAGGGCCGAAGTCACCATCGCCTCGGTGGTGGCCTGGCCCACGCCCTTGGCGCCGCCGCTCGCGTTGTACCCCTTGAAGCACGCCACCAGCGCCACGAAGAGCCCGAACACGGCGCCCTTGATGAGGCCTTCCGAGATGTCCTCGGGGTCGAGCCACTGCTGCGTGCGCGTGAGGAAGGTGCCCGCCGAGAGGCCCTTCACGCCGACCGCCACGAAGTAGCCGCCCGTCATGCCGAGGAGGTCGAACACCAGCACCAGCAGCGGCACCATGATCAACCCGGCGAGCACCCGCGGCACCAGCAGATATTGAATGGGATTGACGGCCATCGTCTCGAGGGCGTCGACCTGCTCGGTGACGCGCATGGTGCCCAGCTCGGTGCACATCGCACTGCCTGCGCGCATGGTGACCATCAGCGCCGCGAACACCGGGGCGAGCTCACGGGTGATGGTGAGAGACACGGTCGGACCGACGAGGCTCTCGGCGTTGAAGAGATCGAACGCGCGCCAGCTCTGATGCGCGAACACCATGCCCGAGAAGATGCCGGTGAGGGCGACGATGAACACCGAGCCCACGCCCACGAAGTCGAGCTGGGCGAAGAGGTTCTGCAGGCGGTACGGCGGCCGCACCGACCACTTGATGATCTCGAAGAGGAGCTCGGCGAGCCCTCCCACTTCTTCCACGAAGCGGAAGAGGCCGGTGCCGATGCCTTCGATGGCCTTGTAGACCACTGAGC
>CBIHPJ010000291.1:0-10329 GCA_966211295.1 uncultured Myxococcales bacterium | reverse complement strand
GGTTCCATGGACTTGTTCAGCGCCTCCGCGTCGGCCGCGGTGACATCTCCGTGTGAGTGAATCTTCAGGTACTGCTTGCCCTTCGGCGTTTTCGCCTTCGCGACATCCATCGGCATCGTGTGTTCCTCCGTGAAGTAATTGTTCAGGCGACCTTGCTGCGCGCCTGGTGAATTCCGAGTTCCTCGAAGATCACCTGCAACGCATCGGACAGACGCCGCAGCGTGCGAATGCGCGAGGTGTCGATGCCCAGCTGCGCGATGGTCTGCGCGATGGCCGGGCTGATGCCGGTGAGGAAGCACTGCGCGCCGATCAGCCGCACCGCCTCCGACATGCGGATGAAGTTGTCCGCGGTGCGGGTGTCGACCACCGAGACGCCGGTGATGTCGATCACCACGTACTCCGCTTGATCGCTCGCCACGCGCGAGAGCAGCTGCTCCATCATCTCGGAGCCGCGCACCGTGTCGACCATGCCGATCACCGGGAGCGTCAGCACGCCGTCCCACACCGAGATGATCGGCGTGGAGAGCTCGCGCAGCGCCATCGCCGCGCGGTCGGCGATCTCCTGGTTCTTCCGCTCGATCTCCTGCACGTACTGCTGGCGAGCGGCCTCGCCCCGCTCGAGATCTTCGAGCACCACGTTCATGCCCACCTCGACCTGGAGAAAGTCGTCGTCGGCAGCGTCGGCGCTCACCTCGACGCGGTGTTGGTATTCCTTGCAGGCGGCCTTCGCGAGGACGTCAACCACCTTCTCGATGCGTTCTTTGCTGATGCTCATGAGGTGCTTCCTTTGCGTGATGAAGAGAGAGCCTTGTGGGCGGCCACGTGCGCTCCGCCTCCGCGGCGATTGTTGAGATCCAGGCGGCTCGAGAGCCGGCGCACGCTGGCGAGCCCCGAGCCAAAGCTCGACTGGCCGTCAGCTGGCGCGCGCACGCCGGCAGCACCGAGATGATCACTGCGCCCCGCGTCGGCCAGCACCGCGGGCGGGAAACCTCGGCCGCCATCCTCCGCCTCCACCGTCCAGCCCTCCGCGCTCACCGCGATGCTCACCAACCCACCACCGCCACCGTGCTTGAGCGCGTTCATGCCGAGCTCGGCGACGACGAGGGCCAGCTCCTCGGCCGCGCGCGCATCGAAGCCACATGCGAAGCCGAGTTTGCGCGCGTCCGCAGCGATCGCCAGCACCTCGACGCGCGACTGCACCGCGGCCGCCAGATGCTCGCTCACGTCGAGGCCTCCACGTCGAAGATCAACACGCCCACGTCGTCGTGCGGGCGGCCGGCCTGCTCCACCATCACGTCGGCGACTTCTCTGGCGGGCGCGGCGCGGTGCTTCGCGAACAACGCGCTGCCCTCGCGCGCCTTGATGCCGTCACTGGCGAGCGCCCAGCGCTGACCCGCTGCGAGCAGCAGAGGAAAGGTGCGAAAACGGTACGCGCCGCCCCCAAGGGTTCCCGCCATCGACACCGGCCGCGAGATGCCTTCGGGTGCGAAGAGCTCGACGTTGCCAACGCCTGCGAACGTGGCTGCGCCTCGCTCGAGGAGCACCGCGGACATCACCACGCCCCGCATCTTCGGGAGCGCGCGATGCACGGCTTCGAACACCACCTGCAGCGGCTCACCGAGTGATTCTTCGGCCGCACGTCGCGCCGCGGAGGCGCTCAACGCCGCGTCGGGTCCGTGGCCAAGCGCGTCGATGACTCCGACGAGGTGCCAGTCTTCGGTGTGGAGATCGATCACCGCATCGCCGCAGGCGATCAGTCCCTCCATCGGACGCAGTCTCGTGGTGACCGAAAGACGCAGACTCATGTCTTCCGCGCCCTCCGGTGACCCGTGATGCGGGTGCCCTTTCCCGGGGCTGAGTCGACGTTCATCTCGTCGAGCAGCGCCTTCGTTCCGATGAGCCCGCGGCCGAGGCCGGTGCGGGAGCGATACTCACCGCGCATGATCACCTCGAGGTTGGAGATGCCCGGGCCTTGATCGATCGCAGAGACCTCGAAGACGTAGGCACTCGGCTCTTCACGCAACCGCAGGGTGACGGAGCCCTGCTTCGCGTACATGTAGATGTTGCGCGCGAGCTCGGACACCGCGGTGGCGAGGCGCACGCAGTCGGTGAGCCCGAAGAAGCCGCGCGTGAGCTGCTGCGTGGCCCGCTGCACGGTGAGCACGTCACGATCGGACGCGATGGTGAAGCGCTGCTCGTTGGGCCTGGCGGGACCACCGCCGGTCACCGCTTCACGCAGTCGCTTGACGGGAATGGAGCGCCCCGGAGCGGAGAAGAGCCGGCCGCTCGTCTCGAGCTGACTGAGCAGCTCGCGCACCTCGAGCACGTCGAGGCTGCCGGGCTTCTGGCTCACCCACGAAGGCAACGTGCGGAACACGCCGCGCGCCGCGCTCGCTCCCAGAGCCTCGTTCATCACGGGCTCGATCGCCTGCAGGACGGTGGTCATCGATCAGTCCAGCGCCACGATGCGAAGGCGGAGTTTCTCGAGCGCACGCTCGAGGGTGAGCGCGGTCTCGACGTGACGCAGGTCGATGCCCAGCTCTACCAGGGTGGTGGCCACGCTCGGTCGCACGCCCACCAACACCGCCTTCACGCCGAACTGTCGCGCGATGCTCGCCGCCTCTCCGAGGATCTTCGCGGCGAAGCTGTCGATCAGACTGAGCGCGGAGACGTCCAGCACCAGGCCGCGCACTCCGACTTCCTTCGAGAGGCGCTGGCTGACGGTGTCCTGGAGAAAACGCGCCTGCGAATCAGTGAGCTCGGAAGGAACACTGACGAACACACAATGCCCCAGCCGAAGCATGGGGATGAAGCTCTCAACTGCCGACGACATGTGGCGTGGGTTCCGACTGAGGAGTGGGGAAACGCGCCTCGGGGGGAGAACTGCAGGCGCGTTTTCCCGTCGAGCAATCGACGTGCCCGACTCATGGGTGAGTGAAAACCGCAGGAAGAGATCGCGCGCGATCCAAACGCGCTGACAAACTTCGTCACTGAAATTTCAGTTCTGAAAATTCACCTGTCAGCGGCTGGCGTTCGTCGCTCGCTCGCTGAAATTTTCTCTTCAGCGCTGCACGAACGTCAGCGGATTGTTCAGCTTCAAGCTGCCTATGCGGCTCTTGAGGTCATCTTCACGGTGGACTCCGCGAGCCACGCGAGCGCGACGGCTTCGTCGGTGAAGAAGCGCGTCTTCGCGCGATGTGCGAAGCGCGCGGTGAAGGCCAACATCGCGCGCAGCGGCGCGTTGGTGATCACGATCGCCGCTCGGCTGTTGTCATCGGTGCACATCGCGCGGGAGATCTGATGGACCTCGGCGAGAAAATCGGAGTTCCGATCGACCACTCCGAGCACCAGGTTGCCTTCGAACGGCACGCGATCGAGTGACAGCACCTCTTCGACCGTCACTCGGCCCGAGGCCACCACGCGCAGGTACTTCACTCCGCTACTCGTCTTTGCAGCAGTGAACGTCATCGGCATGACAGCTCCTTCGGGGGAACAAACAGTTATGCGCTCGCGCGCGCCTTCACGGTCTCTTCGAGCCAGCTGAGCGCCGGCTCCTTCGCTGAGAAGAACTTGGTGGTCTCGGCTCCGCCTGAGATGCGCACCACGAAGGTGAGCATCACGCGCAGCGGCGCGCTGGTGACGACGATGGCGGTCTTGTTGCCTTCGCCCTGGCGCTTGCCTCCGACGGTGAGCGCCTGGCGCGCTTCGGGCGAGAAATCAGCGCCCGCTTCCACCACTCCGAGAATCGGAGTCGTCGAGTGCGGACCGCCGTCCTTGATCTTCGAATTGAGCGCGAGCGCGTCTTCGACGGTGACGACGCCGCTGGCGAGCACGTGCAGGTATTCGAAGCCAGCAGGCGCTTTCGCGGTGTTGATGATCATCGGCATGAAAAGTTCCTCTCAGTTCTTCTTCTGGTGCTGCGTCTGGTGAATGCCGAGGTCCTCGAAGATGACCTGCAGCGCATCGGAGAGCCGGCGCAGCGTGCGAATGCGCGAGGTGTCGATGCCGAGCTGCGCGATGGTCTGGGCGATCGCCGGGCTGATGCCGGTGAGGAAACACTGCGCGCCGATCAGCCGCACCGCTTCGGACATGCGGATGAAGTTGTCGGCAGTGCGCGTGTCGACCACCGAGACGCCGGTGATGTCGATCACCACGTACTCCGCCTGCTCGCTGGCCACGCGCGCGAGCAACTGCTCCATCATCTCGGCGCCGCGCACGGTGTCGACCATGCCGATCACCGGCAACGTGAGCACGCCGTTCCACACCGAGATGATCGGCGTGGAGAGCTCGCGGAGCGCGATCGCGGCGCGGTCGGCGATCTCCTGATTCTTCCGCTCGATCTCCTGCACGTACTTCGCGCGCGCGACTTCGCCCTTCTCGAGATCCTCGAGCACCACGTTCATGCCGACTTCCACCTGGAGGAAGTCGTCGTCGCTCGCGTCGGGGCTGACGTCGACGCGGTGCTGGTATTCCTTGCACGCAGCCTTGGCCAACACGTCGACCACCTTCTCGATGCGCTCTCTGCTGATGCTCACGTCGTCACTCCTTTGGGGGCTGAAGCTGGAAAGAGAACTCTGTGTGAGACGGCGCGTGCTCCACCGCTGCGACGGTTGGTGAGTTCGAGGCGCGTCGATACGCGACGCACGCTCGCGAGGCCCGAACCGAAGTTGGGGCTCCCATCAGCAGGGGGTCGCACGCCGTTTGCACCGAGACGATCGCTGCGTCCCGCGTCGTCGAGAACCACGCCGCTGAAACCGCGCCCGCTGTCCTCCACCTCCACCGTCCACCCTTCCACGCTCAGTGAAATCTGCAGGAGACCTCCGCCACCATGCAGGAGCGCGTTCATGCCGAGCTCTGCGATCACGAGACTGAGCTCCTGCGCGTGCTTCGGATCGAAGCCATTTTTGGTGGCGAGCGCGCGTGCAGAGGCGGCGATTCCCAACACCTCCACGCGACTGTGAACCGCGGCCACGAGACGCTCGCTCATGACGCGCTCTCCACGTCGATGAGCAACGCGCCGACGTCATCGTGCGGACGACCGGCTTGCTCGAGGAGCGCATCCGCTGCTTCACGCGCAGGAGCAGAGCGGTGCGAGAGACGCAATGTCACTTCCGCGCCCTCCGATGACCGGCGATGCGCGTGCCCTTGCCAGGCGCAGAGTCGACCTTCAGGTCGTCGAGCAGCGCCTTGGTGCCGACGATGCCGCGGCCAAGCCCGGTGCGAGAGCGGTACTGCCCCTTCATGATCACGTCGAGGTTCGCGATGCCGGGTCCGTCATCGACGGCAGAGACCTCGAACAACCACGCTGCAGACTCTTCACTCAGCCGAAGCGAAACGATCCCGTGCTTCGCGTACATGTAGATGTTGCGCGCGAGCTCGGAGACCGCGGTGGCGAGGCGCACGCAATCGGTGGTGCCGAAGAAGCCGCGCGTGAGCAACTGAGTGGCGCGCTGCACGGTGAGCACGTCGCGGTCAGACGCGATGGTGAAGCGCTGCTCGCTCGGCCTCGCGGGAGAAGCGCCAGTCACCGCATCGCGCAGCTGCTTCGCGGGAATGGTGCGGCCCGGCGCAGCGAAGAGTCTTCCGCTCGTCTCCAACTGAGAGAGCAGCTCGCGCACCTCGATGACGTCGAGGCTCCCCGGTTTCTGATTCACGCACTGGGGCAGCGTGCGGAAGACGCCACGCGCGGCGATGGCACCCAACGCGTCATTCATCACCGGCTCGATGGCCTGAAGAACCGTGATCATGATCAATCCAACGCCACGATTCGAAGGCGCAGCTTCTCGAGCGCGCGCTCCAGCGTGAGCGCGGTCTCGACGTGACGCAGATCAACTCCGAGCTCGACCAGCGTGGTGGCGACCTGCGGACGCACGCCCACCAACACCGCGCGCACGCCGAACTGACGCGCGATGCTCGCGGCCTCTCCGAGGATCTTCGCGGCGAAGCTGTCGATGAGACTCAGCGCCGACACGTCGAGCACGAGCCCGCGCACGCCCACGGCTTCAGAGAGCCGCTGACTGACCGTGTCCTGGAGAAAGCGCGCCTGCGAGTCCGTCAGCTCTGACGGAACAGACACGAAGACGCAGTGCCCCAGCCGAAGCATGGGGATGAAGCTCTCGGCAGCCGACATTCGACGGGCTCCGCGGGAGGAAGGCGAGTTGTGGGGTGAGGCCGTGCAGCGCGCGTCGGGGAAACAGCACCGAGCGCGCCGCGGCCTTGAGCAACCGGCGTGCCTGACCGAAGGGTCAATGAATCTGCGGACAATTACCGGACGGTGACGATCAAGTCCGCAGTCCGTTCAGTTCTGCAATGCACTTGTGAAATTGATCAGGATCAAGTCAGCCCCTGGACACCCGGTGCGGTCGAGAGCTCGTAACCGAACGTGAGCTGAGCCTGCGAACGCGGAGCGAGCTCCACGGTCCACGTCGCCAATCCGTTCTCGTCCACCTTCGGCTTCGGCGAAGTCTTCTTGGAGAGCGCCACCTTCACCTGCTCGATCTCCGACACCGGCATGCGCTCGATGATGTCCACCGACCGGGGCTCATCACCGAGGCTGGAAAGATAGAGCCACACGGTCTTGGACATCGTCTTCCAATCGGTGGAGGTCGCGTCGACGGTGCGGTCCTTCTCGGTGCGAGCGAGACGAAGCGAGGCGTCAGGTCCGAAGGACAAGCGGAACTCTTCGCCCGGGGCGACGAACAGCACCCGGGTCCAACCCACGAAGCCATTCTGGAGCAGCAGCTCCACCGGCCCCGCGAGGATGGGGTACTTGCCTTCGTTCTTCTGCACCGAGGTGAGGAACACGCGCAGCTCGAGCTCGGGGTACGCCACGAGGCGACGCTGCGGGGTGGCGGAGAACGAGAAGAGCGGCACCGTATTCGGCCGTCCATCGGACGGAACGGTGCACGGGCCTTTCGCTTCGAGGGTGCGAATCTCTCCGCCGTCATCGACGCCGGGAAGCTCGACCGTCTTCGGAGCTTGCGATGGCGCGGCGGCGCTCCCGACCTTCGCCTTCTGAATCACCACCTCGCGCGCCTGGACGATCAGCTTCTCGTTCTTCTTCTGCGCGGTGAGGAGATCGTCCGCGAGCATCGGCGCTTCGATGCCGAGCGACGCGCGCGCGGTGCTGAACACCAGGCGCACGGAGTTCCAGTCTTCGCCGGTGTTCTGCCAAACCGATGCGCGGCTCTCGAAGTGGAACTTGCCGTCGGCGAGCTGCGCCGAGTGCACCGGACGCCACAGCGCGTTGGGCACCGTGTACTCGAAGGTCACTTCGACGTTGCCCGGCCCGGTGACGATCACGTCGGCCTCGAGCCACGTGACGAAGCGCGCGTCGGGACGATCGAACGCCTGGCGCTGGGCGACGAGGCGCTGCCGTTCCTCCGCGAGATCGCGCAGCTGCATGCCGAGCTCACCAGAACGAATGCGCAGCGCACGCAGCTTCTCGAACAGACTCTCGAGCGTGTCCTTCCACTGAGTCTGCGGCTGACCCCAGCTCACGTCTTCCGGGAGCTCGGTGAAGCCGCGCTCCAACACCTGCTCCAGGCGCGCGCGTCGTTGATCGACGAGATCGCGATCTTCCCCCAGACGACGCCAACGCTCGGTGAGCGCTTCGATCTCCAGCTCGAGCGAACGAATGGTCTCGGGCTTCTCGTGCGGAGCGACTCGCATCGCGCGCTTCACGCGCACGTCGCTCACCTTCACGCCATTGTTCGCGTGGGCGCGCAGCGAGAGATCCTGCAGCACGGGCGCGACGTCCTTCACCACCACCACGTGTTGTCCCGCGGTGAGCGTGATGCTGCCCACCCGGCGCACCTGCGCGCGATCTTCGAGCAAGGTGACCTGGGTCACGGGAGCAGTGAGCTGCGGCGCGTTGTTGGGATAAAGGTCCATGATCAGCTCTCCCTCCGGTTGCCGCCGACGAGCTCGTTGTTCGCGTAGAGCTTCACCCGGTACTGCGCGGCGAGCTTCTGCGTCTCACCCGGCTTCACGGTGAACACCCAGCGGCGTCCACCCTCGATGACCGAGCCACGTTCTTCTTGTTTGTACGTTTCCCACGGCGGTTTCACGCCGCCCTCCTCCACCACCACCTCGGCGTCGGGAGCGGGCTGCGGCACGCGCTCACGCACCTCGCACCTCGCGGCGCGCTCGAGGTTGTTCACGATTTCCACGTCGAGGTCGTGAATGAGCTCGTTGGTGGCGACCACTTTGTCGCCGCTGCGCTGCTCGAGGTACTTGGTGTTGCGCGCGATCTTGATGCCCTGCTCCACGCCGAGCGAGAGCTTGAAGTCTCCGCCGGGCGCGACCGAAGGCAGCGTGGTGGTGAGCACGTACTCACCGCCGACCGAGACCTCCACCGGGCCAGGCAGGAGCGGAGAGGACAGCGGATTGCGCACCTGCGCCTGGCGATACACCTGCGGATCTTCACGCGGCACCGTGACGTAGAGGACGTCGCTGCTCGCGGTGCGCGTGTTCACCGGCACGGAATGGAAAGTGCCATCACTCGGCACGTCGACCGCCGCATCCGTGCCGTAGACGTAGTCGTACCAACCGGCCGCGCTGCGCACGTCGCTGCTGCCGGACGGAGGAGGCAACGAGTAGATCTCCTGGCCCTGTGACTCGGCGCGCTCGACCAACGTGAGCACGTCGAAGGTGGCGACGAGGTTCAGGCGCGCGAGGCTCTCCACGAAGGCCTGGCGGCGATCGACGGGAAGCAGCGAACCACGCGTGGACTGCTCAGGACCCGAGAGTCTCAGCGACGCGTAGAGCACCACGTCGAGCGCGGGAGCGAGTCCTTCCATCGCTCCGCCGTCGAACTCGCCCTTCTCCATGTCGCGCGCGCGGCCGCCCCTCGCGGGAGCAGCGGCCTTCTTCGCCATCATGGGGCCTCCGGGAGGTCCGCCCAGCGCCGCCATCGACATCGCGGGCGCAGGCGCAGGCGCAGGCGCAGGGGGCGGCGCCATCGGAGGAGCCGACATCCGGCGCGGAGCAGCGATCTCCCTCTCCATGACCTCTTCCTCCGCGTAGGCGGCGCTCGCTTCCATCGGCGCTTCGGCGAGTGCGTCATCGAGCATCTCGGTGGCTGGGCGCGGCGCCTTCGGCGGCGGCAACCCCTGCATCGTCAGCGGCGCGGCCTGCCACGAGGGAATCACCGGCACCTCGGCGCGCGCGTGCGAGAGCCCACGATCGTAATCGGAGAAGAGCGAGGCAGCGCCCTTCGGCGGCGGACGGAATCCCTTCTTCGAGGGCGGAGGAGGCTGCGCCTTGCCGATCTTGATCGCTCCGAGCTCAGGCACTTCGGTCCAGCTCATCGGTGACGCGGTGGAGAGCTGCAGCATCACTCCACGCCAGTCTTCCCCCGTGCGTTGGCAGACGAGCGCGCGCAGCGTGAGATCGGCCTGCAGACAATCGCGCGTCATGCGGCACTGATACGAGGGCGCCCAGCGCGCGCCGACCACGAAGTATTCGAGGATCAACTTGCCCTTCTTGACGGTCGCTCCGTCGCTGGTGAGCGAGGCGTGGATCGACTTGCGCAGCTCATCGGGCTTCACGTGCTGCGCGGTGGAGGCGAGCTGAATGGCCCGCACCAGCTCCCGCTCTTTCTCTTCCTGCTTCTTCACCTCGTCGCGGAGCTGCCGGGTGAGCTCGATGCGCTTGCTCACGGATTCTTCGAAGAGATTCTCGAGCGCGACACGCGCGACCATCGGCGCGGGCGGCGGCATCTTTCCTTCTTCGGGTTCGGGGCGCGCGAGCACGCTCACGTCGACGAGGCGCTGCGTCTCTGACTCGAGCTGAGCGATGCGATCGCGCAACAGCGAGAGCGAGTCGCGGACGATCTGCAGCGCCTTCTGATCAGGCGGCACCGGAGGCGTTCCACGCGGCGGAGCGAAGAGGCCCACGCGCACGTTCGAGAGCACCACGGGAATTCCGCCCTCGGCTTCGAAGCGCACGCGCACGGTGTGATCGACGAGCGAGAGCGGGAGGCCAGTGAGGAAGACCTCGGACGGGAGGCCGCCGGGGAAGTCGAGGGTGGCGGTGCGACGGACGGTGGCGCCACGGTGGTACAGGGTGACCGACTCGACGCGGGTCTCGATCAAGGTCTCAGGCATGGGGGACCGAGAGAAACCCACGGAGGGCCCTTCGGTTCCACCTCAAACTGATTCAGAGAGAGCCGGCGATGACCAGGAGCGTCTGAGTGTGCTCCGCAAAGTGAAATCTCGTTCCCTTCACTTCAAGGGTCTCTCCCGGGAACCACCACGGCCCATATCCGCGCGTCCCCTGCGCGCTGGTCACAGTCACCTGCGAATCGTCGCTCACATAGAGCGCGTG
>CBIHPJ010000290.1:0-10330 GCA_966211295.1 uncultured Myxococcales bacterium | reverse complement strand
CGCCAACACCTTCTTCAGCGTCGAGCTGCGCGGCGTGATCGCGCAGTTGGGACAGCGGTGGAGCGACTCAGGGACCAGGCCGCTGCAGGTGAGACATTGCTTCATGGTCACGGAGTTCCGCCGTCGGGTTTGTAGCAAGAGTTCTGCGGATCCCTCGCGGGCACGCCGCCGTCGTCGAGGAGCGTGCTGCAATCACCCGGGCAACCGTTGTTGCCCCCGTCGAGCTGACGCGAGGTGCACGGGATTCCGTAGACCGGAGTGGGCGCGCTGCAGCCACTGGCGACGAGCGCCACGAGCCCCACCACTTTCTTCAGCGAGCTCCGCGGCGCGACCGCGCAGTTGGGACACTGCGAAAGCGACTCAGGCACCAGGCCACGACAACCCGCACATTGCTTCACGCAGACCCCCTCGAAAGAGTGCCGCGCAGTCTACGCCTGAATCGGAGGCGTCATCTGCTCGAAGTCGAAGGGCCCCTGCGAAGGCTCGCTCCACGTCGAGAGGTACCCGCCGCCACGCCGCTTCGCCGCGTACATCGCCGTGTCTGCCGCGAGGAAGAGACCGCCGAGACGAACGTGTTCCAGCTGCGCCGCGTTGCGCATCACGCAGCCACACGAGACCGTGAGCACGAGCCCGGGGGGCATCGAGGTCGCCACCCTGAGGTGAGCGTTCACCCGCGCAGCCACGCGGCGCACCACCACGTCGTCGGCGTCGCGCAGCAAAACCACGAACTCGTCTCCGCCCCAGCGCGCCACGATGTCGTCGGCGCGCACGCAGGCCTTCAGGCTCGCCGCGACCTGCATCAGCGCGCGATCTCCCACCGGGTGTCCGTAGCCGTCGTTGATCTGCTTGAAGCGATCGCAGTCGACCAGCATCACCGCGAGCGAGCCACGCGAGCGACGAAGGCGCTGCAGCTCCTTGCCTGCGCGCGCGTGGAAGCCGCGCCGATTGGCGAGGCCCGTGAGCGGATCGCTCGAACACATCGACCAGAGCGCGCGTTCACGTCGCACCACCACGAACCCCATTCCGAGTCCGGCGAGCACCGCGACGATCAGCTGCTGCTCCGGGTCGATCAACGAGACCACGCCCGCAATGACGGCGCACAGCCCCAGCGGCCACAGCCAGCCCAGGCGGGGCGGCGTGCCAGTTCGAACGGTCATGCGGTTACCGTGGCTCCAGAATCCGAGGGAACGGCGCGAGGCAGGGTGACCAGGAAGCGAGCCCCCTGCCCCGGTTCTGAATGAGCGCTCACCGAGCCGCCGTGGTGAGACGCGAGCTGCGAGACGATCCACAACCCGAGGCCGAAGCCGTTGTTGTCGTCCTGCGCGCGCGCGCGACTGAAGCGCTCGAAGATGCGCGGGAGATCTTGCGGCTCGATGCCCGGGCCGTGATCGATCACCTCGAGGGTGACGCGATCTGCCGTGCCCTTCACCTGCATCTCCACCGGGCCCGGCGCGTAGCGGCGTGCGTTCTCGAGCAGGTTGTTGATCATCTGCTCCAGGCGCGCGCGATCCCACTCTCCCGAGGTGTCGCCCGAGGTGGTGATGGTCACCGGGGACGTGGGCGCGCTCTCACCGGGCCGCTCCACCACTTCGCGCACCAGTTCCTCGAGCGCGAACTGCTCGGGCCTGAGCCTGAACTCGGACGAGGAGAGGCGCGAGACGTCGAGCAGGAACTCGGCGAGCCGGCCGAGTCGATCGATGCTCGCCTGCATCTGCCCCAGGTAATGGAGCGCGTGCTTGCGAGGGTCGGTGATCTGCTCGGGCCGATCCCAGGTCTTGATGGCGTTGCGGATCTGGAACTTGAGCGCGGTGATCGGGGTGCGCAGCTCGTGCGACCCCACGGCGATGAAGTCTTCGCGCGCGCGCAGCGCCTCGAGCAGCGTGGCCTCGGCGCGCTTGAGCACGGACACGTCGTGCATGTTCACCAGCACGGTGTCGGTGTTGCCGTGCTGCGCAGGCAGCCGCTCGGAGAAGCAGACCACGCTGCCCTTCCCCTCGAGGCTCTCGAACGACACCATCTCGCCGTCGAGCTCGTCGCCGCGGGCCGCGCGGTGCATGGGGAGGTTCTCGTCGCCGACGAGCTCTCCGTTCGCATCGCGGATCACCATGTCGGCCGGCCGCACGCGCCCGGCGAACACGCCACCTGCGAGTGATTGAGCGGCCTGGTTGGCGAAGCGCGGACGCACCGCCATCGGATCCATCATCACCAGCGGAGTGGGCAGCGTGTCGAGGATCGCCTCGAGCCAGCGCTGCTGACTGAGCGCCGCTTCCTTCTCGCGCTCGAGCATGCGGCGAGTGAGCTCGCGCGCTTCGGTCTCGCGGAGCACCTCGGCCTGGCGCCGCACTTCTGCGGTCTTCTGCGCGAGCTCGACGAACACTGACACCTTGCTGCGGAGAATCGTCGGCTCGATGGGCTTGATCAGATAGTCGACCGCGCCCACCTCGTACGCCTGGAAGCGCGGCAGCTTTCCCTCGTCGATGCCGGTGAGGAAGATGATGGGCGTCTTCGCCGACCGCTCGCGGCCGCGGATGATGCGGGCGCACTCGAACCCGTCCATCTCAGGCATCTTCACGTCGAGGAGAATGGCGGCGAAGTCGTGCTGCAGCACCAGCCTGAGCGCGTCCTTCGCCGAGCTGCCCTTGAAGAGCCGCTGATGCAGCCCCGCGAGCACCGTCTCGACGGCGAGCAGGCTTCCCGCATCGTCGTCGACGATGAGGATGTTGACCTGCGACTCCATGTCACGCCTCCGCTGCAGGAACTGGCATCGCTGCCAGCGAAGAAGGAGCCCGCGGCGCCAACCACACGCGAAGGACCGAGGTGAGCTTGTCCACGTTCACCGGCTTGGCGATGTAGTCCGAGGCGCCCGCCGCGAGACACTTCTCACGGTCGCCCTTCATCGCCTTCGCGGTGAGCGCCACCACGGGTAGATCAGCCCACGCCTTGCGCGCGCGGATCGCCTGGGTAGCCTCGTAGCCATCCATCTCCGGCATCATCACGTCCATCAACACGAGCTCGATGGCCGGGTTCTCTTCGAGGCGCTTGAGGCCCTCGACTCCGCTCTCGGCGTGCAGCACGTGAATGTCGTGGTGCTCGAGGGCGGCGGTGAGCGCGAAGATGTTGCGAACGTCGTCGTCGATGACCAGCACCGTGCGTCCCGCGAGCTGGGGATCGGTGGCGAGCGCGAGGCGCACCAACGACTGCTGCTGGAACGGCAACGCGCCCAGCGGACGGTGGAGGAAGCGAGTGAGCAACTCGACCAAGCGCTCCGGAGTACGGGCGAACGAAGCCACCCAACCCGGCTGCGGGTTCATCGCCCAGCGCCAATCCTCCGCGGGATCACCTGACTCCGCGAAGAAGATGATGGGCGGTCGCTTGTCGTCAGAGAGGCCCTGGTCCGTGAGCTGCCGCAGCTGCTGCCGCGCGCTCGGATCAGCATCCTCGAGCGCGATGATCAAGGCGTCGTAGCGCGTGCGGGTGCAGCGCTGGAACACCTCGTCGAGCGAAACCACCGTCTCGAGCGTGGTGGTCGGATCGTTGAGCAGCGCGGTGAGGCCGGTGGCGTGCTCCCGGCGCGGATCGAGCAGCAGCACCGAGCGCGAGGACTGGCTCAGTGAACCGGCGAGCTTGGTGAGCACCTCGGTGTAGCCAGCGAGCGTCGCAGGCACCACGCCCGCGCAGCCGCCCGCCATGAGGAACGCGCGCTCGTTCTCGTCGGGGTCGCCCATCATGAACACGGGCAGATGCCGCACCGACACGTCTCGCTTCAGACGATCGAGCGCGATCGAACCATCGCGACCAGGCAGCGAGAGATCGAGCAACAGCCCGACGGTCTCCACGCCACGAGCGGATTCGATGATGCCGTCGATGTGCTCCACCACGTGGAGCCGCAGCCCGAGCGTCTGCGCAAGCTCGCGCGCGGGCAGCAGATCGTCCGTGCGCTCGGTCACCACGAGCAGCGCTTTGCCCGCGGGCTGATCGACCACGCGGTACAGGCTGTCGAACGGCGTGCGCACGGCTTCCTGCATCCGCGGGCGCACTTCGAACGTCCCGGGAGTGGGGGTGGGAATCGGCAGCTCGGGGCTGCGCTCCTGCCGCGAGCGATAGCGCTCGGGGAGGAAGAGGGTGAACGTGCTCCCCTGCCCCGGCTCACTCTCCACGGAGAGCTCACCATTGAGCACCTGCGCGAGCTCGCGGCTGATGGACAGACCGAGGCCCGTACCGCCGTAGCGACGGCTGGTGGTGCCATCTGCCTGCTGGAACGCCTCGAAGATCAGCCGGTGCTTCTCGCGCGGAATGCCGATGCCGGTGTCGGTGACGGCGAAGCCGAACACCGCGCCGCCCCCGCTGGTCAACGCGTGGTTGTCTTTGTTGTAGCCCTGCTGCGCGTTGAACACCTTGAGCACCACGCTGCCGCGATCGGTGAACTTGAACGCGTTCGAGAGCAGGTTTCGGAGCACCTGCTGCAGCCGCTTCACGTCGGTGATCAGCGTCGAAGGCAGCGAGACGTCGATCTCGGTACGGAAGGTGAGCCCCTTCTTCTCTGCCAGCTGGCGGAAGCTGCGCTCGACGAACTCGTTGATGTCGAGCAAGCGCACCGGGCTCGCGTTGACGGCTACCGTGCCCGACTCGATCTTCGCGAGGTCGAGGATGTCGTCGATCAGCTCGAGCAGCTCACTGCCAGCGGAGTTGATGGTCTTCGCGAAGTCGACCTGCTTGGTCGACAGGTTCCCGTCGGCGTTCTCCGAGAGGTACTGAGAGAGCAGCAGCAACGAGTTCAGCGGCGTGCGGAGCTCGTGCGACATGTTCGCGAGGAACTCGGACTTGTAGCGAGAGGCGAGCGAGAGCTGCTCGGCCTTCTCTTCCAGCGCCGCCTTGGCCTGCCCGACTTCGCGGTTCTTGTGCTCGACCTCGGTCTTCTGCTGCTCGAGGCGCTTGTTGATCTCGGTGAGCTCTTCGGTGAGCGCCTGGCTCTGACGGAGCAGCGTCTCGGTGCGCATGTTGCCACCGATGGTGTTGAGCACGATGCCGATGGACTGGGTGAGCTGCTTCACGAAGTCCACGTTCACGTCGGAGAACGGCCGGAAGCTGCCGAGCTCGAGCACGGCCTTGAGCTCACCTTCGAACAGCACGGGCAACACGAGCAGGTGCGTGGCGGGCGAGCTGCCGAGGCCCGAGCCCACGCGCGCGTAGTCGCTGGGCAGGTTGCTCACGAAGATCGGCTGACGATCGGCCGCGCACTGACCGACCAGTCCCACGCCGGTCTTCACGCGCGTGACGCCGATGCCCGCGTCGGGACCCGCGGCGTAACCAGCGCGCAGGCGAAGGAACTCTTCCGCGCCCTCGTGCTCTGCCACGTAGAACGCGGCGTAGGGCGCGTTGATCAGCGGCGCCAGCTCCGAGAGGATCACCTTGGACACGGTGGCGAGATCGCGCTCGCCCTGCAGCATGCGGGTGAACCGGGTCAGGTTGGTCTTGAGCCAGTCCTGCTCGGTGTTCTTCCGCGTGGTGTCCTTCAGGTTGCGGATCATCTCGTTGATGTTGTCCTTGAGAGCCGCGACTTCGCCCTGCGCACCGACCGTGACGAAACGAGTGAGGTCGCCCTTGGTCACCGCGGTGGCGACCTCGGCGATCGCGCGCACCTGGGTGGTGAGGTTCGCCGCGAGCTGGTTCACGTTGTCGGTGAGATCGCGCCACAGACCGGCAGTGCCGGGCACGCGCGCCTGGCCACCGAGCTTTCCTTCGATGCCGACTTCGCGGGCGACGGTGGTCACCTGGTCGGCGAAGAGCGCGAGCGTGTCGATGAGGCCGTTGATGGTGTCGGCCAGCTCGGCGATCTCGCCCTTCACGTCGAGCACCAGCTTGCGCTTCAGATCTCCGTTCGCGACGTGCGTGACGACCTTGGCGATGCCACGCACCTGGGTGGTCAGGTTCGAGGCCATCGAGTTCACGTTGTCGGTGAGGTCCTTCCACGTACCGCCCACGCCCTTCACCACGGCCTGGCCACCAAGCTTTCCTTCGGTGCCGACTTCGCGCGCGACGCGCGTCACTTCAGAGGCGAAGGAGTTGAGCTGATCCACCATCGTGTTGATGGTGTTCTTGAGTTCGAGAATCTCGCCGCGCACGTCGACGGTGATCTTCCGCGAGAGGTCGCCCTTCGCGACCGCGGTGGTGACCTCGGCGATGTTGCGAACCTGGGTGGTGAGGTTCGACGCCATGCCGTTCACGTTGTCGGTGAGGTCCTTCCACGTGCCGCCCACGCCCTTCACGAGGGCCTGGCCGCCGAGCTTTCCTTCTGAGCCGACTTCGCGAGCGACGCGCGTCACTTCAGAGGCGAACGAGCTGAGCTGATCGACCATCGTGTTGATGGTGTTCTTGAGCTCGAGGATCTCGCCGCGCACGTCGATGGTGATCTTCTTGGAGAGATCTCCATTGGCGACGGCGGTGGTCACGTCGGCGATGTTGCGCACCTGCGACGTGAGGTTCGACGCCATCGAGTTCACGTTGTCGGTGAGGTCCTTCCACGTGCCACCGACACCCTTCACCACGGCCTGCCCACCGAGCTTTCCCTCGGTGCCGACTTCGCGAGCGACGCGCGTCACTTCAGAGGCGAACGAGCTCAGCTGATCGACCATCACGTTGATGGTGTTCTTGAGCTCGAGAATCTCACCGCGCACGTCGACGGTGATCTTCTTGGAGAGATCTCCCTTCGCGACGGCGGTCGTCACGTCGGCGATGTTGCGCACCTGCGAGGTGAGGTTCGACGCCATGGAGTTCACGTTGTCCGTGAGATCCTTCCAGGTGCCGCCCACGCCCTTCACCACGGCCTGACCGCCGAGCTTTCCTTCGGTGCCGACGTCACGCGCGACGCGCGTCACTTCCGAAGCGAACGAGCTGAGCTGATCGACCATCGTGTTGATGGTGACCTTGAGCTCGAGGATCTCGCCGCGCACGTCGACGGTGATCTTCTTCGAGAGATCTCCATTCGCCACGGCCGTCGTCACGTCGGCGATGTTGCGCACCTGCGTGGTGAGGTTCGACGCCATGGAGTTCACGTTGTCCGTGAGGTCCTTCCAGGTGCCGCCCACGCCCTTCACCACGGCCTGGCCGCCGAGCTTTCCTTCGGTACCGACTTCGCGCGCGACGCGCGTCACTTCAGAGGCGAACGAGCTGAGCTGATCGACCATGCCGTTCACCAGCCGGGCGGTGCGCAGGAAGTCGCCCTTGAGCGCATGGTCATCGACGGTGAGCGAGAGCCGCTTCGAGAGATCTCCCTGCGCGACGGCGCCGATCACGCGGCCCATCTCGTCGTTCTGCTGCGCGAGCGCGCCGACGAGGGTGTTCACCGAGTTCACCTTGGCGGCCCACTCTCCTGCCGCCCGGTTCAACTTGGCGCGGGCTTCGACCCGGCCCTCCTTGGCGACCGCGTTGGCGACGCGATCGAATTCCGACGCCGTGTAGCTGTTGAGCTGGATGATCTCGTTGAGCGCGGCAGCGACCTGGCGGTTCGCCTTCGAGCCCTTCACGCGCATGCGACTGCTGAAGTCGCCGCTCTTCACCGCTGAGAGAACCTCGAGCAGCTCTTCGTGGTCGACTCCTTCTGCTCGAATCGCGTTCCGGGCCGGGGCTGCCATCCGATCAGCGCTCCTCTCGTTCACTCGCTACAGGCGGAGGCCCGAGCAGCTCGGCATCCGAGATGCCGTAGCCCTTCAGCTTCTCCCACAGATTCTTTCGCGAGATGCCGAGCAGCTGCGCGGCGCGGGCGCGGTGACCTTCGGACTTCTGGAGCACGCGCTTCAAGTACTCACGCTCGAACGCCCGCACGGCCTCGGGCAGCGAACGAAGCGCCTCGGCTTCAGGAGGAGCGGAGGCCTGATCAGCGTGCGCGGGCTGCGTGCCGGCGATCTCAGGCGGCAAGTGCGAGAGCTCGACGCGACGGCCACCCGACACCACCAACGCGCGGCGGAGCGCGTGACCCAGCTCACGCACGTTGCCGGGGAACGGATACGCGGAGAGCGCAGCGAGCGCGGCCACCGACAGCTCCGGAGGCGACGAGGGCGCAGCAGCGCGGCGCAGCAACTGCTCGAGCAGCAGCATGAGATCGTCACCGCGCGTACGGAGCGCAGGCACGGGCAACTCGAGCACGCGCAGACGCTCCCCGAGTCCTTCGAGCAGGTGACCACCCGCCACGAGCTCGCGGAGCGGCTGCAGCGTGGAGGTGATGATGCGCACGTCGGGCTTGCTGGTCTTGCCGGCCTCGCGCTCCTTGAGCGAACGGAGCAGGCGCACCTGAGCGAACATCGGCAGCTCGGCGAGCTCGGTGAGGTACAGCGTGCCGCCTTCGGCCGCGTTCGATTCCTCGGCGCCGAGCAACTCCACCGCCTCGGGGCTCGAGGGGAACCCTGCGCAGCTCAGCGCCACGAAGGGACGATTGGCGCGCGCGCTGCGCTGATGAATGGCCAACGCCACGAGGCGCTTGCCGGTGCCGCGCTCGCCCACGATCGACACGGGCTCGTCGCTGGCGGCGTACTGCTCGATCAAAGAGCGCATGCGCTCCATCGGCGGCGAGGTGCCGAGCAGCTCATCGCCGGGCTGCGGCGCGAGACGCTGATTGACGAAGTGCTGGCTGAGCGAACGCTCCTTGGTGATGCGCTGGAGGAGCTTGAGCAGCACGTCGAGATCGAACGGCTTGGGCAAGTAGTCGACTGCGCCGAGCTTGAGCGCGACCACGGCGTCGGGGACGGTGGCGTACGCGGTCATCAAGATGAAGCTCGTCTTCGGCGACTCGTGACGGACTTTCTTGAAGAGCGTGAAGCCGTCGACGCGCGGCAGGCGCACGTCGCTGATCACCACGTCGTACACCTTGCCGGCGAGCGCCGCCTGGGCCGAGAGGCCATCGAGCGCCGTGGTGACCTGATACCCCTCCGCGCGCAGCGCTTCGTCGACCGACAGGAGGATGGACGGTTCGTCGTCTACGAGGAGAATGTTGAGCATTGGCGCACAATGTTGATCCGTGCCGGATCATTCAACGGGTCTGATCGTGGGTTACGTCGCGGTAACGTGCGTTTCAGTCGGGAATGTCGGCACACCGGGCCTTCTGGCTCGGGCCTTTCGAGGGATTTCCGGGCCACCAGGAGGGACCGCAGGCTGGGTGACGAGAGTCAAACGGGCGGGAGGAATGATCCCTGCCTCGGTAAGGGCTTGGTTAGACTGCGCGCGCCTTCATGGGAATCCCCTTCGGGCGGTACCAGCTCCTCAAGAAGATCGCCTCGGGAGGCATGGGCCAGGTTCTGCTCGCGAAGAAGGGCGAGGAGGGTTTCGAGAAGCTGGTGGTGCTCAAGCGCATCCTTCCGCACCTCGTCGAAGATGAAGAGTTCTTCACGATGTTCAAGGACGAGGCGAAGATCACCATGCGCCTCGACCATCCGAACATCGCGCGCATCAACGAGTTCGGGGTCGAAGCCGGCGTTCACTACATCGAGATGGAGTACGTCGCGGGCGAAGACGTGCGCCGCATCGAGAAGCGCGCGGCCGCGGCTCAGAAGGGCATCCCCATCGGCGTGATCCTGCGGATTATCGCGGACGCGGCGGCGGGGCTCGACTTCGCGCACAAGGCGCGTGACACCAAGGGCCTGCCGCTGGGCCTGGTGCACCGCGACGTGAGCCCGCAGAACATTCTGATCGGCTTCGACGGCTCGGTGAAGTTGATCGACTTCGGCGTGGCGAAGGCCGCGGGCCGCGCGCAGCACACCGCGACCGGCATTCTGAAGGGCAAGTTCCCGTACATGTCGCCCGAGCAGGCGCAGGGCGAAGAGCTCGACGGCCGCAGCGACGTGTTCGCGATCGGCATCGTGCTCTGGGAGCAGCTCACCGGCCGCCGGCTCTTCAAGGGCGAGAACGATCTCGCCACGCAGCGGCTGGTGCGCGCCTGCCAGGTGCCCGCGCCCTCGAGCGTGGAGCCCTCGGTGCCCGCGGGGCTCGATCCCATCACGCTCAAGGCGCTCGCGAAGGAACCGAAGGATCGTTTCCAGGACGCCGCGGAGCTGCGCAACGCGCTCGAAGATTTCGCCCTGCAGAACGCGATTCCCACTTCGTCGTCGGCGCTCGCCGCGTTCATGCAGGAGCTGTACGCCGAGCGCATCGCGAAGGAAGCCGACCCGCGCTTCTACGAAGAAGACTCGGGCCTCACGGATCTCGACGTGGGCGGGCTCTCGAAGCCGGCCAACGGGCAAAGCGGCGGAACTGGCGGAGGAAGCGGCCTCGGCGCGACGGTGGTCGATCGCAACAAGCTCGCGCCCGGAAACCACACGCAGGTGCAGGGCACCCAGGCGCT
>CBIHPJ010000289.1:0-10333 GCA_966211295.1 uncultured Myxococcales bacterium | reverse complement strand
CACCGCCGGTTGCTCCACCGCCACCGCCGGTTGCTCCACCGCCACCGCCGGTTGCGCCGCCGCCACCGCCGGTTGCTCCACCACCACCGCCCATCGCTCCACCGCCGCCACCCATCGCACCGCCTCCAGCGCCGCCACCCATCGCACCGCCACCCGAGCCACCACCCATCGCGCCGCCGCCAGCGCCACCGCCCATCGCGCCGCCACCAGTGCCACCGCCCATCGCGCCGCCACCAGTGCCACCGCCCATCGCGCCGCCACCCATGCCGCCGCCCATCGTACCTCCACCGGATCCACCACCCACGCTGCCATCAGGCGAGAAGCAGTAGCGCCCGTTGCAGACGAAACCGGCGCCGCACTCCGAATCCATCGTGCAGGCGTAGAGCTTGACGTCGACATCGTACGGAGCGCAGTTGCAGCCGACGAGCGCACCGAGCGCAGCCGCCGCGAAGAAGACGCGAAGGTTCATCTCACTTCCCTCCCAGGAAGTACGCGACGACACCGCCGACCACCAGGCCCACGCCCACGCCGACGAGCGTGTTGGCGACGACCGCATCAGTCTGCGCCTTCTGGTTGAGCTCCACGGCCTCGGCGCGAGTCATGGTTCGCACGATGCCAGTCGCAGGATCGTTGCTGGTCTGTTCGAGCTGATTCCGCGCGCTCGAGCTCATCGCGCCGAACGCGATTCCCACGCCGACGCTCACCACGCCCGCCCCCCCGAGCGCGATCGGGATGATCGGCAGCGGCTTGCCAGGCGTCGCAGCGACCTCGGGACCCGTCTCCACCTTCTGATCAGGAACCAGCTTCGGCTTCGCATCGGCAACAGGCGCGTCCTTCTTCACGTCGCTCTTCGCCGTCTCGACCTTCTTCGCATCCGCCTTCGGAGCCGTCGCACCAGGGATCGCATCGAAGTTCGGCTGCGCTTCAGAACCGAGCGTGAACAGCACCGCGTTGCTCTCGCCCAGCACCTCGAGCCACCACTGCACGTACTTGCCGCCGGCCTCGACGTTGCTCATGCCCTGCACGGGAACTTCCTTCACCGTCCACGCCCCGCCGTCGACGCGCAGATGCCAACGCACGATCTTCGCGAGCTGCGTCAGGTCGTTCTCCACCGACGCATAGACCGAGGTGACCAGTCCGCCCTTGAGCTCAGGCGTGAGCTGCTCCGACTTGAGCCCGCCGCCGCCGCCCTGCGCCACCGACTGCTTCGCGCTCTTGAAGATCGCCGCGGTCTTCGGCGGCACCTTCCCCGCCAGCTTGAAGTTGGGCTCGAGCGTCAGCAGCTTCTGAAACGCCTGCTTCGCTTTCGGATCTTTCTTGAGACCGGCCTGCGTGAGACCGCTCAACTCGTAGAACGCGATCACCACTTCGCGCGGGTTGTGGTCCTGCTTGCCGAGCGCCTCGAGCTCAGCCGCCGCTTCCTTGAACTTCGAGTCCGTCACGAGCTTGCGCGCGGTCTCCACGCGTTCGGCAGGAGTCTGAGACCAGGCGGGGAATGCGAGCAGCAGCACTCCTACCCACACGAGCCATCGGCAGTCGGTCATTGAGCTGCCAACCATAGAGGGGATTCAGCAGCGGGTCAGATATGAACGGCGCAGCCAATGGACGAGCCCCGCACCGACACGATCGATCCGAGCCTGCTCAGCGCGGCGCCGATTCCAGTGCGCCTGCTGGTGCTCGGCGGTCCCGATGCGGGACGTGAGCTCGAAGTGCGCGACGGCACCGTGCTGGTGGGCACCCACGCGGACTGCCAGCTCAAGCTCACCGACCCCGGAGTTTCACGCCGCCACCTGAGCCTCGAGCTCACGACGAATCGCGTGAAGGTGAACGATCTCGGCTCGAAGAACGGCACGCGCTACCTCGGCGCGAAGTTCACCCGACTCGAGATCCCGCTCGGCGCCACGATGGAGCTCGGCGCCACCACGCTCGCCATTCTCCCCATCCTTCGCCCCGGTGCGCTCAGTGAGAAGCAGCAGCTCGGTGGATTGATCGGCCGCTCGCCGTCGATGCGCCGTCTCTTCGCGCAGCTCGAACAAGTCGGGCCCACCGACGCCTCGTGTCTCATTCGCGGAGAGACCGGCACCGGCAAAGAGCTCCTTGCGCGCACGTTGCACGAACTCTCGCCGCGCGCAGCGGGACCGATGATCACCGTGGACTGCGGGAGCATCACTTCGTCGCTCGTCTCCTCCGTGCTCTTCGGCCACGTGCGCGGAGCGTTCACCGGCGCGGTGAAAGACAGCATCGGGCTCATCGAAGCGGCGCACGGAGGCACGCTCTTCCTCGATGAGGTCGCTTCGCTCCCCGCGGAGGTGCAGCCCGTGCTGCTCCGCGTGCTCGAGTCGCGCACCTTCCAACGCGTGGGCGAGGGCAAGCAGCGCACCGCCGACTTCCGCATCGTCGCGGCCACCACGCAGAACCTCCAGAAGCTCGCGAAGGAGGGACGCTTCCGCAGCGATCTCTACTTCCGCCTCGCGTCGATCACGCTGGAGCTCCCTGCGCTGAAAGATCGGCTCGATGACGTTCCATTGCTCGCACAGCACTTCGCCGCGGCCGCGGGTGCGAAGACGCCGCTCCCTCCCTCGGCGCTCGCGGGACTGAGCGCGTGGCGGTGGCCGGGCAACGTGCGCGAGCTGAAGAACGCCGTGGAACGCGCGGTCACTTTCGGAGAGACCCCGATTCCCGATCAGCCCGCGAGCGAGGCGAAGGAAGACTTTCACCAGGCGCGCGACAAGGCGCTGGCTGGCTTCGAGAAGAGCTACCTCGAGGCGCTCCTGCAGAAGCACAAGGGCTCGGCCTCCGCGGTCGCGCGCGAAGCGGGCATCGCGCGGAGCTATCTCTACCGGCTCCTCGAGACCCACGGCCTCTCGCCGGACGACTTCCGCTGAATTTGCCTTTGTCGTGCAAATTCATTGGACAGCAGGGCGTTAACTGCGCAGGACAACTGGAGCATCCTTGCTCCTGATCCATATGCTCAATTGCCCCTGAGCGGTGGAGCAACCCATGGAAACGATTGATCAAGGTCAGCTGGCGCGCCGTGTGCTGAGCGCACCCACCAATGTCGATGCGCTCGCTCATCGGATGTCTCGTCCTTCTCTCGGCCTGTGAGGGCCGACTCGAGGGTCCCATTCCGTTCGGGCCCAGCGGTGGCAGCGGAGGAGGCGGCACCGGCCCCGTGGTTCAGCAGCCGATGGATCCGCCGTGCGTGCCTGGCACGACCGCCGAACCGTTGCCGATGCGTCGTCTCACGCGCACCGAGTACGACAACACCATGCGCGATCTCCTCGGGTCGACGCAGGCGAGCGGCGATCAGCTGCCTCCCGACGAGAAGACCGGCCTCTTCCTGAGCAATGTCTCAGGCAGCGTCTCGTGGAGCATGCTCGAGCAGTACGCGACGCTCGCCGAGGCGATCACCAACGACGTTGGTCGTCTGCGCGCTTCGGTCGAGGCGTGTGACACGGCCGCGGTGGGCGAGACGGGTTGCGCGGATCGTTTCGTCGATCAGTTCGGAGTGCGCGCCTTCCGCCGGCCGCTCACCACCGAGGAGCACGACCGCTACCGCGCCCTCTACGACGCGCACCGAGCTCGCGGCGCTTTCGACGACGGCATCAAGTTCGTCGCGCGCACGATGCTGCAGTCGCCCAACTTCCTGTACCACTTCGATGAAGATCTCGCGTCGCGCCTCGCGTTCTTCCTCTGGAACAGCACGCCCGACGCGGAGCTGATGGCCGCGGCGCAGAGCGGCGCGCTCGCCACTCCTGCCGGCATCCAGGCGCAGGTCGATCGCATGCTCGCCGACGATCGCGCGCAGGTGGCGATAGGTGATTTCCACCTCCAACTCCTCGGAGTCGAAGGGCACGTGGTGCCCAACAAGTCGCCCACCGTCTACCCGCAGTTCAACGGCACGCTCTGGCGCTCCATGGTCGACGAGACCGCGCGCTTCTCGGACTACGTGATTCGTCGCGGTGACGGAAAGCTGAAGACGCTGCTCACCGCCTCGTACTCGGTGAACGAGCAGAACGAGGTGGTGCAGCTCGATCCCTCGCAGCGCTCGGGAATTCTCACGCACCCCGCGGTGCTCGCTGGCCTCGCGAACCCCGACACCACTTCTCCCGTGCGCCGCGGCCGCATGATCCGCCGGAACCTGATGTGCCAGAACCTGCCGGATCCGCCGCCCGATGCGCCCACCATGGTGCCTCCCGCGATGGGCCAGGAGACCACGCGCATGCGCGTCACGCGCGTGACCTCTCAGGCCACCGGCTGCGCGTCGTGCCACAAGTTCATCAACGACGTCGGCTTCGGCTTCGAGAACTTCGGTCCGCTTGGTGAGTGGCAGACGATGGACAACGGGCTGCCCATCGACGCCTCGGGCGTGCTCAGCGGCACCACTGCTTCCAATGGAGCGTTCAATGGCGCGCGCGAGCTCACCACGCGGCTCGCGGAATCTCAGGAAGTGCAGAGCTGCTACACCACTCAGTGGGTGCGCTTCGCGCTCGGTCGCAAGGAGCAGGCGCGCGACAACTGCGAAGTGCAGGAGCTCGCCTCCGCGTTCAGCCGCGCCGACGGCGACATCAAGGCGCTCATTCGCAACATCGCGCTCAGTCGCGCGTTCACCACCAAGGACGTGATCGTTCCCAGCGGCACGGGCGGCGGCTCAGGCACGGGCGGAGGCGGAGGCACTTCGACCGGTGGCGGCGCTGGAGGCGGAGGCACTGCCACGGGCGGAGGCGCAGGCGGAGGTGGCGGCGCTGTTTCCACGCTCACCGTGTTGCTCGCTGCGAATGCTCAGCTCGCTCCCGACGCCTCGGTGACCACGAGCGACGGCACGCATCGATTCGTCTACCAGCTCGACGGCAACCTCGTGCTGTACCGCAACGGTGGCGGCCCGGTGTGGAACAGCCAGACCGCGGGCACTTCGCCGGGAATGACCATCATGCAGAGCGATGGGAACCTGGTGGTCTACGATTCTGCCAACGTCCCGAGGTTCAACACCATGACGCACGGAAATCCCGGCGCGCAGCTGTACTTCGAAGTGGGCGGCAGGCTGCACATCATCGCCGCTGACGGCGTCACCAGGCTCTGGAGCTCGCCATGAAGTTCAATCGTCGCCAGCTCCTCAAGGCCGCGACCGGCGCGCTGCTCGCGAGCCCGCTCGTTCCCTTCGACTCCTTCGGCCAGGTCGCCTCGATGCCGAAGCGCTTGGTGCTGTTCTTCACTCCGCACGGCACCATCTACGACTCGTGGAAGCCGAGCGGCGCTGACACCAACTTCAACCTGAGCCCGATTCTCCAGCCGCTCGCCGCGCACAAGTCGAAGCTGGTGGTGATCGACAACCTGCAGATCAACGGGAACTACCACCCGAACTGCGGCCTCGCTCCGCACCCCATCGGCATGGCCACGCTGTGGACTGGCAGCCGGGTGAATGACATCGAGACCGTGGTGCCCGGTGGCAACGTGCCCGTGGGCGTGTGGAGCACCGGTCCGTCGATCGATCAGGTGATCGCCAATCGCCTCAACGTCGGCACGCCGTTCCGTTCGATCGAGCTGGGCGTGCAGAACAGCATCAGCCAGGCCGCGTTCCGCACCATCTACTCGGGCCGGGGCACCTCGCTGAACGCGCAGACCGATCCTCGCGCTGCGTACGCCTCGCTCTTCGGGAACATCAACGCCGACGCCGCGCGGCTCGAGAAGCTGCGCTTCGAGAAGCAGAGCATGATCGACGTGCACAAGGCCGAGGTCGACGCGCTCCTCCGCAAGGCCGGCGCGCACGACAAGGCGAAGCTCGAGGCGCACCTCACCGGCTTGCGCGATCTCGAGCGGCAGCTGGCGCAGACCACCGCGGGAGCGTGCGTGCCTCCAGGCATGCCGCGCGCGATCGATCCCGGTGACGTGCCGAATCGTCCCGAGCTCTTCGATCAACAGGCCTCGCTGATCTCCGCGGCCTTCGCGTGCGATCTCACCCGCGTGGCGAGCCTGCAGTACTCGAACGGCCACGACAACGTCCCGTACCCGTGGCTCGGCTATCAGGGCGCGCACCACGACAACCTGAGCCACGACGAGGGCAACCCGACCTCGCGCGCGATCCGCATTCAGATCTGCACGTGGTTCGCGCAGAAGTTCGCGGTGCTGCTCGACAAGCTCGCGTCCGTTCGCGAGGGCAACGGCACCATGCTCGACAACACCATGGTGGTGTGGGGCACCGAGGTCGCCACTGGCGCGCACAACTTCGACCACGTGCCCTTCATCGTCGCGGGCGGCGGAGCGAAGGGCGTGCGCTCGGGCCGTCTCCTCAACGCGGGCGGCGCGTTCCACCATCGCCTGCTGGTGTCGATCGCTCACTACATGGACCAGGGCGACATCAACTCCTTCGGCGATCTCGACGCGGGGAGCGGCCGTCTGCCGGGCCTGCTGACCTGAGCGATGACGGATGTGACGTGCCCCGGCCATAGTGGGGATCATGATTCGACTGTCCGTGGTCGTGGTCGCCCTGGGGCTCTTCGGTTGTGACGCGTACTGCCGCGAGTACGGCACGTGTGAAAACGCCGGAAAGAACGGGCAGCCGGTCGGTGGAGGCCCGCTCCTCGTCACTCCCATCGGCGGTGGCGGTGGCACGAATTTCTGTGCGAACCGCGGCTCCGAGAGCGCAAAGCCGCTCGAGCCCGTGCGGACGCCCCCTCCGATCACGGGCGGAAACATGGCGGCGGTGGGCGATGGAACCTGGGTGATCGCCGACGCCGATCGAGCGGTGATCTGGCATCTGAGTGACTCTGCCGTGCTGGGCCAGGTCCCGCTGGGTGACGACGACTTCCCCGGGCGCGTGCTCCTCAGCGCCGATCAGAAGACCGCGTACGTGGTGCTCCGCCGCGCGAATCAGATCGCCTCGCTCGACCTCGCCACGCGACAGCTCACCCGCCTCGCCACCTGCACCGAGCCGCGCGCGCTGGTCTGGCGTGGCGAAGAGCTGCTCGTCGGCTGCGCCACGGGCATCGTCGAGGTGTTCTCCGGTGGCACACGGAGCGTGATCGCCGAGAGCTCGCAGCTCCACGATCTGCGTGACCTCGAGGTGGTCGACGGCCGGGTGCTGGTGTCCACCTTCCGCAACGCGCAGGTCTTCGAGCTCCAGGCCGCAGGTCCCCGCGTCTTGAGCAACCCGGTGAGCGTGGTGGCTGCGCGCGGAGCGGACGCCGTGCCTCGGGTGGCGTGGCGCATGAGGCAGGGACTGGTGCTCGCCCAGAACCAGCAGGTGAGCACCTTGCCTCCGGTGAAAGCGCCCGATGGGAGCCCGCTTCCCTGCAGCAATACCTACGGAGGCGGTGGCTTCGGTGGCTTCGGCGGCGCAGGCGGTGGCCCGGAGGCGAGCCCCGGACCGATGAGCTCGGTGCTCTATCGAGTCGAAGGAGATCGGGTCTCGCCCCTCGCGGAGCTCACGGGCGCTGCGGTGGCGGTGGATATGGTCGAGACCTCGCTTGCCGTGTTCGTCGCTTCGGCGGGCACGAACTCGCTGGTGCGCTTCGACAAGAACACCCGCGAGGTGACCTCACTGCCACTGCCGGGGCAGCCCACCAGCCTCGAGCGAAGAGGCGAGGTGATCGCCGTCTTCCTGCGGGAGCCGGCGCAGCTGTTGATCTTCAACCAAGACGGCGTGCAGCAGCTGAGCGGGGTGGGCATCCCGCTCGCCCCCACCGCGTTCTCCACCGGTCACGACCTCTTCCACCGCGCCACGAAGATCGGCATCGCGTGCGCCTCCTGTCACCCCGAAGCGGGAGACGACGGCCACCTCTGGGCCTTCGCCGAGGGCGCGCGCCGCACGCCGTCACTGCGCGGCGGCATCAAGGGCACCGAGCCCTTCCATTGGGACGGCGCCGAGCCGACCATGCTCGCCCTGCTCGACGACGTGATGTCGAATCGAATGAACGGCCCGATCCAGACCCTGGAGCGCAGCAGCGCGCTCACGGATTGGATCGATCGACAGCCTGCGTTGCGTGCGCCGCCGGTGCAGGCCGATGCCGTGGAGCGGGGCCACCTGCTGTTCTCGTCGAGCGCGGTGGGGTGTGAGAGCTGTCACACGGGCCCTCAGGGCACCAACAACGCCGACGCCGACGTCGGCACGGGCGGCAGCTTCCAGGTGCCGCGCTTGACCGAAGCGTTCTGGCGCACGCCGCTGCTCCACGATGGCAGTCTCCCCACGCTCGAAGCGCGGGTGAACCCCTCGACGCCGTCGACCCTGCACGGGCGCATCGACCAGCTCACTCCGGAGCAACGCCTCGATCTCCTCGAGTACCTGAAGACGCGTTGAAGAGTGTTTGCAGTAGCGTGACCGCGAATGACGTGGGTCGCCCTCCTCGCGCTGGGTTCAATCACGTGGGACGCGCCGCTCGACTGCTCCTCGCAGGCCGAGCTGGAGGCGCGGGTGGGCGAGGTGCATTCACGCGTCGAGGCCCGGGTGGTGGTGGTCGAGGGCCGCTTCGTGTTGACGGTGACCATCGACGACCAGGTGCGCACCGTGACCACCGCGACCTGCGCCGAGGCCGCTGACACCGCGGTCTTCTTGATCGACCTCGCGGGACAGCGGGCCTCACCCCCGCGCAAGGCAATCGAACCCACCGCGCCTCCGCTTCCGCCGACCGACGCATCACCGACCGATCCACCCCCGACCGATCCACCTCCGACCGATCCACCACCCACCGTGGAGAAGCCGCAGCCTCCTCCGCGGCGTGAGGAGGCCGTTGTTTCTTCGCCTGCTCCAGCACGCGAGCCGGCGACCGGACGTTTTCACCTCGGCGCTGTCGCAGGCGTGGAGTCGATTCTGCTCCCCACGGTGGTCGCGCGTTTTGGCCTCTTCGGACAGGTGGATCTCGGGTCGATCGATCCCACCGCGACCCGTCCCCTGTGGCGCCTCACCCTGGAGGCGCGGGGAGCGCCTTCGATTCGGGTGAATGGCGGTCCCAACGCGAGCGCGGTGGCGGTGATCGCACCGTTCTTCGACGCGCAGGTGGGCTTGTGCTCGCTCTTTCAGTTCGCGCCGCTCGCCATCGGCCCGTGCGTGCAGGCGGGAGTCGGCGTGGTGTGGGCCACTGGTCTCAACGTGCAGAGCCCGCGCGGCGGAGGCTTCTGGGTGTGGACTGCCGGAGGAGGCGCACGCGCGGCGCTCTCGGTCACCCAGCACTTCGAGCTCCAGGCCTTCGCGATGCTGCGCGCGGGACCACGCCCCCAGTACAGCTTCGACGGAGGCCCGGTGATCGTCGACACCGCGCCCGTGGGGCTCGACACCGGCCTGGGAATCGGGGCGCGCTGGTGACGGAATCGAAGCGCCGCGGCCATGGAGGAGCTCAGTGAGCAACGCGGCCCTCCTGATGACCGATCTGCCCCACGACTTCACGCGCCTGTATCGCGAGAGCGTCGATCAGGTGTGGCGGGTGATCAGCCGGCTGGGCGTGCGTCCCTCAGACGTCGAAGACGCAGTGCAGGACGTGTTCATCATCGCGCACCGCAAGCTCGACACGTTGCGAGACGACGTGCGGCCCGCGGCCTGGCTCTCGGCGATCGCGGTGAAGGTGGCCCACGATTATCGGCGGCGCGACACCCGGAAGCCGGCGGTGCCGCTCGAGCCTGCGAAGCACGTCCCCGACGCCGCTGAGCGGCCCGACGAGGTGGCGGTGCGCCGCGATGCGCTCGACTTCGCCCTGCGGTTGCTCGATCAACTCGTGCCGGAGCAACGCGACGTCTTCGTCCTCGCCGAGCTGGAGCAGCTCACCGCTCCGGAGATCGCGGTGGCGACCTCGACGCCGCTCAACACCGTCTACTCGCGGCTGCGTCTTGCCCGAGCCCGCTTCAACGAACTCGTCGCAGCGCAGGAGTCAGGCCATGAGTGAACTCTCACCCCGCGCCCGGGAGATCCTCGAAGCCGCGCGCCGGGCGCCCTGCGCGCCCGACGAAGCGACGGTGAAGCGCATGGAACGCACCGTGTTGCTCGCTGGAGGGACCGCCGCGTTGACGCTCGGTGGCCTCAAGGCCGCGTCGAGCGGCCTCGCTGGGAAGGGCGCGATGGCCGCGGTCGCCGTGGCGATCATCGGCACCACCGCGGCCGTGACGGTCACGGTCGCTCACACGGAGTTCGTGCAGTCCCTCCGACGCGCACCGCAGGTGCGTGCGAGCAAACCCGCGCCCGCGCCGGTGGTGAACGCGCCGGTGATGTTGCCTCCGCCTCCAGTGGATGCCGCTCCTGAGCCGACACTCGAGGTGGTGCCGAGCGAGGTGCCGAGCGAGGTGAAAGTGCTCGCGCCGCCGCGTGAAGAGGATCGCGTGGTGCGAGCGGTGCGCCCCCGTGCGCCGGCCA
>CBIHPJ010000288.1:0-10388 GCA_966211295.1 uncultured Myxococcales bacterium | reverse complement strand
ACGAGAGTCACCAGATCTTCGACTTCACGTGCCCCTTGGGCTTGATGATCACGTCGACGATCGCGCGATCGAAGAAGTTGGTGCGCGTGAAGATCTCCTTGCTCACGCGGCTCTTGAAGAGCTCACGACCCTCTTCGATCTCGTCCTTCAGAGTCTCGAACAGGTTGTCCTGCTCGATGCCGCGGACGATCTTCTGCTCGTTGTAGAGCGAGATGTCTGAAGCAATGGCCCGGGCCAACCGCATCGCCTTCGTTCGTTCTTCTTCAGTCATCGGTGCAATTTCCTTGGTCGCGCCGGCTCGGCGCAGCTCCCGCTTCGCTCCGCTGCTTGGCTCAGCGTTCCGCTGAGACGCCGTCGCTCAGGTTCGTAGTGCCGCGAGGTGGGAGGGTCAACCTTTCGACCGGTGGGCTTCGACGAAGGTCAGGTAGCTCTTCGAGACTCTAAGCCCATCCAGCCCCAGCTCGCGCGCAAGACTCATCAGAATGCCGCGCAGATACACGGGAGCCGGGAGCGCGTCGTAGCGGTCGCCCTCCACGTTTTCGAGGTGTCGGACGCTGATGCGGGTGCGATCGGAGACCTGGACCAGCGAGAGCCCCTTGGCGAGGCGAACCTGCTTGAGGAGGTCTCCGTTGATCTCGACGCCCTCGGGGATCTCATAGGGCCTGGGGCGCGACTCGGGCTTGTGGTCCTTCGGCGGCCCGCGGACGGGCACGATGGCCACCTGCACGTCGTCCGACATCATCGGGACAGGCGCTTCTTCAGCGGGCTTCTCCGGCAGCGGAGCGGGCGCGAGAGGCGCCGCTTCGACGATGGGCGTCGGGGGCGGTGGCGGAGCAATCGGCTCCACGGCCACAGCGACAGGCTCGGGCGCAGGCTCCGCAACGGGCGCGGGAGCCGCGGGAACTGACTCCGGCTCGCGCGTTCTCGCACCCCACGCGGCGACTCCGGGAGTCACGTCGAGAGCGAGCTGCCTGGGCTCAGCCGTCAGCTCTGGAGGCGCCTCAGGCGCGGAAGGAGGCGCTGACGGAGGCGCGGGCGGCGCGGCCAACACGCGCGCGGGAACCGGAACCACCATCACCGGAGGAGGCGCCGCGACCGGCTTCTGCGGCACCACGGCGTACGTGTACGTGGGCTGCGCTACGGCCGGGTGAGCGCTCGGAGTGACCCACGCGTAAGAGCCACCCCACCCCGTGCCTCCGCTGGGACGCGGCTGCGGGGCGAGAGCGGGCGCAGGCGCCGAAGGCAAAGGCGCCGAAGGCAAAGGCGCTGGAGGGGAAGGCTGCGGCGCCCGGGCAGGAGCCGGCGCAGATGGTGGAGCAGGCGCAGGACCGACCTCTGGCGCTGGAGCGGCCGCAGGTGCGGAAGGAAGCGGCGCCGGAGCAGAAGGCGCTGGCGCACGAGCAGGAGTCGGTGCTGAGGGCGGAGGCGCGAGTTCCGGGGCCGGCGCCGGCGCAGGCGCCGACGGGAGCGGAGGCGGCGCAGAAGGCATCGGCGCGCGCGCGGGCGTTGGAGGGGACGGCGGCGGAGGCGCAGGTGCAACCACCGGCTCAGGCTCGGGCACGGGAGCCGGCGCAGAGGGGAACTGCGACTTCAGCGCGCGCGCAGGTGACGCAGCAGGCACAGGCTGCTCGTTCTCTTGCTCAGCGAGCTTCGGCACCACCTGCAGCGTGACGGGAGTCGGGATGCGAACCGGGGCGGGAACAGGCGCTGGCACCGAGGGCGGCGGAGCAGGCTGCTTCTTCAGCTCGCGCGGAGGAAGGCCGATCTCTTCGTCGTAGAGCTCGCGCAGCTCATCGTCAGCGAGGATCTCGTACGCCTCCTCGAGCCGCTTCCGCAGCGCAGCCGAGTGCGCGGGATCGACGAGTCCGTACAACGCCGCCTGGTCATCCGAATACAGAGAGACCAGCCGCTCGCGCGCGCCCCGAATCTCGGACAGCGACGCGCCGACCGAGACCTCGAGCACCTCGTAGTGCGTCTGTGTTTGGAACGACTTCACCGTTCCAATGCAATCAGGTTTTCGGCGACGCGCAACACGCCACTGGCAGCCTGGCTCTCGGGAAACAGGTCGAGCAGGGAGCGTCGGGCGCGGACCGCCTGCCACACGGAATCGTCGTGGCTGACGGCCCCGAGGTAACCGAGCTCCAGCCCGAAGAACTTCTTCCAGGCGGCGGCGACCGTGGGTCCCACGTCGAAGTCATTGCGGGTGCGCGCCTGATTGACGATCACCCACGGCCGGAAGCCGCCCAGCGCCTGCTCGAGCCGGGAAGCCTTCTCGGGATCCTTCGTGCGCAGCTCCGCCACCACGTCCCACGGGGTGCGCCCCAGCTTGCCGTCGCGCGGAGCGAGGGCAGCACCGACGATCTGCGCGAAGTCGTCTTCCGGAGCGAGCGCCTGCAGCCGGCGGAAGAACGCCGCCTTGATGAACCGGTACGCGTTCTCGATCGACGTCGGCTCGGGGAGCATCACCACGATCCCGGTGTCCGCCACGAGCCAGAAGTCGAGGACGTTGAACGTGGTGCCTGCGCCCAGGTCGAGCAGCACGTAATCGACGTCGAGCAGGCGCAGGTTGCGAATGAGCTTCGACTTCTGCGCGTGCCGCGGGTTCGCCGCGTCGAGACCATCTGAGGCACCCGAGACCAGCGAGAGCCGCTCGAAGGGAGTCGGCACCAGCACGTCTTCGAGGTTGGTCACCTTGCGCTCGATGAAGTCGCTCAAAGTCACCTTCGGCTGGCCGACGCCGAGGCAGGTGTGGAGGTTGGCGCCTCCGAGATCGAGATCGACCAGCACCACCTTCGCGCCGCGCTTCGCCAGCGAGATGCCCAGGTTCGCCGAGAGCAGCGACTTGCCGATGCCGCCCTTCCCGCCTCCCACCGCGATCACCCGGCGGGCACGCGCTTTCTTGGCGGCTGGCGGCGGTTTCGGCCGGGGCAGCTCGATGACTTCGGCTTCAGACGACGAATTGGACATGGACGGTCACTCTTCGGACAGCTCCACGTTCCAATACGACGCATCGGTGAGATTGAGAAACGGTAACCACGCGCGGTGGGCGCCTTTGACCGGAGAGCCACGCAGCAGGGGGGTCCAGCGAGGCCGAACCGGCTCGCGCAGGAGCTTGATGCCGGCCTGGGCGGGCGTGCGGCCGCCCTTGCGCAGGTTGCACTCGATGCAGGAGCACACCACGTTCTCCCAGCAGGTCTTCCCGCCCTGGGAACGAGGCACGACGTGATCCAGATTCAGGTCGGCGCGCCTGCGATGCCGGCCGCAGTATTGGCAGGTGTCTTCGTCGCGCGCGTAGATGTTGAGGCGCGAGAACCTGACCCGTACCCGAGGCAGCTTCTCGAAGGCCGTGAGCACCAACACCCGCGGAATGCGAATGCGGCGGTTGATGGTGCGAATCGACTCGTCCTCTTCGAGGGCGGCAGCGAGCGCTGCCCAGTCTGCGAAGTCGTAGAGGCGGTACTGCTCGTCGATGGCGCGCGCCACGCCCTGGTACAGCAGCGAGAAGGCGCGCTTCACGTTGGTGACGTGAACGGGTTGATAGTGGCGATTGAGGACCAGCACGGCTGCGTTCACCATCGTCTCAGTCTCCTGTCTTCCCCTGGACCGCGTTGGCGATGGCCCGCGCAACGACTTCCAGTTCGGTGTCCTCGAGACACCTGACGTCGAGCCACACCTCGTCGTCGACGATACGAGCGACGACGGGCGGAGCTCCGGCCCTGAGCTTCTCGTGCACTTCCACCGCTGCGACCTGGGGCAGCGCGACCGCCCACGACTTCGGAGCGGCAAGTGGCATCGAACCACCGCCCACCCTCCCCTGTGACTCCACCAAACGGTTGGGGAGCGACCCCAACAACGACGCGAGCCGCTGCGCTCGCTTCAACAAGTGCTCGGGCTTCGCCAGCAGCGCGGCCCGAGTGGGGATGGCCTCGTCTTCGCGGCCATCGCGATACAGCTGCAAAGTCGCTTCGAGCGCGGCGACGGTGAGCTTGTCGATGCGCAGCGCGCGATTGAGGGGATGTTTCTTGAGGCGCTCGAGCACCGACTTCTTCCCCACGAGCACGCCGGCCTGAGGACCGCCGAGCAGCTTGTCGCCGCTGAAGGCCACCACGTCGGCGCCAGCGGAGATCACTGAGGCGACCGTGGGCTCACTCGAGAGCCCTTCCGCATGGAGCGCGCGCAGCGCACCGCTCCCGAGGTCTTCGAAGAGCGGCACCCCCTTCTCTTTCGCCAGCGTCGCGAGCTCACGCGTGGTCGCCTCTTCGGAGAAGCCGACGACTGCGAAGTTCGAGCGATGCACCTTCACGAGGAGGCCGGTGCGCTCCGAAATGGCGGCGGCGTAATCGGACAGGCGCGTTCGATTGGTGGTGCCAACCTCGATCAGCGTTGATCCCGACTGGCGCATCACCTCGGGGATCCGGAACCCGCCACCGATCTCCACGAGCTCGCCGCGCGAGACGATCGCCTCTTGGCCTTGAGCGAGCGCGCTGAAGGTGAGGAGCACTCCGGCGGCGCAGTTGTTCACCACCATCGCGTCTTCCGCGCCGGTGAGCTGACAGAGCAATTCGACGACGGGCTCGTAGCGGCTGCCGCGTTCGCCTTCGTCGAGATCGATCTCGAGATTGCAGTAGCCCGCGGCGGTCTGAGCGATCGCCTCGATCGCCGCACGCGCCAGCGGAGCGCGTCCGAGATTCGTGTGGAGCACGACTCCGGTCGCGTTGTGCACGCGCTTCAACTTCGACTCAGAGACCTGGCGCAACGCACGCGCGACGTCGTGGTCCTCGAAGCGAGCGTCTTCTCCCGCGAGCACGCGAGAACGCACCGAGGCGACGGCCTGCCGCAACGCAGCCACCGCGACCGGTCTCGAGTGTGAGGAAAGGAGAGTTGAAAGGGACGGCCGAGCCAAGAGCTCGTCGATCGAAGGGAGCGCCCGTAAGCGCTCCATGCGAATTTCATCGTCCATGCGCCTACAGGAGTGTAGCGCAGGGCCGAAAGAGCCCAAAAAAGCCGCGGGTGGGGCGGAGCACACATCCCACCCGCGGCCTTTTTTCAGGGCACTGAAGTCAGACGCGAACCAGGAAAAGATAGGGGCACCAGGGTCCTTTGCTGCGTGGACCAGCACCGAGCGCATCTTGCGATGCCACTGTCTCCTTCTCTGCCTCGTTCAACACGTGACCTCGATCAATCTTCCTCGATCAATCTTCCTCGAGGCTCCCGTGCCAGTACGTCATGTCTCGCAGCCAGTTCGCCCAGGTCGCCGGCATCCCCTTCTGGAAGGCGAAGGTGAGCTTGAGCGTGTCCGGCAGCTTCGTCGGCTTCACCGGAACCACCTTCAGCTTCATCTTCGCCTGGTCCGGAGTGCGGCCACCCTTGCGCTGATTGCAGGGCACGCAAGCGATCACGATGTTCTCCCAGTGCGTGCCTCCGCCCTGGGAACGCGGCGTCACGTGATCGTACGTGGCCTCGGCACGGCTGACGGCCTTTCCGCAGTACTGGCACTGACCGTGGTCACGCGCGAACACGTTCTCACGGCTGAAGCGGATGACCGGCTTGCGGTGCTTGAGCATGCGCAGGAACCGGACGACCGACGGCATCTTCACTTCGAAGGTGACCGAGCGGATCGTCTTGTCCTCGTACTCCTCAACCACCTGCACCTTGCCGAGGAACAGGAGGGTGATGGCGCGCTGCCACGGGATCCGAGCAACGGGCTGCCAGCGAGCGTTCAGAACGAGCGTTTCCATCAGGTGCCTCCTTTCGGAGAGGCAAGACGGACGCCTTCGCTATTCCTGAACGAAGTCAGCCACTTTTCGGAGCGGCCGCGGGCTGCTTGGCGGGCAGCGGTGCCACACAGCGCGCGACCTCGCCCGGCGCGTAGAGAAGCTTGTACGTGTTGTAGCTGCGCAGAACGCGCTTCACGTAACCGCGCGTCTCTTGCAGAGGCACCTGCTCGACCCACGAGGGCAAATCTGTGTCGCCGTTTTCGCGGCGCCACCTCGCCACCGCGCCCTCCCCCGCGTTGTAGGAGGCCAGCGCGAAGGGCTTCACGCCTTTGAGTCTGATCACCAGATCGGACAGGTACCGCGCGCCGAGCTGAATGTTGAGCTCGGGCTCGAGGAGCTGCGCCTGCTTGGGCTGTTTGATCTTCAGCTGCATGGCGACGCCCGAAGCGGTGGCGGGCATCAGCTGGCAGAGACCCAGCGCGCCGGCCCACGAGAGCGCCTTCGGATCGAGCGCGCTCTCTTCACGCATCAGCGCCTGCAGCAGATCGGGATCGAGCTCGTCGGCCGACTTGGAGTGCGTGACCACGAGATCGCGGAAGACCTTGGGATACGCGATCTCCCAGATCGCGCGGCGCTCGGCGGTGATGGGCCCCGAGAGATCGCGGCGCAGCCACAGACGCGCGAGCCCGTGAGCGGCGCGATCTTCTCCCGCCAGGGAGAGCACCAGCACCATCAGCCGCAGCGAGTCGGGAGGAAGCGCGGTGCGATCGATCGCGAGGATCTCCATCGGCACCAGCTCTCCGAAGCCAAGGCGCAGGAGCTCGACCGCGCTCGCGAACTGCGGATCATTGCCGAGGGGCCCCGCGTAGATCGGGAACGGATCGCCGGCAGCGGGAGCAGCGGTGATCGCGGCAGTGATCGCCTCGTTGCGCTCGGGGCGTTCCTTGAGCACGCGCTCGCGCGCGAGGAGTCCGTAATAGGTCGCGGGGTGTTCGATCGCGATCTTCTCGAGCAACGTGAGCGACTCGTCCTTCTTGCCCTGCTCATCGAGCACGCGGGCGCGCCAGTACCCTGCCCGCTCCACCTCGTAGGGATCGTCCGCGCGTGCCCAGCGGCCTTCGATCTCCGAGAGATAGATGAGCGCCTCGTCGAGCTTTCCCTCGCCGCGCGCGATCCAGAACAGCTTGAAGAGCGAGTCGGCCGCGAAGTCACCGGTCGGATACCGATCGACGACGTCGATCAAACGCTCCATCGCCTGCGCCTTCTCTCCGCGGCGAAGGCGCATGTCGGCGGCGAAGAAGAGCGCGTCGTCCGCGAGCAGATGCTCGGGGAAAGCGCGCGCGAGCGACTCGTAGGTGTCGGCCGCGAGGGCGGGACTGCTGATCGACTGGCTGAAACCCAGCGTGAACATCGCGCGCGCGCGCAGCTCGGGGTCCTTGCACTTCTTCAGCGGAGCGAGCGTCGCCACCGCCTTCGCGTGCTGGCGCTGCTTGCGGTAGCCCTTGCCCAGCGCGAAGTGCGCGCGGCACGCGGTCGCCTCGGGGACCTTCAAGTTCGCCACGAGCGGCTCGAGCATCGCGATGCCCTGCACGTTGCGGTGCGCGTCGATGAGCGACTCAGCGCGAGCGATGGTCACGTCCTGCGGAAGCGCGGCGAGATCGCCGAGGCGAGGCTCCGCCTTGATCGCCTCCTTCGACATCGGGTGCACCGACCAGAGCTTCTGCAGCGCGGCCGTCTCGGCCTTCGCGTCTTTCTTCGCGGCCATCACGTCGGCGAGCGTGAGCAACGCTTCGGCGCCGACGTCGCGCCCCCACGGCGGCGCGGGACGATCGACGTACTCGGCGATCACTTCCTGCGCCTTCTTGAAGTCGCGCAGCCAACGATGCGCGCGCGAGACACCGAAGCGCGCGTCGGGCGTGAGCCGCGACGTCTTGCCCACCAGGGAGAAGACGTGCAGCGCAGAGTTCCAATCTTTCAGCTGCTCGTAGCCCCAACCTGCGTGCACGAGACAGCGATCGCGCAGAGGCCCATAGCTCTCGGCGAGCGACTCGAACTCCTTCGACGAAAACGCCCAGTCGCCCGCGCGGTGCGCAGCGAGCGCGCGCAGAAAACGAGTCGGCCCGGTGTCCCTGATTCCGTCGAGCAACGCGATGGCGCGGTTGTAGCTGCCCGCTTCGAACGCGGCCCGCGCTTCAGCCAGCTTGCCCTCGGTGAAGTACGGCGACAGATCGGCACGTTCGATCTTCGGTCCGCGATCGATCGGAACGGAGCGCACTTCGGGTGAAGGGAAGCCGGGGTTGGCGAGACGCGCGAAGCCGGGATCCGACTCGGCTTCCGCTTCCGCCGCGAAGTCGGTGGCAGTGTCTTCACCGAGCGCCTGACCCAGCGCAGGAAGCGCAGTGAAAGCGAGGGCGATGGCGGCTACGAACAGGTGACGCACGCTCGCATCGTACACGGGTAGGATTGAGGTCAACTTCATGGACATCCGGACGCAGAGCAGCCTCCTAGCTGCAATCGTAGGTCTCGCGCTTGGAGTCGCGATGCTCCTGCGTACCCAACGTCCGCGCGTCCTCACGCTGTTCGGGGTGTTCGCGATCTCCGTTGGCGGGTTCCATCTCACCCGGTTCCTCGAAGGACTGTTTCCGTTCGAGGTCGGAGGCTCCCTGGTCGGGCGGGTGATCCTCGGCTTCACGATCGTCGCGGGCGCATTGCTGCCTTCGACCGCGCTCTCGTTCTTCCTCGAGTTCCTCAACTTCAGCCCGCGCGCCGCCCGCTATGGGCGAAGAGCTTCGCTGTTCTCGGTGCTGCTCGGCCTCACTGTCGGAGCCACTCCGCTCGCTGAATCCCTGTGGGCGCGAGTCGCGGTGTCGGTGTGGGTGGTGCTCGCGCTCTCGTTCTCGGTGTCGCTGGTGATCGGCCGCATGCGCACCAGCGACTCGCGGATCGATCGACTGCGCCTGCTCTATCTGGCGGTGGGAGCCGCTGCGACCGTCGTCTTCTCCTGCTTCGACTTCCTCGGCCGCTTCGGGATCGCGTTCCCGACGCTGGGGCCGATCTTCTCGACGCTCTACTTGTTCTTCCTCAGCCAGACGCTGCTGCGGCTGCGCCTGATGGACCTTCACGAGCTGCTGGGAAAGATCGCGAGCCAGGCCGTGCTCGCCGCGATCCTCGCCGTGGTCTTCGTGGTGCTGACCGCGTGGGTCGAGAGCAATCTGAGCCTCTACCTCTTCAACACGGTCGTCGCGGCGTTCGTGATGCTGATCCTGTTGGAGCCGCTCACCGATTGGGTCGAGGAGAGAGTCGTCGCGGTCTTCTTCCGCCAGCGCTTCGCTTTCCTCGAGTCAGCGAGGCAACTGCAGCGGCGCACCGCCAACGTGATCGACGCGCCCGAGCTCGCGGCCTTGTTGCTCGATGGACTCAACGAGACCCGGCGCGTGACGCACGCTTCGATCTATCTGCTCGCGGAAGATCGTCCGGGCTTCCGCCTGCTCGACTCCCGTGGCCCCGTCCCTGCCCTCTTCCTCGATCAAGGTACCGCGCGCGCGTTGGTGAGCCGTACCGAGCGTGCGCAGCTGCTCGAGACCGTGGAGCGCCGCATCGCCGAGATCCGCGCTCAGCCGCTCGAGGCACGCAAGTCGCGCGATGAGCTACGCCGCTTGAACGACGTGCGTGCGGCCATGCAGCAGATGAAGGCCGGCATCACGGTGCCGCTGATGGGGAACGATCGCGTGCTCGGGTTCTTGAACCTGTGGGACGAGCGCGTGCCCGAAGCGTTCGCCTCCGACGAAATCGCGCTGATCCTCGAGCTCGCCGATCGCGTCGCCACGGTGATCGAGAACTCGAAGCTCTACGACAAGATGCGCGAGCGCGACCGTCTCGCCGCGCTCGGCGAAATGGCCGCCGGTCTCGCGCACGAGATTCGAAATCCGCTCGGCGCGATCAAGGGCGCGGCGCAGTTCCTCGATCCGAAGCAGCTGCCCAATGAAGAAGGCGAGTTCGTCGAGGTGATCGTCGAAGAAGTGAATCGCCTCAACGGCGTGGTGAGCGCGTTCCTCGATTACTCACGTCCCCTGAAGCAGAACTTCGGTCCGACCGATCTCGGCGAAGTGGTGAGCCGAACCCTGAAGCTCATCGTCAACGACGTTCCAAAGACGGTGACCATCAAGGAAGAGCTCACCGAGTCGTTGCCGCGCGTCGACGCCGATGCGGAACAACTCAAGCAGGTGCTCATCAACCTCGTGCAGAACGCAGCGCAGGCGATGGGCGACAAGCCGGGCGAGATCACCATTCGCACCAGCCGGCCCGAGCGCTTCGGCGACTTCCGCTCGCAGGAACAGCAGGTCGAACTGCAGGTCTCTGACAACGGGCCCGGCATTCCTGCCGATCAGCAGCTCAACATCTTCGTCCCGTTCTTCACCACCAAGCAGAAGGGCACCGGTCTCGGGCTCGCGATCTGCCAGCGCATCGTGAAGAACCACGGCGGCACCATCTCGGTGCAGAGCAAGGTGAGCGAAGGCTCGACCTTCACCATCCGGCTCCCTGCCCTCGCCGAAGAATTGGCGGCTGGAGAGACGCCGCCGATCGAGGGCGGAACGCCCATGCCCGCGGTAGCCGCTCCGCCCGTGGTTCAGAAGGAAAATAAGCCTTCGCGCCGCGACCGGAAAAAGCAGA
>CBIHPJ010000287.1:0-10432 GCA_966211295.1 uncultured Myxococcales bacterium | reverse complement strand
GAGCGCGCTGATGGCCTCGAGTCCGCCCGCGGACGCGCCGACGCCCACCACAAGGGGCGCAGCCGCGGCAGCAGACGGGGCCCTTGCCCGGTCTGGCTTCGACGTCACTTCATTCATCTGTGTGAACCCCCCAACTACGGGTCACCGCACCTGGTGACTGATCAACATCTCCCACGCTGCCGCGCGCCTGTCCACGGTCTGCAAGCTGACTTCGAGGTCAGTCCGCGTTTGTTACGGATCGGGGAATACCTCCCGTACTTCAGGAGCGAAATTCGTGCCGAGGTCGTTACGTGCGAATCGCGCAACGAAGACGCGCAGACCTTTCGCATGGCGCAGAACGCGTTCGCTCGGTGACGTTCATGGAATGCAGCTTGCTCCCCGGTCGCGCGCCTCACCCTCAATCCCCGGAGGATTCATGCGCAATGCAGTCGTCGAAGGCATCGATCTGAATGAGCACGTGAAGAAGAGCCTGAGAGAGCTTGGACAGGAGAGAGAGCAGATTCGGGCTCACCTCCAGACGTCAGGAGCGACGCCTTCGCAGTGGGCAGAGCTGGAACATCGTGCGCTCATTGCCGAGCTGGTGGGCCGCAAGGCGACGCCTGCATCCCTGCGAACTGTCGATGGAGCGGTCGCTGCGATGCGCGCGTTTCGCATGCGCCTGGCGGTGCACTGAAGTTTTCGCGTCGACGCATGGCTTGCGCAGTGCGTTGCGACATTGCGTGATCAGAAAACAGCCTGATCAGCACTGATCAGGTCGAGCAGAGATCCGGGTGGGGCGACGCCCCTCCTGGCGCTGGTCGTGTGCGCGCTTCCACTTCTTGGGAGGCGTCAATCCCCACGATCAACGATCAGTACTCGCACTACTTCTTTCCCTTCCCCTTCGGCTTCGGCGGGGGAGGCGGTGGGGGCTTCGCTTTCGGCTTCGGAGCAGGGGGCGGCGCTTCGATCTTCGGCTCGGGTGGTGGCGGAGCGGGCGGCGCAGGCGGCTCCAGCCCGAGCACCGAGACATTGCGGAAGACGCAGCGTCCCTCGAGGCAGCCGAGCACGGGCTTCGCTGGGCCGCCCAGCAGCTCTTCCCAGGACTTGCCGAGCTGCAGCGGTTCACCGAGAGCGCGCGCATCGCGGCCTTCACCCAGAGTCGCGGTGAGCTCACCCGTCGGCGTCACCTTGAGGGTGACCCGTTGTCCCGCGGGCACGACCTGCAACGGCTCCAGCATGACGCCGCGTCGATCGGTCCCGAGCGACCACTCGAGCGCAGGCTCGCTCTTGCCTGCGACTGCCACGGTGAGGTGACGGCCGTTGTTCCCCACCAGCATCAGCGCGCTGCGAGCCGGTGGGGTGGGGCCCGAAATGAATTCGCGCACGGAATCGAAACGCCCTGGCTCAGGCTCGCGAGTTTCGACGACCGCCGAGAAGACGACGCCCGCGCCGAGCTCGGTGTCGATGACGACGCGGCCCGCACGCTGGGAGCCAGGTTCGCCGAAGTCGACCACGCCTCCCGCGATCTCGGCTTTCCGGCCGTGGGCGATCAAGGTGACGGTGTCACCACCTTCACCGAGCGCCACCTTGTGTGAGCGCGGGTCGACCTTCCCGGCGCTGGTGAGCGGAAACTTGTCGGGCAGGTCGGCCGCCAACGCGGAACCGGCGGGTGGAACTTTGAGCTCGGGGCGTGCGCGCAGACCCGCCACCGCGATGATGGCGATCGCCACCAGCACCAAACCGGCAGCGAGTGCCCGGCCCGCGGTACGCGCGAGCTCCCCGGTTCGGCGGCGCAGGCGCTGGAGCGCGGACTCCTTCGAGGCGCCCACCATCGAGTTCACCTGCACCAGCTGCCCAAGGTCGGCGAGCAGGTCCGTCACGCTCGGGTAGCGATCGTTCGGCGAGGTCTTGAGACAGCGCGCGACGATGCCGTCGAGACGCTTGTCGAGCCCCGGCTTCTTGGTGGAAGGAGGATCGAACTGACCGACGGGCAGCTCACCGGTGGCGAGCTCGTAGAGCATCACGCCGAGCGAGTAGATGTCGGCGCGCGGGCCCACGCTCTTGGCGTCGACCGACTGCTCGGGCGCCATGTACGTCGCGGTGCCCATCGCCACGTGGGTCTGCGTCAGGTTTCTCTGCTGGGGGCCGTGCGACTCGTCGAAAGCAGCGAGACCGAAGTCGGAGACCTTGGGAATGTCGCCGGCCTGCTCATCGAAGAGGATGTTCTCGGGCTTGAGATCGCGATGAACGATGCCCTTGCCGTGCGCGTATTCGATGGCGCGGCCCACCAGGAACATCGCGCTGAGCGCCTGGGTGGTGTCGAACTTCGGATCGCGCAAGCGGTCGCGCAGCGAGGGACCGTCGACGAACTCCATCACCAGGAAATAGGTGTCGCGCACGCTCCCGCGATCGACGACCGAGACGATGTGCGGGTGGCGCAAGGTGGCGAGCGCTGCGCCTTCTTTCTCGAAGCGCGCCACGAATTGTTCGTCGGTGGCGAGCTCTTTCTTGAGCAGCTTCACCGCGACGGTGCGCTGGAGCGACAGCTGCGTCGCCATGTGCACCTCGCCCATACCGCCTTTGCCGAGCACCTGGCGGAGCTCGTAACCGGGAATGTTGGCGGGTTTGGAGGAGCTGACGACCGTGTCCTTCATGGCGGACATGAGTACGCCACGAATCGGTCCGGCGGACGATCTCTTCCGTTGTCTACGGAGTGCTGGGCGACCACAGCTCCGGCAGGCGCAGCTGCGTCCAGCGCGACCGCTCGGGGAGTGAGCAGATGATCCGCTTGAACTTCTCGCGCGTGCGGTGTGGGTCGAACGGCAACGGGAGGATCCCGTTGGCGCCCACTTGCAGCGCTTCCACCGTGCGAGGGCCGAGCTTGTCGGCGGTGACCAGGACGAGGGAGGTCTTGCGCGGGCAGCTGCCGCTCCGAATCGCGCGCACCAGCTCGATGCCGGCCACGCGAGGCAGGTCCCACTCGCAGACGATCACGTCGTAGGGGTCTTTCTGATGGAGCGTGAACGCGGTGAGCACTTCGCTCGCTTCGTCGATGTGGATCACGTTCAGCGCACCGAGCAGCTCGCGCATTTTCTGACGCAACGGAGCGCTGCTGCCAACGACCAGCAGCCTCGAGTGAATCGGGTTCATCGCGGCATTCCTTTTTCGCCCTGGGGTTTCGAAAAACTCAGGGCGAAAAATGCCTTCGCGGCTCAACGATTCAATGCGGGGTTTTGGCGAGTTACGTGGCGGTGAAGATGCGCGCGTTCGATCGTTACGCTTACTTCTTCACGGCCTTCTTCTTCTCTTCGGCTTCGCGCGCGCCCTTGAGATCGGTCGAGCCGCAGTTCGGGCACGGGTGGACCTTGTCGGGCACGTTCGCGCTCATCAAGCCGACTGAAAGCCTCTGCACCGTCGCTCGGATCACGGCTTTCCCGCAGGTGCAGGGAACGGCGATCAACTCGACGGTTTGGTTGGTGCGCTTCACAGGGTGATCCTTACTTCTGAGACTTCTGAGCAGACTTCTTCTGCTCCTCTCGCGCCTTCAGGATGTCGTCCGATCCGCACGCGGCGCAGCTTACGAGGACTTCGTCGACTCGCCACTGGCCATAGTGGCTCGACTTCACTTCAAGCTCGCCGTCGCCGCAGTCACCGCACGGGACTTTCTCTTGTGTCTCCACGGTACGGGTTTCTTCCCGTAGTTTCGGAACGAGGACAACTCGCCGAATTGTGCGTTACGGGTCCGTAGCGCTGAGATGCGTGGCCGCTTCGACGTGAGGTGACGCGTCGTTGCGCTGACGCAGGCGGGCTCTCACGACGTCTCCGGAGCGGCATGCGCCGCAGCGGGAGAGCACCTCGTCCACACGCCAGGTCCCAAAAAGCATCGACCTCACTTCGAGGTGACCTCTTCCGCACGAGCACGGGACTTTCTCACGCTTTTCCACGGGCCCTATTTCTGATCTGCGCGAGGCGGTGCCGCAAGTCCCCGAGAATTGGCATTACGAACCGGTGATCGCGCAGACCTTTCGTGAGGCCCAGCTCGCCTTCGCTCGGAAGCGCAGTGGAACGCGGATTGCTCAGGTCGCGCTGTTCACCCAAGGAGCAACCCATGAAGGTCGAACAGATCATGTCGCGCCCGGCGTTGAGCTGCGGCGTGCACGACGCGGCCAACCGCGCGGCGCAGGTGATGTGGGAATCGGACATCGGCTGCGTGGTGGTGGTCGAGCACGAGCGCGTGGTCGGCATCGTCACCGATCGGGATCTCTGCATGGCCGCGTACACGCGCGGCACCACGCTCGGGCAGATCTCGGTGGACGACGTGATGACGCGAGGGGTGGCCTGCGTCCGCCAGGACGATCGGCTCGGCATGGCCGAGGCGCTGATGCGGAGCAAGAAGGTGCGGCGGCTCCCCGTGGTGGACGCGAAGGATCGCCTCGTGGGGCTGCTCTCGCTCAACGACGTGGCGCGCGCGGCACAACAGCAGCGGGGCCGGCGGGTGCCCGATGTTCCGGGTGACGAGGTGATCGCCACGCTCGGTGCGATCTGCGAGCCGCGTCGTCACCTGGAGCCGCTCGAGCTGGTCACCTTCTCGGTCGGCGGAGTGCGCTGAGCCTCCAGAGATCTGGCCGCCGCGCTCCGCCACCATCGCGACGAGATTCTCAAACGCTGGGCCGGCCACCACGCATCGTCACCCCAGCGAGGGAGCCCAGAGATCCGCCGAGCGGGCTTCGCCGCGACCCGGGAACTCCGGCAGCGAGGCGATGAGGCGGCTGAGCTTCTCGCGGGTACGTCGCGTATCGAGCGGCAACTCGACCAGCCCGTTGGCTCCCGCCTGGAGCGCCACCACCGTCCTCGAGCCGACCTCCTTCGCGGTCAGCAGCACGACGAGGGTCTGGGCGCGGATGACGCCGCGACGGATCAAGCGGAGCAGCTCGATGCCGCTGAGTCCCTGCAGGTCCCACTCGCTGACCACGAGATCGTATCGGCCGCTCTGGTGGAGCGTGAACGCGGTGCGCCCATCGTTCGCTTCGTCGATCTGATTGACGGTGAGCTCGTTGAGCGTCGAGCGCAGGTGGTACCGCATGGCTGCGCTGTTGCCGACGATCAGGACCTTCGCGTGGATTGGATTCATGAGTGCGTGTCTCCGTGCGGGCGTGGGAACCCGCGCGGATCACGATGCGCGCGGCGAAACGGCTGGGCAATGTCAGGGCCCGCTCGTTACGCGCGGGTGATCGGACCTGGCGCGCGAGAGTTACCGTTGAACCTCAGAGCTGGCTGAGTGCCGCGTGGAGCAGGTCAATCACCAGAAGCGGTGATGCAATGCTGCTCTCGGTCCTCAATATGAGAGCGGGGTCGCCGGTCCCGGGTTGTCCGGATCATCGGCGAACGTCGTACTTCGCATTCGTGGAGACGCTCGAAGAGGTGCCGTGCGTGTGCGGCGTAGGGGTGCTCGAAGTCGTGCAGAAGCGGTTCGGCCAGTGGGCGGTCGACCGCGTGGTGAAGCCGTGTGCCACCTGCTTCTCCGAGGACATTGTGGCTGCACGTAAGAAGCAGGAGGACGACGTGCCAAAGAAGTGAAGCCGCCGAGTCCTCAGGCCTTCACATCCGCGAGGCCGGCACCCACGAGTGAGAACTCACGGACCAGGCGATTTCTGTCGTCGAGCGCTTGTGCGTGGCGAGCTCGGGCAGCCTCGCTGTCGTCGGTCTTGCGCGCCGCTCGAGCGGCCCAGAGCTCGAGCTCGGCGAGCGCGAGAGCCTCGGCGTACGCCTCTTGATTCGTGCGCGGGAGTTCGCCTCGCGGCGGAAACTGGTGGGGAAGCGGAGGGAGTCGCGCCACTCGCAGACTGTACGTGGCTGCCGAGCCCCGACGGGGTCGCGCTCGAGGGCGTGTCTTGCCAGTAACGGTTTCACGGAAGCTGTTTCGTGACGGTAACGCTAGTGCGTGCCGTGAGCGCCGTGAGCCTCACGCTCCGGCAGCACCACCGGGCGCACCAGGGCCTCGAGCGCATCTCGCTCGAGGGTCTCCTTCACGAGGAGCTCCGTCGCGATCGCATCGAGCACTGAGCGTCGTTCGGTGAGCAGCTCGAATGCGCGACGATGCGCGGTATCGAGGAGCAACCGAGTCTCCTGGTCGATCGCCTGCGCGGTCGCCTCGCTGAAGTTCCGCTCGTCGAAGGAGACCGCGCCGCCCCCGAGGAGATGCGGCCCACCCGGCCGGCCGAAGCTCTGCGGTCCGAGCGCCGACATGCCGAAGCGACACACCATCTGTCGCGCGAGTTCACTGGCACGCTCGAGATCGTTCTGAGCGCCGGTGGAGACGCCCTCGAACACCAGCTCTTCGGCCGCGCGGCCACCCATCAGCACCGCGAGCGAATCGCGCAGTTCGTCTTCGGTCATCAGGTAGCGATCCTCCGTTGGCAGCTGGAGCGTCGCGCCGAGCGCCCCGATGCTGCGTGGAATGATCGTCACGCGATGAACCGGGTCGGCGTGCGTGACGGAGAGCGCGATCAACGCGTGTCCTGACTCGTGCCACGCGACGCGACGGCGCTCGACCTCGCTCATGATGCGGCCGTCCTTCCGCAAGCCGAGCTGCATGCGATCGATGGCCTCTTCGAAGTCGCGCTGCTCCACGTTCTTCGCGTCGCGCCGCGCGCAGGCGAGCGCTGCTTCGTTCACCACGTTCGCGAGATCCGCTCCCACCATGCCCGGAGTGCGCTGGGCGACGAGCTTCACGTCGACGTCGCCGAGCTTGAGCCGCTTCGCGTGCACCTTGAGGATCGCCTCGCGTCCGCGCACGTCAGGACGATCGACGAGCACCTGGCGATCGAAGCGCCCCGCGCGCATCAGCGCCTTGTCGAGCACCTCGGGCCGGTTGGTGGCGGCCATGATCACGATGCCCACGCTCGCGTCGAAGCCGTCCATCTCCACGAGGAGCTGGTTGAGCGTCTGCTCACGCTCCTCGTTCGCGGCGAACACGCCACCGCCCGCGCGCGTCTTGCCCACCGCGTCGAGCTCGTCGATGAACACGATGCAGGGAGCGCGCTCCTTGGCCTGGGTGAAGAGATCGCGCACGCGGCTCGCGCCGACGCCGACGAACATCTCGACGAACTCCGAGCCCGACATCGAGAAGAACGGGACGCCCGCCTCACCTGCGACCGCGCGTGCGAGCAGCGTCTTGCCCGTGCCGGGAGCGCCCACCAGCAGCACGCCCTTGGGCACGCGCGCGCCGACGGCGCGGTACTTCTCGGGGTCCTTCAAATAGTTCACGACCTCGATCAGCTCGTTCTTCGCCTCGTCCACGCCGGCCACGTCGATGAAGGTGGTGCGGTTCTCGCTCGAGCGATCGAAGATCTTCGCCTGGCTCTTGCCGAAGCTCATGGGGCGCGCGCCCCGGCCTGCGCCGCTGATCATTCCGCCCACCGCGCGGAACAAGAAGAACAGCATCACCAGCGGGAGGATCGACGAGAGCACCGCGGGCCAGAAGCTGTCGCGCTCGATGTGCCCCGAGAACTTCACGTTCTTCTCTTCGAGGCGCTTGATCAGATCGCGCTCGTCCATGTTGGGGAGACGAGAGGCGACGAGCGATTGCTCCTGGCCTGAGCTCGTCTTCTCCTTGAGGCGCGCCATCACGCGCTCGTTCTCGAGGAGCACCTCGGTGACCTTGCCCTCGTCGATGGCGGTCAACACGTCGCTGTACGGCACGACTTGCGAATCGCCCTGCAGTTTGAGCACTCGAAACCAGAGCGTCACCGCGACGGCGAGCGCCACCAGGAAGAGCCCCAGCCTGACCCATGCTGAACGGTTCATGTGGCCAGTTGTCGTTGCATCAACCGGTCCTCACCATGGGATGCGGGGATGTCGGTAACGCGCACGCAGCTTTTGCGTAGAGTCCCGCTCCGAGATGACGAGAGAAGTCGAGCAGTACGACGTGTTGTTGGTGGGCGCGGGAATCATGAGCGCGACGGTGGGAACGCTCCTCAAGATCCTCGACCCGAATCTACGTATCGCGGTGTTCGAGCGGCTCACCAAGGTTGCGGGAGAGAGCTCCGATGCGCGCAACAACGCCGGCACGGGTCACTCGGCACTTTGCGAGTTGAACTACACGCCCGAGCGCGAAGACGGCTCCGTCGAGGTGAAGAAGGCGTTCACGATCATGGAGTGCTTCGAGGTGTCGAAGCAGCTCTGGGCCTCGCTGGTGGAGCGCGGGGTGATCGAGCCCCACTTCATTCGCCCCGTCCCGCACCTGAGCTTCGTGAGCGGAGAGAGAGACGTGGAGTTCCTCCGCAAGCGCTTCGCGGCGCTGCAGAAGAATCACCTCTTCGCGGGCATGAAGTTCACCGAGGACCCCGATGAGCTGAAGAAGTGGGTGCCGCTGATGATGTTCGGTCGGCGCAAAGATGAGCCGATGGCGGGCACCTGGTCGAGCTCGGGCACCGACGTCGACTTCGGGGCGCTCACGCGCGGACTCGTGGCGTTTCTGGAGAAACAGCCCGGCGTGAAGTTGTTTCTCGATCACCACGTGCACTCGCTCGAGCAGGACTCGGATGGCCGCTGGTTGGTGCGCGTGGAGGACGAAGCGAAAGAAGCGCATCGCGAAGTGCGTGCGCGCTTCGTGTTCCTCGGTGCGGGTGGTGGCGCGCTCGATCTGCTCGAGGCCTCGGGCATCGAGGAAGGGCAGGGCTACGGCGGCTTCCCCGTGAGCGGCGAGTGGTTGGTGTGCAGGAACATCACCGTCATCGAGCAGCACAAGGTGAAGGTGTACGGAAAGGCGAAGAGCGGAGCGCCTCCCATGTCCGTGCCGCATCTCGATCGTCGCTTCCTCGACGGGAAGCCGGCGCTGCTCTTCGGACCGTTCGCGGGGTTCTCCACCAAGTTCCTGAAGGAGGGCTCGTACCTCGATCTCCCGAGCTCGCTCACGGTCGAGAACATTTTGCCGTTGGTGAGTGCGGGGCTGCAGAACCTGGGTCTGACGAAGTACTTGCTGAGCCAGGTGACTCAGTCGTTCGCGGACAAGCTCGAGGCGCTGCGTGAGTTCGTGCCCGAGGCGCAGCCGCAAGATTGGCAGCTCGAGATCGCGGGGCAGCGCGTGCAGGTGATCAAGAAGGACGAGAGCTCGTGGGGGAAGTTGGAGTTCGGCACCGAGATCATCTCCGCGCGCGACAACACGCTGGCTGCGTTGCTCGGCGCGTCGCCTGGCGCGTCGACCGCGGTGTCGATCGCGCTCGATCTCTTCGCCGATGTGTTCCCGGAGCAGTGCGCCTCGAAGCAGTGGCAGGACGGACTGCGCGCGCTGATTCCGTCGTGGGGCCAGAAGCTCGCTGATGATCCGAAGCGCGCAGCCGAGTTGAGGGCTTGGACCAATCGACTGCTGAACCTATCTCCCTCTCCCATCGGGAGAGGGTCGGGGTGAGGGCAAGTCAATTGCACGCAGGACCTCGAGACACCCGTCGTCACCCGGCTTCACGATGACGTCGGGAGCGACGGGCTCCTCGAACGCGACATCGAGTCCGGGCAGCCCGGAAGCCTGCGCTGCGTAAAGACCCTTCGAATCACGTCGCGCGCATTCCTCGAGCGGAGTGTCGACGAACACTTCGAGGAACTTCGGAGCGAGTGCGCGAGCACGTTGTCGGAAGAATCGAAGATTCGCGGTCGCTGGCACCAACACGACGTGTCCCTGTCGCGCGAGGAGCGCGGCGAGCTGTGCGAGTGTCTCGTAGAACGCGTCGCGCTCTTCATCGGTGTACCCGAGGGAGGGGTGAAGACAGGCGCGCACTTCGTCCCCGTCGAGGAGCACCGGGCGATCGAGCTTCGATGCGACTTGTCGCGCGAGCGTTGATTTGCCCGAGGACGGAAGTCCGACGAACCAGACGACAAGTCCATCTGCCCTCACCCCGACCCTCTCCCGATGGGAGAGGGAGCTCATCGGAGGGCCTCTTCGGCACTGCGCGGATCGAAGCGGCGTGACGTGAGCGCGCGTTCAGCGAAGCGAAGCAGCCGGTCACGATCTCCCTCGGTTACATGCGGGTACCACTTGGGATTCGCGAGCACGAGCGCACGCCACGCGAAGAACGGCGCGGTCACCTCGAGCAGTTCCTCGTCGCCTCCGAGCGCGTAGCGAGTCCAGAAGCGATCCCACAGCAACCCGAACCCCTTCCTCCACGACGCCGGATGCTGCATCGCGAAGAACAGGAAGTTGATCGACAGGCACGTCACGTCGTCCGCGGGATCTCCCTGAGATCCACGACTGGTATCGAGCAGGGTCGGCCGCGCGCTCCCCTTCGCGAACACCAGGTTGAACGGATGAAAATCTCCATGCGTGCGTCGCAGCCGCCGCGTTCCGTCCTTCAAGCGCTGCCGCCACCCGAGGCACTGCGTCTCGATCGCGAACAGTCTTGCCTTCGACGCGCCAGGCGTGTGCTGCGGGTAACTGTCGACGATGCCTGCGATGCCCTCG
>CBIHPJ010000286.1:0-10454 GCA_966211295.1 uncultured Myxococcales bacterium | reverse complement strand
AAGAGAAGAGGTGCGAGGTGCCGATGATCAACGGCTGCGAAGTCTCAGCGCTGCTGGTGAACGCGACGAGCGCGACGAAGAGAGAAAGCGACCGCATCTCAGCCTGGCGAAGGACGCGGTGCCGTGACGGGCGTGCGCGTGAGCATCGTCTCGACTTCCTTCTGCAGCTTCGCGTCATCGCCCGTCTTGCAGATGAAGCCGTCGGCACCGCTCGAACGCACCAGCGCAGTGAGCTCGGCCTCGGTCTTCGCGGAGTAGAGGACGATGCGGCAGCCGTGCAGCTGATGGGCGCGCGCGATCCACACCACCGCGTCACCTTCGAGCGTGGGCATGGAGACGTCGACGAGCGCGAGCTCAGGCTTCTCCGTGGAGAGCGCGGTGAAGAACGCCGCCGGCTCGGACACGGTGCTCACCTGGTGCGTGGGCTCGAGCGCTTCTTTCGTCGCGTTGAGCACCAACGGGCTGTCGTCGAGGACAAGGATCCGGGCCACGGAGCGAGGATACCCCCGCCGCTCGGCGCTGACTCTCTGATTTCGTCGAAGTTGGGGCGAGAGTCCTCAGTCGCCGTGTGCGCTTGCGACCTGAAACTCATCGCGCGAAGACTGTCGCGTGCACCGACATCTGCGACGGGTGGCCAAGCACGGCGGCTGGATGCTGTTGAGCGTCTTCTTCCTCTGGCTCTCACGTGCGCTGATTCCCGAGCCGTGGCTGCGCTCCGCCACGGAGGTGGGCGGCAATTACCTGCAGACCTTCGGCGGCATGTACGGAGTGATCGTCGCGTTCGCGATCTACCTCGTGTGGGGACAACACAACGACACGCAAGTGGCGATCGAGCGTGAAGCGCTCTCGCTGCTCGAGCTGTATCGCGTGCTCGGCTGGTTCCCTTCGTGGCCGGAGCGAGATGCGGTGCGCACGTCGCTCAAGAAGTACGCCGTCACCGTCCCGGGCTCGTATTCAGGCGGACCTTCGATCGATGAACGCGCGGTGCTCGATCACGGACTGGGCGCCTTCCTCTCCCACACGCCGAGCAACGAGGTGGAGGAGCGGCTCTTCCAGACGGCGCTCGATCGCTTTCACGAGGTGAACCAGGCGCGCGGTCATCGCGAGACGGTGGCGCGCATGCGCATGGGCGAGGGCATGCGTTGGTTCGTCTTCATCGGCGGTGCGATCACCGTCGCCGGACTCGAGCTGCTCTGGGTCGACAACTTCGTGCTGCACGCGGCGTTCGTCGCGGGCCTCACGTGGGTGGTGGTCGCCGCTGCGTCGATCGTGATCGATCTCGATGATCCGACGAGCGGTGATTTCATCGTCGACTGGGTGCCGTTCTCCGATGCCGCGAGCGCGATGGAGCTGGCGCATTGCCCCGCGCCGCATCCAGTCCGGGCCGTTTCTGCAGCGGCGAGCGACTGAACAGCTCGACGCAGAGTTGGCCGGTCTGATTCTCGGGTGACTTGCCCTCACCCCGACCCTCTCCCGAAGGGAGAGGGAGAGCCGCTCAGGATCACATCGACGACTCGCGCATGCGCACTTCGAGCCGCGCGCGCACGAACCAGTACTCAGGATCGCGCTGGTTGGCTTTGCGGAGCTGCTCGCGAGTCTTCCCCGCGGCCGCGGTCTGGCCCGCTTCCTCCTGCGCCTCTGCGAGCGCGGAGTGACAGAACGCAGCCGGGTCGCTGCACTGCTCGAGCGACTTCACCGCTTCATTGGCTTCACCACGCTTCATCGCGAGCACGCCGCGCGCGTAGTTGATGGTGTCGGTCGCGAAGGGACCCGAGAGGTTGGCCTTCGCGTAGTCCTCGAGCTTCGCCAGCGAGCGCGCCGAGTCAGTGAGCTTGCCCGCACGGGCTTGCGCCACCGTGAGACCCGAGAGCACCTGGCCTCTGAACTTCTTCCGCTGCCCGGTGGAGAGCTGATCAATCGAGCCCACGTCCGCCGCCTTGAAGGTCTTCACCGCGTCGGCGTACTTGCCACTCGCGAGCTGGAGCTGCGCCTTCAACAACGTGGTGCGCGCGGTGGCGGCGTCGACCTTTCCTTCGAGCGCTTCACGCTGCGCGGCCTGCACCACCTTGAGCGCATCTTCGAGCCGGCCCTGCGCGGCCCAGGTCCACGCGGTCATGGTGTCGGCGCGCAGCTTGTCGAGGGGCTCGATGGCCGCGGCCTTCTCTCCATCGAGCGCGGCGCGCGCGGCGACGAAGTCACCCTGCAGCGCTTCCACCGTGGCGACGCCGCTCCACGCCGTCCAGAACTTGCCGGCGCTCTCGTCGATCGCGCGTTGATATGAGGCAGACGCTGACTCGAGCTGGTTGTCGAAGAGCAGCGCATCTCCGAGCGAGTCATGTGCGTTCGGTTCATCGGGCGCGACCTGCACGTACATGCGGAACGCTTCGATCGCCTCCGCGGTGCGATGCGCTTCCAGCCTCGCGTACCCGAGCAGGTTCCAGCCCGCTCCGTTGGTCGGACTGAGCTTGGTCGCCTGCGTGGCTGCTGCAGCGGCCGCGTCCCAGTCCTCGAGCTCGAGCGCGTTGTTCGCGAGCTTCAAGTTCACCATCAACACGTTGGGCGCGAGCTCGGCGAGCTGCTGCGAGAGGGTGAAGGCCTTTCTGAACTCGCCGCTTCGCGCGGCTTGCATCGAGCGCAGGTCGAGCCTTTCCACCTCGCTCACCGCGGAGAGCTGCTTCATCGCCGCGTCGAAGAGCGCGTGTCCTTCCTGGCCCGGGGTGACCATGCCGAGGCTGGCTCTCGCCATCACGCACTTCGGATCCGCCACCAGCGCGAGCTTGAGCTGTTCGCGCGCTTGATCGACGCGCGTGTTGACCATCGCCTCCCAGCCCTTGAACACCAGCGGCTTCGCGAGCTCGCTGCAGGTGAGTGGGTACTCCGCTGCGGTGCTCACGGGGAGCGGTGGCGGAGCGGCGAGCGCGATGGCGCTCAGAGAAGCGACGAGAGCGAAGATCTTCTTCATGCGTTCCCCCGGGCAGACGCTCCGGAAGAAGTTCATGCGCTCACGTCGTACGCGCTACTGGCGCGTCGGTCAGGAGTCGAAGCGCGCAAGACTTGCCGTTGTCGGCGGACGCGCGCGCAGGTTTGGACCAAGGTCGACGACTCGAGGCCACGTACCGGACGCTGAAGGAGCGAGAGGATCACGAGCTGTGGATGACGTTCTTCGAAGATCTCGACAAGAACCCGCTCGCCCTGATGTGCGAGAAGCCGCTCTGATCACTTCGGAGGGCGGCGAGGACGCTGCTTCTTCGAGATCGACTTGATCACGGTCTTCAACTTCGGTCCTTCAGCGAACTCTTCCATCCTCGGTTCGAGGGCCTGGCGGATGAGCGTCTTGATGGGAGCCGAGTCGAGATCCTTCGCCGACCCGAGCCTGACGCCGCGCACCCTCGAGCCGCTTCCTTCGAGGAGCCCCTCGGGATCGTCCAGCTTCGCCCCGTTCAAGAAGAACAAGGTCACCCACTTCGGATAGCCGGCGATGGAGAGCAGCGAGTCGGAAGCCTTCTCCGTGGGGCCGAAGCCGAACACGAGCGCGTTGTAGTTGTCGTAGACCTGCTCATATCCGCGGGGGATCAGCGACTTCATCTTCCTCCGCGCAGAGCGGAGCTGGCCTGCAATTGCGGGCGAGTACTTCGCGAGGAATCCGGAGATCTCGGTGGCGGCTGTCATTGGGTTTCCATTTCTCCACCGCTTTCAGTCACAGCGAAAGCGCACCCGCGATCGTGCGTGCTGTCTCAGAATACCCAGCCTGATGTCGAGTGAGCGGCGGGAGTTCGTTCGCCAACGGGTCTCGAGGGTTGAGGTCCGGGTGGCGAGCCAGGAGGCGTTTCGAGCGAGCTATTTGAGGGACCTCTCGATGGGAGGGCTCTTCGTTCGCAGCAAGCAGCCGCTCGCGAAGGGCACGCTCGTGATGGTGGAGCTGGTGGTCGTCGATCACGCTCCGGTGCGTTTGCGCGGTGAGGTGATGCGGCAAGAGCACGCGCCCGACGGAACCGCGCGCGGCTTCGGCGTGCAGTTCTCGATGGTCGACGCGGAGACGAGGACGGCGCTCGAGGAGATCATGCGGCTGCATCAGCAGCTCGCGACCCCGCCCCCCTCGAGTGAACGCGCGCAGCTCGAGACGCAGCTCCTCGAAGCGCGAGGCACCATCGAGGCCTACGAAGAATCGATGGCGCTCATTCGTCAGAGCGAGACCGAGGCGCACCAGCAGCTCGAATCGGCAAAGGCAGAGCGCGATCTGCTCGTGCAGGTCTCGCAGGAACTGCAGTCGCGGGTGAAGACGCTCGAGACCGAGCGCAACGAGCTCAAGGCCCACGTGGCTGCGCTCGCGGACGCGTTGGCGAAGGGAGACTCCGAGCTGCACGCGCTTCACCAGACGACCACGCGACTCGCCACCGAGCTCAAGGCCACGCGCACCGCGCAGAGCAACGGTGAAGACGCGGTGAATCGTTTGATGGCGGAGTTCGAGCTCGAGAACCAACGCGCGGCCGAGCTGAAGGACCAGCTCGACGAGGAGATCCGTTCGCTCAGGGCGCAGCTCGCCGAGAAGGACGACACCAAGCTGCGCGCCGAGTTGCAGGACTTCGCCGCGCAGCTCGATGATGAGCGCCTGAAGTCGATGGCGCTCGAGCGCGCGTTGCAGCGCTTCGTACAGATGGGCGGCGTGATTCCCAAGCGCACGGAGTGATCCCATGCAGCTGTTGTACGGAACCGCGTGGAAGGAAGACGAGACCGAGCGGCTGGTCACGCTCGCCCTCCAGTGTGGCTTCCGCGGCATCGACACCGCGAATCAGCGCAAGCACTACCACGAGGCTCAAGTCGGCTCGGCGCTGAAGGCCGCGTTCGCGAATGGGATGAAGCGGGAAGAGCTCTTCCTGCAGACCAAGTTCACCTTCCGCGCAGGGCAGGATGAACGGCTTCCGTACGATCCGAAGGCGAGCATCTCTCGCCAGGTGGAGCAGTCGTTCGAGAGTTCGCTCGAGCACTTAGGAGTGACGTCGCTCGACTCGTACGTGCTGCACGGTCCTTCTCGCCGCACCGGCTGGTCCGCGGAAGATGAAGAGGCGTGGGCCGCGATGGAGTCACTGCACGCGAGTGGGAAGACGAAGGCGCTCGGAGTCTCGAACGTGTCGATCGAGCAGCTCGAGCTCCTCTGCGCGCGCTCGAAGTTGCGGCCTCAGTACGTGCAGAACCGCTGCTACGCGAGCACCGGCTGGGACCGCGAGGTGCGGGAGTTCTGCCTGAAGCACCAGCTGCGCTACCAGGGCTTCTCATTGCTCACCGCGAATCCCCGGGTGTTGCGAAGCGAAGTCGTCACGCGCGCGGCGAAGCGGCTCAAGCGCACTGCGGCGCAGGTGATCTTCCGCTTCGCGTGCGACGTGGGAATGTTGCCGCTCACCGGAACGACTGATCAGCAGCACATGCGGGAAGATCTCGCGCTCGACTTCTCGCTCACCGAGGAGCAGGTCAGGGAAATCGCTCGGACAGGATCATGAAGACCGCGAGCCTGATCAATCCGAAGCCGAAGAACGCCCAGACCAGCAGCTCGTAGAACTTCGCGGCGCGCTTCGAGCGGCGGAGTGGTGCTTCGAGCCGCGTGCGCACTCCTGAAGGCACGAGCGCCAGCATCGCGAGCGCGAAGAAGGTCGGCCACGCGAAGAACGCGAACGGATTGAGTCCCAGCGCCACCGAGAACTCGCCCTGCGAGATGGCGGAGATCGCGCGCGTCATTCCGCAGCCGGGGCAGGGGAATCCCGTGGTGCGGTGGAGCACGCAGAGATCGATCGGCAAGCCACCGAGCGGGAAGACGAAGGAGACGATGATCACGAAGAGCGCGAGGTACCGCGCGGGGGGGGCGAGCAGCGCTTCGACGGTCCAGCCTTGAGTCACGGCCGAACCTTATCTCCGCGAAACCGGAGCGTGTCGTCTCTCCGTCGGTCGAGATCGGTGGTGCATCCATGTGCCGCGTGTGAACGCGAGTTTCTTCGCGTTTGCCAAGGTCGCTTGCAGCGGCACCACGAAGTGAAACGCGCCAGTTTCGCTTTCGACCCCTCGAACCCACTCTGAAACCCGTGCGTTTCGGATCTTCGCTCGGCCCCGAGATTGCTCATGGGGCCGGCATGAACTTCAGGCTCCTCGCAGTGACCGCGCTGCTCTCGGGTTGTGGAATGGGCGTGGGCCAGGTGACCACCGAAGCGACGCGTCCCCAGGCCGTCGATCATCAGGGTCTTCGCAACGACGCCTTCCGAGAGGCCGAGACGAAGTACGGCGTGCCGCGCGAGTTCTTGATGGCGCTCGCGTATCAGCAGGGCCGCTTCGAGTCGGCCTCGCCTGACGATTTGATGAAGAGCGCGCACGTCGACAGCACCGATCCCGAGCTCACCGGCGACGAGCACGACGGCATTCATCACTTCGGTCCGATGTTCCTCTCGCTCGAGCAGGTGGCCTCGGGTGCGCAGCGCACGGGGCTCGCTGAGGATTCGATTCGAGACACTCCGGGCGCGAACATCATCGCGGGCGCGGCGCTGCTCTCGGCCGACGCGAAGCCCGTCGCCAGTGACGAAGACTGGGAGACGATGGCGCCCTTCCGCGAGGCCATCACTCGGTACCTGGTGCTCGCCGATGCGCCCGACGCCGCGGAGCTCGCGATCAAGGAAGTGCACGGCCTCTTGCGCAGTGGCTTCAAGGTCGAGCTCCCTGATGGCGAGACGCTCGAGGTGCGCGGCTTTGGCCCGCCGCTCTCCACTTCGGAGCACGCGCTCGGCGTGGGCGAGTACCCCGCCGTGCAGTTCATTCAGAGCCCGAACTACAGCAGCCGCGACGGTAATCCCGTTCGCTTCGTGGTGATTCACGACATGGAAGGCTTCATGTCGTCGGCGATCGCGGTGTTCCAGAATCCCGCCCGCCAGTCGTCGGCGCACTACCTCACGCGTTCTTCCGATGGGCACATCGTGCAGATGGTCGACGAGGGGCAGAACGCGTGGCACTGCGGCAATGGTTGGTACAACCGCAACTCCATCGGCATCGAGCACGAGGGTTTCGCGGGGCGTCCCGCGGGCGGCGGCTACTACAACGAGACGCAGTACCAGGCGTCAGCGCGGCTGGTGGCGGCGATCGTCACCCGGTACCGCATTCCGATCGATCGCGGTCACATCTTCGGCCACGGCAACGTTCCTTCCTCGGGCAGCGGCGGCATCTGCAGCGACGCGGCGGCGAACGCGGCGCAGTGTGGTGGCGCCGGGCATCACTGGGATCCGGGTCCGACGTGGGACTGGGGTCACTATCTGAACCTGGTGGCGCAATTCTCGAGCGCGCCGCCGCCGCCTCCTCCGGCGAAGAAGTACGAGGTGCTCACTGGTGACTTCGATGGCGATGGGAAGACCGACCTCGCGACGATCTCTCCGAATGGCGGTGGCGGCTGGGCTGACTGGGTCGCGATGGAGCTCTCGAGCACGGGCGCTTCGACGGTGTGGCGCGCCGCGACTCCGCAGCACATGCGCAACGGCAATGGCGACGCCGAGTACCGGACGTTCGCTGCCGACTTCAACGGAGACGGGAAGACGGATCTCGCGACCATCTCGCTCACGGGTGGTGGTGGTTGGCGTGACTGGGTGGCGATGGAGCTCTCCACGGGCACGGGCTTCGTGTCGACGGTGTGGGGCGCGACCACTCCGATTCACATGCGCAACGGAGATGCGACTCGCGACTATCGAGTGTTCGCCGCGGACTTCAATGGAGATGGGAAGGCCGACCTCGCGACGCTCTCGCCGAACGGCGGCGGCGGTTGGAGTGATTGGGTCGCGCTCGAGCTGTCCACGGGCGGAGGCTTCACTTCGACGGTGTGGCGCGCGGCGACTCCGCAGCACATTCGCAATGGGGGGCAGGGTGGGTACCTGGTGCTCACCGGCGACTTCAACGGCGATCGCAAGGCGGACCTGATCACCATCTCGCCGAACGGCGGTGGTGGTTGGCGCGATTGGTACGCGGTGGAGTTGTCGACGGGCAGCGGCTTCGCGTCGCAGGCGTGGCCGTCAGCGACTCCGATGCACATGCGCAATGGCGGGCCTGATTTCTATCGGGTGCTCGTCGGTGACTTCGACGGCGACCGGAAGGATGACGTCGCGACGGTGTCTCCGCTCGGTGGCGGTGGATGGCGCGATTGGATCGCGATGGATTTGTCGACGGGCAGCAGCTTCCGCTCGACGGTGTGGGGCGCGTTGACGCCGATTCACATGCGGAATGGTGGAACCGGTGAGCACCGGGTGATCGCCGCGGACTTCAATGGAGATGGGAAGGCAGACATCGCGAGCATCAGCGCGCAGGGCGGTGGTGGTTGGCGTGACTGGGTGGCGATGGAGATCTCCACGGGCAGCGGCTTCGCGTCGACGGTGTGGGGCGCGAACACGCCGATTCACATGCGCAATGGTGGAGCGGATCGCCGCTACAACGTGCTCGTCGGTGACATCGATGGGAACCGGAAGGCGGATCTGATCACTGTGAGTCCGAACGGCGGCGGTGGCTGGGCCGATTGGTTCGCGGTGGAGTCGTCGACGGGCTCGGGCTTCTCGTCGTGGGTCCGCGGTGCCGCGACGCCGCAACACATTCGCAACGGCGGGCTCTGACGGCCCTCTAGCCCTATGAGGGCTGAGGCCTCATGCGGCGTGGGACGCGCTGTCGCCACAGGTTGGGCAAGCGTTTGTCGAGTCCTCGGCGAAGTTCCCTGCATTCGAGCGAGTTCCCTCGATGGTCGCGCTCGAGAACCACGACGAGACTCGCGCGCACATCGTCGCGTGCCGGATCGAGTTGCAGCGACCGGCGAAGGCACGTCTCCGCGAACTTCAAGTCCCCACGCGCCGCTGCATTGACACCCCGCGCATAGTGGAGGTGTGACCAGTCCGGTTCGAGCGGCGCCGCGCGCTCGAACTCGACCTCCGCTTCGGCATGGCGGCCTTCGTCGCAGAGCACGATTCCAAGCTCTACGCGCACCCGGCTGTGGTCAGGCGCGATAGCCAATGCTGCTCCGAGAAACTTGTGGGCATTCGCCGCAGCGACTGGGCCTGCACACTCACCCCACGTCGCGCCGAGCGCGTAGAGATGCGAGACATTCTGAGGGTCGAGGCGAGCTGCTTCTGTGTACAGCTGGATAGCGCGGGTGAGATTGCCGGCTGCCTTCGCTTCCCCAGCCAGTCCTTGCAGTCGGTTTGCCTGGAACTTTGGATCCGCCTCGAGCGCGGCCATGGCTTCGGCGAACCGAGGGTCTGGGGCCGACTCTTCGAAGGGATCTCCGATGGACATTCGCAGCCGTCGTGCGCCATCGATCAGCTGCGAGAACGTGAGCCCTGCGGGCACCTGGTGCTCTAGACGTGGTTTCAGCTCGGCGGGATCGCCGAGCACCTGAAGCCACCACCGAATTCTTGGCGCCCACTTCAACGACAGTTGATTGAGATCCCGTTTCACGCCGGGGTGCTTCGTTGCTGCTGTCAGAAGTTCAATGAGGCCTCGCATCGCGGGTTGACGCGGGCCCTGAATCAGCATCGTTCGCAACGTCTCCGGCGAAAGCGGGCCATGCAACGCGAGGGCCTGCAGTGCTTTCGTTGCGATCGACCTGACGGCGCAAGCGAGCTCGTCGACGCCTTCGGTTCCGAGCAGTTCGTCGAGCCGCGAAAAGGCCTCACGAACAACGATCGCAACTCGGAGTTCACGCTCGATTTGTGCCGCAGGATGAGCGGCGCTTTCGAGATCATTCGCCAGTTGCCGCAAACTGTTGTCGCTCGGCTTCGACTCGCCGGTGCGCCATCTGAAGATGAGTTGCACTGGCCGCGAATTTTCGCTGCCGGCCAGCGCTTCCCACGAACCAGCATGGTGCTTCTTCAAGACCCGGGTGACTGCGTCTCGGTCGAGCCATGCTGGATCGAACGCGGGAACCACCAAGCCCGATTCAGAGTTGCGCGGCTGTTGGAGGAACGTTCCAACTGCCGCGCGAATCGCCAGATCGAAACACACCAACCGAATCAGAGGGTAGAGACGAAGCCCGTGAGTCTCGGGTTTCACCGACCCCGAATTCAGGTCAGCGGCGAGCGAATCCCATTCGTGGAGGTAGTCCGTGATTGCTGCGGTGACCGCTGTGTCTTTCTCGCCGAGCAGCCCTTCGACCAATTTCTCGATGAGGTGAGCGCGGCGTTCAGCGCTGACTCCTGTCGAGTTTGTTTCGTCTGCGATGCGGTCGAGAGCTTTGCGATCGCTGGCTGAATCGAGCGTTCGATCAGCAGCGAGCCAATCGAAGGCGAGCTGAAGAAGGGGACCACTCGACGGATATCGAAAGGACTCGCTCATGGTCATCCCTTAGCTCTTGGTCTTCGTGGGGGGCGACACTGGGACAGTCGGTGCCGGGCTCTTGGTCTCGTTCGCCGCGGCTTGCGCCTGACGATTTGCCTGGTCCGCGGCCTGAGCGGGAT
>CBIHPJ010000285.1:0-10490 GCA_966211295.1 uncultured Myxococcales bacterium | reverse complement strand
CATGGTGTCACCAGGAGTCCTGGTACTCGGGCCGGTAGCGCGAGCCGTCGCGACGGCGCGCCTTGGGCGGCGTCTTCCCCTCGAGCTCGACGTCGATCCTCTTCCCTCCGCAGATCACCTCGAGCGTTTCTTCGCCGCCGTTCGGCTCCCACGCGACCAGGGTGTAGTTCTTCCGCTCGAGCCCGCTGATGCTCCATTTCCCATTCTCATCGGGCTTCGTGAACGCGGGGCTCCGCAGCACCAGCACGTCGGCCCACATGCCCTCGTGGATGTTGCACTGAATGTGCACCGGCCCCTCCTTGGCGAAGATGCGGCTGTAGGTCGTGGCGCGCGTGTTGAGCTCTCCGAGGAAGGGATCCTTCCCGAGGCGAGAGAAGACCGAGTGCTCGGTCTTCCCGTCTTCGTTCACGAAGCTCACTCGATCGTTCAGCATCACCACGAGGGTGCGCGGCCAGAACTGCTGGTTCCGCTGCGCCATGATGTGCGTCTCGGGCTCGAGGTTCGCGCGGGGCGGCCCGTCCTTCAGGTACACCACCGTGTCGGTCACCGCCGTGCGCGCGCTCGGGTTCTTCAGGGTGATCGCGCCCTCGAGCACGCACCCGCCATCCGCGGGCGTCTGCGCCACCAACATCGAGAGCACTGAAAGCCAGATCATGCGGAGCTCCGTTTCTATGGGTCGCTGCGCTCCATGGTCCAGCTGTTCGCTGAACCATGCTTCGCTCCCGTTACCAGGAAACGACTGCGCTGCTGGTGAACACGTCGTCGTCGAAGGGTTCGCCGAACAGCTCGGCGTTGAAGGTGTACTCGGCCTTGAGCACGAGCCGCTTCACCGGCTCCACGCGCAGGCCGATGGTCGCGCGCACTTCGTTCGATTCGTAGGCGTAGAGCCGCCCGCTGCGCATGCTGCTCTGACGCCAATCGACGCGCGCGTACGGCGAGACGATGTGCGCGATCTTGTAGGCGAAGAGTCCGTACGCCCCGAGGTAGTTGATGCACGAGGCCGCCGCGCACGGAACGTTCCCCGACGGCTTGCCCGGAGCGCGCCCGCCCACGAACTCGGCCTGCAGCAGCATCGCGTCGAGCGTGAGCCGGGCGCCCGCTCCCGCGTGGAACTGGAGGAGCCCGTCGTCGGGCTGACGATCCTGCGCGCCGACTGCTCCCGAGATCGTGAGCTCCATCACGTTGCCGATGCGACCGAAGAGGCGCGCGTGCACCGTCTTGAAGCCGTTCCAATCGCTCTCGTTCGACCAGGGAAAGAGCTCTTGCTGGGTGCTCCCGTTGGTGAGCGCGATCGCTGCTTCGAGCGCGCCGTCGAGGAACCACGCCTGCGCCTTGAGCCCCACCGGCCGACCGCAGGTGTAGCGGCACAGAAGAGAAGGGGTGACGGTGAGCCGCGCCGGTGCTTCCTGCGCCCGGTACTCGAGCCCATGCAGCGACTCGAACTTTCCTGCGGTGACCGCCACGCGCACCGAGGTGAACTCGCGTTCCCAGCGCGCCCACGCGAGCTTGAGGTCGATGAAGTCACCGAACGCCGCGCCGGTCACCAGCGCGTCGCGCGGAAGAAAATCCATCATCGCGTGAAACGAGAGCGCATCGCCGATGCTGCCCGCGAGCCCGAGGTTCACCGCGTTCACCAGGAAGCTGGGCCGGCCCTGCGAGTGGATCGGATCGAAACGAATCGCGCGTGAGTCTCCGAGATCAGCCACGTCGCCGCGCGAGTTGATGGCGGTGCTGAGCGGATCTCCGATGAGCACCCACGAGTTCAAGACGTCGGGGGCGTTCACCTTGCGCGCGTAGTCCTTCCGTACGCCCGAGCCGTTGCCCCCCACCGCGAAGAAGCCCACGTCGATGTAGCCGGAGAAGACCACCTGGATCGCGCTCTGCGCCTCGGCCTGCTGCGTGAGCCGCTCGGTGAGGAGCTTCGTCTCGGCGAGTTGCTCTTCGAGAGCTGCCACGCGGGCCGCGAGATCGGTCTCGTCGTTCGAGGGCTCTTCGTAGATACCCGCGTCATCCGAATCGGCCTGCGCGAACGCGGCATTGGTGCAGAGCACCGCGGCGACCAGCATCACTCTCACGGGCTGCACCGCGGGCCGACGCCGCCATCAGTCTTCGAGTTGTTGCAGGTCCACCGCGCAGGCACCGGCTGGCCCGTGAGCGAACCGAGAAACGCGACGAGATCAGCCTGCTCCGATTCCGAGAGCCCGAGCGGCACGATGAACGGGCTCTTCTCGGTCACGCCGCTCAGGCCGCCCTGGTTGTAGAACCACACCACGTCGGCGAGCGTCGCCATCTGGCCCGCGTGAAAGTACGGCGCGGTCTGCGAGACGTGACGCAGGCTCTTGGTGCGGAACTTTCCTTTGTCCGCTTCGGTCTTCTCGGGCACGCGGTTGAGCACCCAGCCTGCGTCGGCGGGCAACTTCGCCAGCTCCTCGAGTCCCTTGTAGCGGCCGAGATCGGTCCCGGGTTGTTCGACCCCCAGCGCGTGGAACTCGCTGTCGGTGAAGTGCTGGCCCGAGTGGCAGTTGATGCAGCCGGCCTTGCCGATGAAGAGATGCAGTCCGCGCAGTTGCTCCGGCGTGAGCGCGGCCTCGTCGCCCTTCGCAAAGGCGTCGAACGGTGCATCGCCTGAGTTGAGCTGGAGCAGGTACGCGCTCCACGCCTTGAGCACGTTCTTGTAGATGGGCTGGAGCTGGTCGTCGGGAATCCCGGCGTCGCTGTCGATCAGTGCCTGAGGAAGCCCAGGGACGAAGATCCGCTCGTACTCATCGCGGTAGCGCCGAGCGACCTGCTGCGCGAGGTGGAGCGGCTTTCCAGCCATCGTGGCCGGCGATTCGTACGCGTGCTTGCCCTGCACCCAGAGCAGGTCGGCGCGGCCGTCCCACGCGAACCATTTGTAGAAGCCGACGTTCACCAGCGAGGGCGAGTTGCGACCCGTGAGGCCCACACCGGCCGAGAACTGATTCGCGCTGCGGCCGTCAGAGAACCAATCGTTGGGCGCGTGGCACTCGGCGCACGACACTCCACTTCCATCGGCGCGCTTCGCGGACAGCTCGGTGTCGAAGAAGAGCTGCTGGCCGAAGACCTCGAGCGAGCCCGCATCACCGGACTGGGTGAACTCGTTTCCCAGGTCGATCGGTGACGTGAGGCTCGGCGAGTACGCCATTCCCCGCAGCAGCACCCAGTCTTCCCTGGTGAAGACGGTCTGGTCGCGGCTTCCACCGCAGCCGACGGCGAAGATCGCCAGCAGCGCGATGAGTTCCTTCTGGTTCACGTGCACTGCCCCCGATGCGGTCGCGGTCTAGCTTGCCCGCGGCGGCGATGCAGCCGCTCTGCCAATCCAATACACACGCAGCAACGTGCTGGAAGCAGACGCACCTCCCTCAACGCATCGATGACACTGTGTCACTTCCTGTGTCACCCGATTCACGGTTCGCTCAGGGCGGAAGATTCTTCGGAAGCGTTTCCTTCTTCCGCACGAGCTCGATCAGATTCCTGATGGGCAGCACCGAGTTCTCGGGCCTCTCGTTGAGCTGCTCGACGAGCAGCAAGTACTCGAGCTCAGGCTCGAGCTCCACGTTGCTGCACTCCGTGCCGAGCACGAGGTCGAGCCCCACACGCTGCTCACCCACCGCCTTCTTCATGTCTCGCAGGGCGTCCCACGCGCGTGAGAGCGCGAAGTGCGTCTGGGCGAGACGGCAAGGATCGGGTGCGTTCTGGGCCTGCCGAATCTCGAGCGCCCTCGTCAGCTCGACCACCGCGTCCGGCGATTCCAGCTCGGTGAGCACCACGCCCAGGTTGTACGCGGCGGTGGCGGTCTCCGGGTGCAGCGGGCCAAAGGTCTCGAGGCGAAGCTTCAGCACCTTCTCGAGGTTCACTCGTGCTTCTTCCGTGGGGAGCGTGAGCGCGTAGTTGGTGAGCGCGCCGAGGACCTGCGGATCCGATTCGCCGAAGTGCTTGCGCCAGATGTCGTACGAGCGCTTGAACGCCTTGGCCGCTCCCGGGTGATCGCCCTGCAGCTTGAGGAGCTGGCCTCGCTCGTTCTGGTACTGCGCTTCGAGGTGATCAGGCCGGCCGAGCCGCTCGAGGATCGAGTCGACCTGCTCGCTCGCCAGGATCGCCGCGTCGAGACTGTCTTGCGCGCTGTACCAGCTGATCAGGAGCATCCACGCCCGCGCGCGCTCTTCGTCGGCACTCGCCTGCTCCGCGAGCAGCACCGCGCTCTTGAGCGTGGGCTCGGTCTGGGGATCTTTCAGTTGGCTGTAGATCTGGCCGGCGAGCAACTTGGACTCAGCCTCGACCCGCACAGCGCCCAACGCGCGAGCCCTCTCTCCCACCGCGAGCGCGGCGAGCGCGGCCTCCCGGTACAGGCCGGAAACGCGCAAGACCCGAACTCTCGCGAGGTCGGGACGAAGGTTCTGATCAGCTTCGGAGTCGGGCACCACGCGCGGCGAGGTCACCGTGGTGGCGAAGCATCCCGCCACCGGCAAGACCTCGAGGCGCACCGCGTTCAACGCTCCCGCGACCACGTCACGATCGGCAGCCACGAACAACCCGGACAGGCTCTGGAGCACTCGGCCACGCGAGTCCAGGCAGCGCTCCACGGCGAGGGAGACGGGGCGGGTGCAGGCCGACGCGGACGCTCTTCCCCACGCCATCACCTCGGGCGCCATCAAGGGCTTCACGCGCGAGAAGGCGTTCGTTCCGGCGATCCCACCGACCGCACCGAAGCGTTGCTCCATCTGCACGACGCGATCGGGTCCCCACACCTCGGTCTCCCAGGCCTTCACGCGGTCGAGACAGTCGTGCTGGGCGCGCTCGGTCGCTGACTCGCGCATCGCCAGGGTCCCGGTGGCGGTCGCGCTGATGGTGATCAACGACACCAGGCTCAGACGAGAGATCAGGCGACGACGCGCGAGTGGCCCGGCTTCGAGCGCGTCGAGCAGGGCGTCCATCGACGGGTAGCGATCCGCCGGCTTGAGCGCGAGCCCGCGGAGTAGCACCGGGCGAATCCACGCGGGGAGCACCGCGCCCGCGGGCAGCTTGTCCGCTCGAGGCAGCTGCCCGGTGAGCGCTTCGCAGAGCGAGACGCAGAACGAGAATTGATCGGACGCGGGGCCCACGGGTGCAGTGCGCGACTGTTGCTCGGGCGACAGGTAGCGCACGGTGCCTGAACCGCCCGCGGCTTCTCCGGTCTGCGCGAGACCAAAGTCTGACACGTGCGCGACCTCGTGCTCATCGAGCAGCACGTTCTCGGCTTTGAAGTCGCGGTGCACGATGCGCTGGGCGTGAGCAGCGGCGAGCCCGCGCCCGGCCTCTCCGAAGCGCTGCAGGATCTCCTCGAGCTTGCGCGGCTTCTCGGCGAGCCACTCCTTGAGCGTGCCGCGCTCCATGTACTGCAGCGCGAGGAAGAGCTGCCCAGACTGCGTGCCCACCTGGAGAATGCCGACGACGTTCGGGTGGTGGAGCTTCGCGTGCTCCTGCGCTTCCTTGAGTGCGCGCGTCACCCGATCTGCCGCGCTTCCTCCCACGTCGGGCCGCAGCAGCTTGAGCGCGACGTTCCGCTCGAGATCGGGATCGTACGCGGCGTAGACGTGGCCCTGCCCACCGGTACTCAAGTGCTTCACCACGATGAACCTGGAGACCGACGAGCCCAGCGGCAGCAGGTGCGCGTCGTTCATTTTCGAGGGCGGCGCTGAGCCTTCACTCGAATCAGGTGGGGTGATGGTGCTCAGAGTGGTCGGGCCTCCACGAATCGGCGCGAGGCTAGTCGCAAGTGACGACGGCATGTGGCAGCGCGATTTGCGAGGTACATGCCACGTGCGCCTCGGGGCGCGAACCTGCCGAACTTGGGTCGCGGTGTGACGCGATTTCGACTGACACAGCTGTGTCAGTGACGGTTTGAGTCAACCGCGCTGAAGGACGTGATCGACGCCGTTGGCGACGGCCTTGCACACGCGGGCGCCCATGCTCGCGACAGGAACGGCTACGGTGTTCCCGATGGCCGAGAGGGGGACCACTCAGGACGAGAGCGTGCTCGAGCCGGCAGCTTCGGGCACGCCGCTGCCCGGGTTGATCGTCGTGTTCAGCGCGCAGACGCCGATGTACCGGCTGCTCCCGCTGGTGCCCGGAGTGAGCCACGTGGTGGGCCGGGAGAATCTGGGCGGCATCACCGTGCCCGACGAGCGCGTCTCGCGTCAGCACGCCGAGCTCTGCTGGTCGCCCGGTCCCGACGGCGTGCTCACCATCAGAGATCTCAACAGCCGCAACGGCGTGTTCGTCGACGGCCAGCGCGTCGAAGGCCAGGCGCGCGCGCGCGTGGGCTCGGTGGTGCGGCTCGCGCAGACCATCCTCGTGGTGTTCGACGATCTCCGTCGCTTCTACGGCGGGCACATCGAGACCGAGGGCGGCGTGGTCGGCCCCACGCTCAAGCAGGCGCTCGACAGGGCGGCCTCCGCGGCGCGCTCCGCGACGCATCTCGTGGGGCACGGAGAGACGGGCAGCGGCAAGGAGCGCATGGCCAAGGCCTTTCACGCGGCCCTGGGCGCGAAGACCCCGCTCATCACCGTGAACTGCATGCAGGTGCAGGCGACGCTCGCCCCTTCTCTCTTCTTCGGAGTGCAGGGCGGCGTGGCCACCAACGTGAAGGCAGGCGTGGGCTACCTGGCGGCGGCGGACGGCGGCGTGCTCTTCCTTGATGAGATCGCCGAGCTCAGCCCAGAGATTCAGGGCCAGCTCCTGCGCGCAGTCGAGACGGGTGAGGTGTTGCCAGTCGGAGCGACCACGCCCATCAAGGTCTCGGTGCGCATCGTGGCCGCCAGTCACAAGGAGCTGCGCCGCGAGGTCGACGAGGGCCGCTTCCGCCGCGATCTCTTTCACCGGCTCTTTCAGTCGCAGGTGACGATTCCCGCGCTGCGTGAGCGGAAAGAAGAGCTGCCCTGGCTGATGCAGCACGCGGTCGCGGGACAGAACGTCACGCTGCACGCTTCGGTGGTGGAAGAGGCGCTCTTGCGTCCGTGGCCGGGCAACGTGCGTGAGCTGCTCACGGCGACGCGCACGGCGGTGACGGACGCGCTGCAGGACACGGAGAACAAGGATCGCCGCCTGCGCAGCAAGCACCTCAGCGCTGATGCGGGAACAGCCGCGGCGCCCGTGTTGATCAGTGGCTCGCCGCCGCCTCCGCCTCGCCCTCCTCCGCCTCCCTGTGGAAATGGACGCGGCTCCTTCCCCGCCGCGAAGCCCTCGAGGGAGGAAGTGGAAGAGGCGCTCAAGAAGACCGGCGGCAACAAGAGCGCGACCGCGCGGCTGCTCAACATCGCGCCGCGCAACCGCACGCAGCTCTATCGGCTGATCAAGGAATACGGGCTCGCACAGAATCCGAGCGAGACCTCGGCTGACGAGGACGACGACGACCACGAGGGTGAGGGCGGGGGCGAATCGTGAAGCGCGCGCTCGTGGGTGCTTGCGCGCTCCTCACAGCCTGTCTTCCCCACGCCTGGGAAGACGACCGTCCTGCGAGCACGTTCGTCGCGATCGGCATCACTTCGAAGCTGAGAAGTGCTGGGGCGGGCGGTGGAGCCGGGGGTGCCGCGGGGGGCGGCATGCCCGGCTTCGGTGGTGGCTTCGGCGGAGGAATGCCGGGCACGGGGGGAGGAATTCCAGGCGGCGGACCTCGAGTGAGAACGGCGGAGCCCGAGGTGACCGGCTCGTTCTTCGGAGCTCCGGTTCCCTTTCCGCGCGGAGCCCTGCGCTCCAGTCCGCTCGCTGGCGTGCCGGGAACTCGGAGCGCGGTGGCGGTGGTCGACGACGTCGACGCGCTCTTCGTGCTCGACATGCCGAACCGTCGACTCGCGTTGCCCGCGGGCTCGCGGCCGAGCTCGGTGGCTGTCGCTCCAGATGGACTCACCGCGTGGGTCGCGTTGCGGGGACTGGGCAGCGTCTCGCGCGTGGTGCTCGCCACCGGTGAACACGTCGAGGTCTCCGTGGGCGCGGAGCCGACGGGCGTGGCGCTCTCTCCTTCGGGCCGCACGCTGGTGGTGGCGACGTTCGGCGAGCGCACCATCTCTCTGGTCGACACCCAGACGCTCGCGTTCTCCCTGGTGGACGTGGGAAGAAATCCGCGCGCATTGACCATCACCAACGACGGCGACGCGGATGACGACGATGAGTCGGCGTTCATCACGCTCTTCTTCGGAGAGCCGCTCTCGGAAGGAACCAATACCGGCCGCGTCGGCAACGTGGTGGAGGTGAACCTCGGCTCCAGGATCGTGACGCATCGCATCTCGCTGGTGCCCGTCACCGGTTGCGTGCCCAACCAGCTCACGGCGATCACCGAAGTGAACGGACAACTCTTCGTGGTGCACACCTGCGCGATGCCCGCTGCGCCGAATACGCAGACCTCCACGGTGGCCGCGGGGCTCTCGGTGATCAATCGCTCCACCCGGCTCGAGGTGTTCGGTCCCACCGGCTCACGCACGCTCACCGGTGGCGTGAGCGGCGCGCTGTCGCGCATGGCCAACCCGATCGACGTCGCACCGTTCGACTCGGTGGCCGTGGTGGTGCTCTCGCAAGGAGCCAACGAGCTGCGCGTCTCGAACTCCTCGTTCAGCCGCAGAGTGGGACTCTCGAACTTCTACATGGGTGGCTCGCCCGAGTTCAGCGACGAGCCCGAGTGCGGAGTGCCGACCGGCGTGCTCACCGTGAACTCTCAGTTCACCCTGGTGCTCGATGCGACGGGGAGACGCGTGCTCCTCTTCTTCTCCATCGATCCGATGTCGCAGCCGATGGAGTTCCCCTTCGAGACACTTCCACTCGCTGGATCGCCCGCGTCGCAAGAGCGGCTCGGTCGTCGCCACTTCACCACCGCGGAAGGACCGTGGTCGGCGGAGAACTCGGTGTCGTGCTCGAGCTGTCATCCCGACGGCCTGACCGACGGCCTCACGTGGATGTTCTCCGTGGGGCCGCGGCAGACGCCCTCGCTCGCGGGCACCTTCGAGCGGGGTCAGCTGAGCAAACATCGCGCGCAGGGATGGACGGCGACCGCCGATGAGATCTCCGACGTGGAGCACCTCGTGCGCACGCTCGCCGGCGGCAGCGGAGTGATCTTCGACAGCTTCGGCATGGGCACGGTGCCGCTCACCACTGGAAGCAGGGTCCCCGACGGCGCCCGGCACGACGGACTGTCCGCGAGCTCACGCGATCTCGTGCTCGCTTCTCCGCGACGCGATTGGATCGAAGTGGAGTCGTGGATCGCTTCGTTGCCTCGCCCTCCCGCGAGCAAACTGCTCAACCCAGCGATGGTCTCACGCGGGCGTCAGATCTTCGCGAATGGCGGCTGCGCGTCGTGCCATGGCGGATCATTGTGGACGGTGAGCCGCATTCCCTACGTGCCGTCGTTCGCGAAGAACGGCTCAGCAGTCGGCGATGACGGTGTGCCTGATCAACCCAGTGGACTCCGGATCGAGCTGCGTGGACCTGATCAGCTATGGAATCCCGCGCTCAACACCGACACCATGAAGATCGGTCCCGAGCTCCTGGACGGTGGCGTCACCGTGGGTCCTGAGCGGATCACCTGCGTGCTGCGCGACGTGGGGACCTTCGATCTCAACGATCCGATCGAAGTAAAGCCGAACGGCCAGCCAGCGCAGGGTGAGCTGGGCTTCAACCCGCCGTCGCTGTTTGGCCTGAAGACCTCGGCGCCGTATCTCCATCACGGCAAGGCGAAGACGCTCGAGGAGCTCTTCTCTCCCCAGTTTGCGCGGCACCATGAAGCGCGGGTGCCGGGCTTCCTTTCCGAGGGTGATGGCGGGGTGAACGCTGATCAGGTGAACGATCTGATCGCCTTCCTCGAGTCCATCGACGAGAAGACGCTGCCCTTCGCGATCCCTCTCGGGAACGATGTGTGTGGTGCGTACTGAGCGTCCTGCACCGCGTGCGCAGCTCAACCGGCGGCAGGCCAAGGTGAATCCATTTAACAACCTTACCCAGCTTTTCCTCTATGACCTCGGCCACCAATTATTGGAGGATCGGTCGGCCCGTGATGTTCAAGGCGAGAACATGGACCAATTGTTCAGCGTCGCGGACGAGTATGTTTGGCTCGGCGGCAGGCCATTGGCTGTCTTCAGGTCCAAGCATGTTTTCGACGAGATGGGGAACGCGGAACGCGACGCGCATGCCCGATGGTGCTTGCGTAGGGCCTGATGGCTCTCTTCTTGAGAATCCGAAGTGAGGCGCTTTAGGACACTCGTTCCCCTTCTGATCTTGTCATCATGTGCCGTGAGTTTGCCCCAGGCCCGCTCGTCCAACGCAATCGGCGAATGTGTTGGCAAACAGATCACGATCGAAGGAGGCCGCGTTTCACTGGCGGGACTACGCGCCGGCGCGCCGATTTCCGCAGTGAGTGGTTGCGTGAAGCGCCGCCTCAACTGGGTATGCAAGTCCAGCTGTCCCGAGGCCACAGTCGTTGCACGACCCGATCGGGTCGGAACGTCTGT
>CBIHPJ010000284.1:0-10530 GCA_966211295.1 uncultured Myxococcales bacterium | reverse complement strand
GATCTTCCTCTCGCTGGTCACCTTGCCCGGAGTGGTGATCGCCCCTGAGAACTTCGCCAACGCAGGCGGGGTGTTCGGCTTGCTGATCTTCCTCTCGTTCGAGGTGGTGCTGCTCTCGATCTTCCTGCGCCGCGTGGACGTGTTCGTCGAGGGAGAGACGATGCGCCTGGTCTCAGCGCGCTGGCCATTCGCGACGAAGACCCAGTCCGTCACGCTGCGTGACGTGCGCGGAGTGGAGCTTCAGCGCAAGCCGCGTGGCCGCTCGGTACGACTCGCGTTGCAGCTGGCCAATGGCACGACGGTCCCCGTGACGGAGTCGTACTTCGGCGAGTCGGGACAGACAGCGCGAGACAAGAGCGCGCTCGAGCAGCTCGTCACTCGTTGAACTTCAGGTCGAGCGACAGGCCGACGCCGCGTGCGAGCTCGGCCGCCGCGAGTGCGATTCCCTTTCGCTCCGCATCACTCACGCGCCGGTAGAGCTTCAGGGAGACGCTGATCTCCTCGTCGCTCATCGCCCGCCGCCAACCGCCGACGATCAATCCATCGATCACCACGAAGTGTGGTTCCTGCTGGGAGAGCGAGGGTTCTCCCTCGAACATCGCGCTCCGATCTTTGAATGCGATCACCAGCTCGTCGTAGTTCGGCAGCAGATGCACCACGGGTGTCCTGGTCTTCGGTGCCGCGCGCGTCTCACCCAGCCAGTACTTCTTCCCGTCGATCTCTTCTTCGCTGAGTCCGCCCGCTTCCAACGCTCTGCGCGAATCAGCGACGGTGAGCCCCGACCACCACGCCAGATCCTGGGTTTGCGCGGGACCATGACCTTTCACGTAGCGCGAGGCCAACTCAGCGAGCGCTTCGTCCCGCTCGAGCTTCCGACTCCGCGGCGCGCGTTCCTCGACGAGCGCATAGGTGTGCTGCTTGCCGCGCATGCGCCCGCTGCAGATCAGCGCGTCGAGCTCCGCGCGCATGATGAAGTACGCGAGGCGATTTCCCTCGGCCTTCACCTCCTTCCCCAATTCCTCGCGCGTGAGGTGCACTCCCTTCGAGAGCGCCTTCACGATGCGCGCGTTGGAGCCCTTCGCGGTCGCCGCGTCGAGTCCGTGCATCCGGTAGTAGTACGCGTTCGCCGCGTGCACGCGAGTCGCGGTGAGCTCCACCAGCCAACGAAGATCATCGCGCGCCACGAAGTGCCACGTCGGACGCAGCACGTGCGTGCGGAGGATCTTTCCTTCCTCGAACGCTTCCTGCACTGCAGCGTCATCACCCCCGCAGCGCAGCGCCACGCCCCACTTCGCGCCGGTGAAGTCTTGCGACTGCACCGCGAGCAGGCCTTCGACCACATCCTCAGGTCGCGCCCATCGTTTGCCGACGAGGCGCTGCCGAACGAACCGCTGAAGCGCGAGCTTCACAGCGTGAACAAGCACCCGCCGTGCGCCGCATCACCGCCGAGCTTCTCCTTGCGGCGCTGACCTTCAGGCGTCCAATACAGCCAGGTCTCGACCTGCGTGTTGTCGGACCACGTGCCCTTCGAGGCCTGCTTCCCGTTCTCGTGCCACGTCTCCCAGCAGCCGTTCTTCTTGCCGCCGACGAATTGGCCGGTCGCTTCCTTCTCGCCGTTGAAGTGCCAGCTCTTGTACGCGCCCGCGGGGAGACCCTCGGCGAAGCTCACGTGCGCCCGCTTCTTGTCGTTCGCGTAGAACGAGTGGAACTCGCCGGTGAGCACGCCTGCCTCGAAGTGCGCGGTCCACTCGGTCGCGCCGTTCTCGAAGTACGCGGTCCACGGTCCGACCATCAGGCCCGAGGAGCACTTGCCGGAGAACATCTTCTTCCCGGTGCTGGTCCACGACTTCTGCACGTTGCCGTCACCGAGGCCGCTCGGGCACGTGTTCGCCTGGCCGAGGAACTCGGGGATTCCCGCTCGGCCGATGATCAGCGTGTTGGAATAGGGTGTGGAAAGCGTGCCGTTGTGCGCGCAGCCCGCGAGGCCCAACAGCATCAGAAGGCGAAGTTTCATGCCTCCGACATTCCACGGATCACGGATGGAGTGAATCGATCGCTTCGCGGAGCGCGAGGTCGTTCGGGTTCTGTTCCAGCAGCGCCCGAGCGCGGTCGAGGCTGATCTCGACGGGTGGATGGAACACGCTGGTGCTCTGCTCGCGCAGCTTCGCGACGGCCTTCAAGAAGAGCGTGACCGCTTCGGGCGAAGGTGACTCCACGTTCACCACGGGGCTCAAGGTCATCACCGCGGCGGAGAAGTCATCTTGCGCGAGCTGCATGCGCGCGAGCGCCATCGACGGCGCGTACTCGGCGGGAGCCTCACGCGCCCAACGCTCTGCCACCGAGCGGAGCAGGGGATCTCCATCGGTGTGCACATGATCGAGGTTCTCGAAGATCTCGCCCCAATCGCCCGCGTTGAGCGGCGCGGTCTTCGAATACTCAGCGAAGCGGAGCTCACCTCCGCCCTCGAGTCGCTCGTCGAAGAGCGACACCGCCTCTCCCGCCATGAAGTAGGCGATGGGAGAGAGGTACTCGAGGATGTTGTGGTCGTCCGTGTTCACCGGACCCTTCCCGGCGAACATGAGCTGCCCTTCATCGGAGTGCACCTGCCGCGCGAGCAGCGTGGTCACGCGCGTGATCCCGAGGCGCTGCAGATCCTTCGCGACCAGGGGCCTCATGAAGGCGCGGGCCATCGCTCCGGGATCGATCACCTGAGGTTCACGGCTCGCGATGAGCAGCATGTCCGCTGCGCCGAGCCAGGTGGTGCCGTGCTCGAAACTGTCGCGCAGCGTGCGCACCACGAGCTTCACCAGGCCTTCGTTCGACTCGTAGGTGTGAATCCACTGCACCATGCGGCCACCCGGAGCGAGCCGCTCCCGGGCCACGCGGAAGAAGTCGCGCGAGAAGAGGCCCGATACGCCCGTCACCCACGGATTCGACGGCACGCTGACGATGAGGTCGTACTTCTCGGGGGACAAGGTGAGGAACGTGCGCGCGTCTTCGATGTGCACGTGGCAGCGTGGATCGTTGAGCGCGTTGCGGTTGTCGCCGGCGAAGAGCTTCGCGGCGTCGAGCACCGCGGGGCTGATCTCCACCACGTCGAGTCGCTCGATGTCGTGCGCGAGCAGCGAGCCCGCGGTGATGCCCGCTCCAATTCCAACGAGGAGCACCTTCTTCACTGCGCCGGGATGCGTGAGCACTCCGAGGTGCGCGGCGAGCATTTGCGTGTCGAGATCGCCGCGATCGTTCGAGCCGTCGGCCTTGCCGTTGATGCGGAGGAAGCGGTGGTCACCTTTCTGCTGGCCCACCATCACGCTCGCGAAGACGTCGTCCTCGTAGAAGATCGAATCCGCGCGCGAGAGCGCTTCCTTCTCGAAGATGTCGAACCGGGTGAAGTGGCCGTGCCACTCACGGTAGCGGCCCGCTTGCGAGATGAAGGTGGCCCAGCCGCTCGTCGTCACCGCGCTGAACACCACGAGTGCTGCCACGACGCTCAGTGGAATGACGAACTTGTTACTCGAGCCGGCGGACGCGACGCGCAAGCACACCGCTGCCGCAATGAGGTTCGCCACCAGCCCAATCGTGAAATTCCCCTCGAGCCCAATGAGCGGCAGCAAGAAGAGCCCACCGGAGAGCGATCCCAGAATCGTCCCCACGGTGTTGAACAAATAGACGCGCCCCACCTCGCCACCCACGGAGTCCTTGCTCCGCATCACCACGCGCGCACCGAGCGGAAAACTCGCGCCCATCAACGCGGTCGGGGGAATCAGCAACAACCCGCAGAACAAGAACGTGAGGAACAGGTACACGCTCCACGAGTTGTCGGGCCTCAACAGCTGCGTGAGCTGAAAGAAGAAGAACGGCATCCGCCGGTAGAGCGGAATGGTGAGGCACACGACGACCACCAACCCGAGCTGCAACCAGCCGAACGTGCGCAGTGCATCGCCTTCGGGCCGCCGCGCGATCCAGAAGCTCCCGAGCGCGATGCCGAGGATGAAGCACGAGAGGATCAACGTGAACGCGTACGAGGTGCCGCCGATGATGATCGACAGCAGCCGGATCCACGTGACCTCGTAGAGCATCGCGGTGAACCCAGAGAGCGCAGTGCCGATGAGCACCGCCTTCACTGCCGCATCTCCGTAGATCGAAGGCTGCGCTTCCGTACTCGCCTCGGTCGTCGTCGCCGCCGCGGGAGCGCGACTGCCGAGGATCGCGATCACGCCCACCAACAAGTTGAAGAACACCGCGAACCGCTCAGTGACCGCGAGGCCCGCGACTGGCACGAAGAACACTCCGGCCATCAGACTTCCGACCGCGGCGCCCAACGAGTTGATCGCGTACAGCGACGCCAGCGTGCCCTTCGCTGTGGCGAGGCTCTGCGTGAGCGCGCGGGTCATCGCCGGCAGCGAGCCACCCATCAACAACGTGGGAGGCAGCACCGTCACCGCCGCGAGCACCATGCGCGCTGGATTTCCGCCCGCGCTCCCGACCGAGACGTAGAGCGAGCCCGCGAGGTCCAGGAAGGTGGGGAAGAGCAGGGCGAGCAACCCGACTCCGATTTCCAGCACGCCGTAGAGCGCCAGCGGTTTGGCAGATCGATCGGCCCGGCGCCCAAAGAGCCACGCGCCCATCGCCAGCCCGCCCATGAACGTCGCCAACAAAATGGCATGGGCCTGGCCGGTGTTCCCGAGCCAGTTCGCCAACCTCTTGGACCAACAGAACTCGTAGATGAGTCCCGTCGCCCCGGAGAAGAAGACCAGGGCCAGGGCAGTGGGACGCGAGAGAGTCGGCATCGAGGGCGCGAAGCGTACTCAACCCAGAAAAACGGAAATTTCTATCTGCGCATGAATGCCGCCCCCACCCACCGAGACTGACAGGCCGCGAGTCGCCAGTGGGAGGCCGGGGGGCTCGCGCACTTCTCAACTTTTCGAGGGCAGAAATGAAGACGACGACGTCGTGGGGATTCGTGTTGCTTGCGGTCATCGCTATGGGCTGTACGAACGCGCCGGGGCCCACGTTGGCCAGGCCCAACGCGCAGCAGGTGAAGACTCAGGTTCGCGACGCGCTCGGTGGAGTCACCGTGGCCGCCACCGCGACCTTCGACGCTCCGGTGATCGACGCGAACACCACCACCGCGCCGTCCGTGGGCACCGGCAACTTCACCGTGGCTCCTTCGACCACGGGAGGCAACACGTCGATCGGCGTGATCGACAACTCGAGCCGGCCGCCGCTCTATTACGTGATGGTGGGCGACCTGATGGGCAGCAACCCGACGGCGTTCCTCTCGATCATCTCTGACGTGCCGTTCACCACCGGAACGCACCCGATCGACAACGTGCACTCCTTCGCGGGCCTGTTCGATCCGTACACGGGCAACCCCACGCACCTCGCCACCAGCGGCAGCGTGACCTTCACGCAGGTTGGCGGAGTGGGCGGTCGTTGGGTCGGCAGCTTCAGCGGCGATCTCGAAGAAGTGCAGGCCGCGCCGGGCTGCCAGTCCACCGCTGACTGCGCCACGGGCGAAGTGTGCAGCAACGGCACTTGCGTGCGCGCGCCGCCTCCGCAGTGCACCTCGAACTCGCAGTGCGCCACGGGCCAGGTGTGCCAGGGCGGCGTGTGCGTGCCCTCGACTCCGGCGTGTGTGCAGGACTCCGATTGCGCCGCGGGCCAGATCTGCGCGGGCGGTCAGTGCCAGACATTCAGCCCTCCGCAGTGCCAGGCCGACAGTGACTGCTCGCGTGGCGAAGTCTGCCAGGCGAACGTGTGCGTGCCCGCGGCTCCGCAGTGCACGTCGAATGCTCAGTGCCCCTCGGGTTGGGCGTGCCAGTCGGGCCAGTGCGTGCCGCCGACTTCGCAGTGCACCTCGAACGCGCAGTGCCCGTCGGGTTGGCAGTGCGTGCGGGGCACCTGCTCTCCAGGCACCACCGCTCCGGCGTGCGAGGGTCAGCAGGGTGATGGCTCGCTGAGTGGCTCGACGAGCGCGGTCGCGTCGTGCGCGGCGATTCCCGCGGGAAGCGTGTCGATCACGCAGGGCGTCGCAGTGATCGACGATGAGCTCCGTCTGGTGATCTTCGATCCCTCGGCCGGCGATGAAGGCGCGATGCTCGAGCTCGCTGTTTGCCCGGGCGCGCCTGGCACGCTCTCGCTGGGCAACGGCCTTGTCTCGGCCTCGCACATCAAGGACGTGCAGCTCGCTGACCTGCGCCTCTACGCGGAGCGCCGCGCGTCTGCTGCGACGCTCACGCTCACCCGCGTGACTCCCACGTTGGCGGGCACCTTCTCCCTCACGCTCGCTGCGGGCGGCAACGTGAACGGTTCGTTCACGATGTACTGAGCAACAGAAGCGCCACGTCGATTTGGAGAGGGTGGGGTGCTCACGCCCCCGCCCTCTCTTTGCTTTCGCGCAGATAGTGCGGGCACACGCGATGCTTCTCCGGAGGTACACGCATCTCAGGAGGCACCACATGGCTCGCACGATCGAGACCGCGACGTATCCGAAACGAAGGTACAGGGAAGGCCCACCCATCAAGTTGAGCTGGAGCGCGATCTTCGGCGGAGTCTTCGCCGCGCTCGGAATCTGGGCGTTGCTCTATGCGCTGGGCCTGGCGCTGGGACTCTCGGCGATCAACCCTGCCAATCCCGAGAGCGCGAAGCCCTCTGGAATCTTCGCGGGATTGTGGGGCCTGCTCGTTCCGCTGATCGCGTTGTTCATCGGTGGAGCAGTCGCCAGTCGTGGCGCCGGCTTGATCACCCGCGGGGGCGGCGCGATTCAGGGCCTGGTGATGTGGGGCGTGACCGCGGTCGGCGGAGCGTTCCTCGTGGGCAACCTGCTGGGCTCTGCGCTCGGTGGAGTCGCCGAGCTCGGCGGCGGTGCGCTGCGCGGCGGAATGGCGATGGGCCAACGAATGGACTTCGGCCTCAACGCTGACGACGCGATCGCGCCGATCAACGAGCGGCTGCAGGCGGAAGGAAAACCCGCGGTCACCGCGGAGCAACTCGAGAGCGCGACGCGCGATGTGATGCGGAACGCGGTGCGTGAGGGCAAGGTCGATCGCGAGACGCTGGTGGGCGCGATCGCCAATGAGACCGCGCTTTCGCGCGAGGACTCCGAAGAGCTCGCGGGCCGCGTCGAGAATCAGTTCAACACCGCGAAGCAGAAGGTGCAGACCGGTGCGCTGAAGGCGGCCGACGCCACGGGCAAGGCGTTCTGGGGCGTGTTCGGCGCGCTCTTCTTCGGAATGTGGTCAGCGGTCCTCGGCGGCATCTTCGGGGTGTCACGCCGTCAGCAGCGGGAAACCGAGCTCGGTGGAGTTGGGACGACGGTGGTCGTGGAGGAGACACACCCCACCACGGGCTTCCCGCAGCCGCCGTTGCATCAGTAGGAGAAGAGGCCGTAGGCGCTCGCACGTGCGGTGTATGTTCCGCGCGTGCGAGCGATTCTGCTGACGTCGTTGGTGGTGCTCAGTGCGTGTCCGCGAGCATCGCGTCCCCAGGTGGGAGACGACCGCTCGCTCGTCGTGATCGCCGCGGGTGATATCGCCGAGGCGGGCAAGACGGCACATGAGCTCACCGCGACGTTGGTGGAGCAGCAGCACCCCACGGCCGTGCTGATTCTCGGCGACGCGCAGTACCCCAACGGCAAGCTCGAAGATTTTCAGAGCGTCTACGATCCGACGTGGGGCCGCTTCAAAGCGGTGACCTATCCGGTGCCGGGGAACCACGAGTACTGGGGAACCGAGGCCACGGGCTACTTCGCGTACTTCGGAGAGCGCGCCGGAGATCCGACGAAGGGGTACTACAGCTTCGATCTCGGCGACTGGCACTTCATCGCGCTCAACACCAATCACAAGTGCGAGCACGTCGCGTGCGACGCGGAGTCAGAGCAGGTGAAGTGGCTCGAGGCTGATCTCGCGACCACGAAGAAAAAGTGCGTACTCGCGTACTGGCATCACCCCCGCTTCAACTCCGGAGGGCACGGGCCCTTCAATCAGGCGAAGGGCTTCTGGCCTCTGTTCGTGAAGTACAACGTCGAGCTCGTGCTCAACGGACACGAGCATTTCTACGAGCGCTTCAACGCGGTGGATGCGGAAGGAAACCCTTCGGACACGGGGGTCGTGCAGCTCACTGTCGGAACGGGCGGGGTCGGCTTCTCCGAGTTCAAGACCCAGCATCCCGCGAGTGCAGCGCGACAGAACGACACCTACGGCGTGGTGAAGCTGCGCCTGAGTTCCGAGGGTTGGGCTTCTGAATTTCTCGCGGTGCCCGGAGCGAAGTTCGCAGATCGTGCGCAGGGCGCGTGCCGCTGAGCCGGTTACCGATTTGGGGCAATGCGATCCTTCATCGCGCTGGCCCTGCTGCTGCTGTGCGGTTGCGGTCCGACGGCCACCGGTGAATCGGTGGTGCGCACCGATGCTTCGTTCCAGCCCGGAGCGAAGCCTGAAGGTCCCATTCCGGGCGAGGTGACGATCTGGCAGCTCGCGTTGCCCGGTGGATTTCCTCTGAAGAGCGGAGAGGCGGCGATCGTCGTCGGTCCCGATGGAACGCTGGTGGCGATCGACGTCGGTGGTCAACCGCATGCCGAGCAAGTGAGGGCTGCGCTGCGCGAGCTGAATACGAAGTGGCTGACGCCGGCGCGTGGCTATCGCGAGCGAGGTGCGTTGGAGCTCGAGTGGATTCTGATCACCCACTGGCACGCGGATCACGTGCGCGGGTTGATGCCGCTCTTCAATCCGGCGGACGCGATCGAGCTGACGAAGGGGATCATTCACCGCGGCTTTGTGGACGTGGGGCCGGGGATGAACATGAGCGACTTCGAAGAGGTGTGCGACGCGCTTCGTGGGCCGATGGCGCACTTCAATTACGCGATGTGCACGGGGCCCACGGAGTCTCCGTGTCAGGTCGGTACGGACCGATTCCCTGCGACCTCGTGTCCTGGATTGACGCTCGGCGACCTCTCGACCACGCACGACGATGCGGACGGAACTCCTACGTACATTCCGCTCGGTGGTGGCGCGCGGCTCGAGCTGCTCGCGGCAGGTGGCTTCGCGCTGCAAGGTGGCCAGCCGGTGGCGGGTCCCGAGTTCGGAGTGGGCGAGCCCAACGAAGAGAACGCGCGCTCGCTGGTGGGCATCGTGAAGAACGGTCCCTTCCGCTTCATCTTCGCGGGCGACCTCACGGGCTCAGGCAAGCCGCACGAGCCCGACATGGAGTCGTTCGTGGTGAACAGCATGCCTGAGGTGTTCGGCACCGAAGGCTTCGACGTGATCCACGCGAGTCATCACGTGCGCGACACGAGCAGCTATCCGACGTGGGTCGAGGCGTGCGCGCCGGCTGACGGAAAGACGCGCGTGGTGATCGGCGGCATCAACTCCGCGCGATTGGATTCACCGCAGAAGCCGGCGATCGACGCGTGGACCGCGGGTGGCCGGCTCGGAGAGGGGAAGCTCTTCATCACGCATCGCAGCGTGTTCGGCGCCACTGGTCCCGGAATGGTCGACGTGAATGGACGGATCGTGGTGCAGACGATCGAACACGGCGGTGGCTACTGGGCTCAAGATCTGGCCGTGCCCTCGGTGCGTCGCGATCAGTGGCCGACTGCGCAGTCGCGCTGAGTTCACCAGTAGTAGCGCAGGCCGATCGTTCCGATCAGTCCCCACGACACCTCGACGTTGTCGCGCACGGCGAAGCGGCGACCGACGAGCTGCACGCCTGCCGCGAGCTCCTTCTTCCCCGTGTAGAAGATCCCGCCGCCGAGATCGATGCTGCGCTGAATCGCGGTCCCCATCACCGGCACGATGGCGCTGGCCTGCACCTGCAGCCCGAGGGGCACGCGCCACAGCGGCATGAAGTCGAAGTCAGCGGTCCCGCCAGCGATCATCGCACCGCCGGTCGTCACGAGATTGCTGGGAGTGGTGGCGAGCGTGAATCCGGTGAACGCCTGCAGCCCGAATGGCCGCCACGGTGACCAGGCGGCTGCGATCGCCGGCTTGTAGCTCGCGAGCATGATCACGCTGAAGAGCGAGGCCGTCTCCACGCTGCAACCGTCGGGTGATCCGCACGACGCGATGATCGCGTTCGCCGCAGTGCCGATGGTCAGCCCGACGCTTGGGCTGTACTTGAAGTCGAAGAGCAAGGAGAGCCGCACGCGATTGCCGACGAGAAGAGTGCCGGTGATTCCCGCTTCGAGACCGAAGACGACCGAGGATCCGATCGCCACCGCCGACCGGCCGTCGATCCCGGAATAGATGAGCGTTCCGACTCCGGCGCGCAGCGAGAGGTGATCGAGGATCGAGAACTCGTAGCGGAGCAGGCCGCCCGTCCCCGCGTATTTGAGGTCTTTCGAGAAATCGACGCCGCTGATCACCAGGTTGGTGCTGGTCGCGCCGTACCCCAGCAGCATCGCCGACGCGAAACTGGTGGTCGCGAACGGCACGGGCACGGAGTCCGTCGGCATGAAGACGTGGCCGCTGAGGATGCGACCCTTGCTCAGGTTCTCGTCTTCGGGAGGACAATCTTCCGCAGCAGCCGCCAACA
>CBIHPJ010000283.1:0-10545 GCA_966211295.1 uncultured Myxococcales bacterium | reverse complement strand
GCCGATGGATCGGACATGAAGAATTCGATCCGTCTTCTCGCGGTGTTAACTGCAGTGCTCACCAGCTGTGCTGGTTCGGTACCTGATCAGTCGACGTCCGAAAAAGACATCGCCTGGGTCGAACAAGCCGTCGTCGCGTGCGCGAGCGGCCCCACGGTGCGCGGCGTCGACGTCTCGGTCTACCAGGGCAGCGTCGACTGGAACGCCGTGCACGCCGCGGGCTGGGACTTCGCGGTCACGCGCATCGGAGATGGCTACGGAGGCGACTCCACCTTCGCCACCAACTGGGCCGGCATCAAGAACGCCGGAATGATCCGCGGCGCGTATCAATTCTGGCGCGCCACGAATGATCAGAACGTGATGGCCGACATCGTGATCAACGCGGTGGGCCGGCTCGGTCCCGGAGATCTCCCGGTGATGTTCGACATCGAGAACGACAGCATGCAGGGACAGAGCGCCGCCTTCATTCAGTCGCAGATGAACCTCTGGCTCTCGCGCGTCGAGGCGGGCACCGGCAAGCGCCCCATCATCTACACCGGCAAGTACGCGTGGGATCCCTACGTGCAGTCCGCCAGCTACGGGCAGCACGACTTGTGGATCGCCGCGTACGGCGCGAACACCGGCGGCGTTCCCACGCAGTGCCCCAACACCCCGATGGGTTGGAGCATGTGGAGCTTCTGGCAGTACTCCTCGGTCGGCGCGATTCCCGGCATCGGCGGCAACGTCGACAAGAACCTCTTCAACGGAGATCTCAACGCGCTGCGCACGCTCGCGAACGGCATCACCGAAGACAACTGCTACGGCAACGAGGCGCAAGGCTGCGGCGGCTTCGGCTGCGGCTGCGTCGATCACCAGTGCAACGGCATCTTCTGTCCCGGCACCGGCTGCACCGCGCAGCACGCCGCGAACTGCGCCGCGTACGGAGCTGGCTGCGCCGACGGTCAGTGCAACGGAGGCACCGCTCCGGGAACGGGCTGCACCGCGCGCGAGACGCTCGACTGCGCGAACTTCGGCTGCGGCTGCGTCGATCACATGTGCAACGGCGGAGCAGCGTGCGCGGGCACGGGCTGCACCTGGCGCGAGACGCACGACTGCGCCGCGTTCGGAGTGAACTGCGTCGATCACCAGTGCGCGGGCGGCTTCGGTCCCGGCAATGGCTGCACAGGAAAGGAGACCACCGACTGCAACGCGCAGGGCTGCGGCTGCGTCGATCACGTCTGCAGCGGCGGCACGAACTGCTCCGGCAGCGGCAGCACCGCGCGCAACGCGCTCGACTGCGGCACCTTCGGTTGTCACTCCGTCGACGGCATGTGCAGCGGCGGCTTCTGCCCTGGCGATGGTTGCACCGCGAAGCAGCGGAACGACTGCGCGGCGATGGGCGCGGGCTGCGTCGATGAAGTGTGCAGCGGAGGCACCGCGACTGGCACTGGCTGTACGGCGCGTCAGGCGCTCATCGACTGCGCGGCGCTCGATGCGGGTTGCTCGATGGGCATGTGCATCACGCCGGGCGGACCCGTCTCGGTCGACGCTGGTCAACCGACGCCCGCACCGGATGATGGTGGCTTCGTGATGCCCACGCCGGAGGAGGACGCGGGAATGACGGTGTCGCCCGTGACGCCGGTGATGCCCGACGTCGACCTCCAGCTGGGGACGGTACCCACTGACCTCTCTCCCGTGAAAGGTGGTTGCAGTTCAGCCCCCAGTGAACTCTGGCTGCTGTGCCTCGCCCTCCTCAGGCTGCGCCGTCGCCAGTGAGTCCATGCGGCATCCCTGCTGTTGGGGCTGGCAGGTGCCGAGCGCGAACATCATCTTCTCTCAATGGTGCTGTGGCCGGCGTTGGAGCGACTCGGCGGTGTGTCGCACGATCCGAGCGCGGAGCGGCGCCGCTGGGGAAGTCTTTACGCAGCGCTGAACCTGATCAACGTCCTGGCGGCCGCGCTCCTCGCGGTTGCCTACGAATTGTTGGATGCGCGTGGCGACGCGTGGGTCGCGGCGATCGTCGGAAGTGGATCGATCGTCTCGTTGAGCCTCTTCCGCCTCACGCGGAACATCGAGCTCGCCAAGCGTTTCGTGCTCACGCTCTTCCTCTTCATCTTCGTGGGGAGCGCGATCGCGCTGGGAGAGGTCACCTACCTCGCGTGGGTGGCGGTGATGATGTCGATGGCCTTCCTCGTGGGAGGACTCACCATCGGCACGGGTTCGGCGCTGGTGATGGGCGCGGTGTTGATCGGTGCAGGTCTTCACCTCGCCTTGAACGGCGTGGATCCCGAGCCGGTGTCAGACGCGGTGCGACTGCTCCGCATCGCGAGTCTCGCGCCGGTGCTCGCGGCCTACGGCTACATCTACGAGCTCGCGCGCACTCGAAACGCCGCGGCGCTCGAAGCCGCCCGCGCGGCGGCGCATCGATCGAACGAGGCGAAGGGTCGCCTGCTCTCCAAGGTGAGCCACGAGATCCGCACTCCGCTCAACGGCGTGCTCGGGCTCACGCGCTCCCTGCTCTCGCGTGAGGAACTGCCCGCCCAGGTAATCGAAGATCTGCAGTTGATCGAGCAGAGCGGCGAAGGGCTGCTCGCGCTGATCAATGATCTGCTCGACATCAGCCGCGCGGAGGCGGGCAAGGTCGAGCTGCACCCGACTCCCGTGGAGCTGGGCAAGTTGCTCTCCGACCTGACTGGGCTCTATCGCGACATCGCGGCCCAGAAGCGGCTCGCGCTGAACGTGGAGAACGAGTGCAGGGACTCCGTGTGGGTGCTCGTCGACGAGAGTCGGCTGCGGCAGATCCTCGGCAACCTCCTCTCGAACGCGCTCAAGTTCACCAGCAAAGGCTCTGTGGTGGTGCGCCTGCAGTGTGGGGAGAGCACCGGTGGCCGCGTGGAGACCAGCATCTCCATCGAAGACACGGGCGCCGGTCTCGAGCCCCATGATCTCGCCGTGGTCTTCGAACCCTTCAAGCAATTCCATACCCACCTCGCGCAGGGCGGCACCGGGCTGGGGCTCGCGATCAGCCAGGAGCTCGCGCGCTGCATGGGTGGAAGGCTGGAAGCGACCAGCACTCCGGGAAAGGGCTCACGCTTCTCGCTGGAGCTGCCGCTCGAGCGCACCAGCGCACCTCTTCAGCCCGAGGGACGTCCGGCGAAGCTTGCGCCCTTCACCGCGTTGATCGTCGACGACAACGCGATCAATCGCCGCGTGGCGAGCGCGTTCGTCACCCTGCTCGGTGGAACGCCCACCGAAGTGGAAGACGGTTACTCGGCGCTGAAGCTCGCCGACGAGCGCCGCTTCGATCTGGTGCTGATGGACCTGCAGATGCCGGGCATCGACGGACTGCAGACCTTCGCCGCACTGAAGGAGAAGGGCATCACCACGCCGGTGCTCGCGGTCACTGGCACCGCGGAGCCCGAGACGCAGCAGGAATGCCTGCGCGCCGGGATGGTGGGCGTGTTGCTGAAGCCGGTACAGCTCGCGACCTTCCGCGCAGAGCTGGAGCGGGTGCTCAACCTGCGCGCGCGCCCCGGAGCAGCGCCTCAGTCATGATCGAGTGACCGATCATCTTGGTGAGCCCACCGCGGCTGATCAGATCGTCAGCCACTTTCTTGAGCTCATCAGGCGTGTCCACCTGGCGCTTGCCGAGCTTGGTCAGCACCTCACCGATGACCTCGGTGCCTTTGGTCTCGCCAAGCATCTTCTTGAGCTTGGTGACCAGGATGTCGTTCAGCACCGTCGTCATCGCGATTCCACTCAGCTCAGCTTCGCCGCGCGCGCTTCGATCAGCGCCACGTCTTCGGGGAACACGTCGAGGGTCGTCTCCACGAACGTCTTGTTGGTGATCCCCCAGGTGACGAAGGTCTGGGTGTACGCCGCCTTCTGGGTGGCGATCAGCTTCGCGCGATCATCCGGAGGCAGCGTGCGACGAATCGCCAGCTCGAGGCTCGTGACGTCGAGCTCCGCCTGCTGCCCGAGGAGACCGATCAGCGCGTCGATCAGATCGAGATAGTCCTTCACCGCCTGGCGCCGCATCTCGGGCGTGCTGGTGGCGGCGAGCTTGCGCAGGGTGAGCGCGTCGATGCGCGCGTGCTGCGACTCCTCGGCCCAGTGGCTCTTGAGCATCGTCTTGAAGAGCGGGTCGAGCTCGTCTGCGTTGCTCACGCACTGCAGGTAGTGCTGCTGGGTCATCACCTCGATGTGCAGGGTGATCAGCATCACCGCCATGGGCGACTTGCTGAGGATCACCCCGGCCACCGCTTCTTGCGAAGGGATGCCCTTGCACGGAGTGCCGAAGCCCTTCTCGAACACCTTGAGGAAGCGCTTGAAGAGGAGCTGATGCTTCACCTCTTCTTCCGCGAAGCGGAGCATCGCGCGCAGCCCCACTTCGTCGCCGAACACCTCGGCCTGCGCGTGCTGCATGCAGGTCGCGACGATGTATTCCTCGACGAATTGAAAGAGGTGCGCGTACGCGTTGCCTCTCACCTGGTTCAACTTGAGCCGCTCAGCGGGCGAGAGGAACTGCGCTTCGCGCGCGAGCACGAGTCCCTCTGGAAGGAACGGCTTGCTGAAGTCGAGCTTGCCCTCCTTCGGGATCACTTCGTCCAGGGTCCAGCACACCCGCTCCGATGCTGCGATCAACGCGTCGTAGGTCGGTTGCATTTGGCGGCGGATTCTTCACACCGGGAATTGGGGACGCAAGAGGTCCTCGACTGCCCATTGGTGGTACGAGTGGGGCGAATGAAGTCGACCGTGTTCCTTTTGCTTGCGGCTTTTCTCCTCGGTTGCGAGCCACCTTCAAGTGACAGCGACGCGGGGGTTGATGGTGGCGTCGTGGAGCCCACGCGAGTGCGCGTGGCCACCTTCAACACCCGGTTGTTCTTCGATACCACCTGTCAATCAGCAACCTGCGGCCCGACGGACTTCGAGCAGGTGCCCACTCAGCAGACCTTCGACGCCCGCGCTTCGGAGATCGCAGCGGCGATCTCGGGCTTCGACGCTGACGTGGTGGCGCTGCAGGAGATCGAGACCCAGACCTGCCTCGACGCCATCTTGAGCCGGCTCACCAACGAGTTTCCATACGGAGTGCTGGGAGAGATCGGCACGCCGGGCTCGGTGGACGTGGCGATCCTCTCGAAGACTCCGCTGGAGAACGTGGTGCGGCATCGAGATCTCGAGCGGCTCACGAGGCCCGATGGGAGTCGCACCAATTACAGCCGCGAGTTCCTCGAGGCGCACGTGCGCGTGGCGAGCGGCACCGAGGTGATCCTCTTCGCGGCGCACTTCCGCTCGAAGTCCATGGACGATCCGGGGCGGCGGCTGGCGGAGGCGCAGACCTCGCGGCGAATCGTGGATGAAGTGGCGGCCGCGTCTCCCGAGGCGCTGGTGGTGATGGCGGGAGATCTGAACGACACGCCTGACTCTGCGCCGCTCCTCGCGCTCACCGAGAACGACGGACTGCTGCGGGTGGCCGCTGATCTGCCGGTGGTCGATCAGGCGACGTACGTCTTCAACGGGCGTGGCGAGGCGATCGATCACATTCTGCAGGCGGTGACGACGCCTGCGCGGGCGAAGCCTCACTCGGCGATCGTGTGGAAGGGCAACCGCGGCTTCGCGGGCAGCGATCACTACGCGCTCACGGCGGACTTCGAGGTCCCATGATGTGCAACCGTTCTCCCTCTCCCTGCGCCAGCGGGGTGAGGGGCGTACTGCTGCTCGCGTTGCTTCTCAGCGCGTGCGCGGGTCCGCTGAAGGCGGCGGTGGCAAGCGATGGAACGCCGCTGACGCTGGCGATCTATTTCGATCGCGCCACCTCACAGGGAAAACCTGATCAGGTGAATCAACTGATCGGCTTCATGGAGCCCGACCTGCACTCGCTGTTGCTCGCCGCGGGCTACAAGCTCGAGCAGACGAACAACCCCGAGACGTTTCTTCCGGGGCCCAATCGGTACCTGCTGATCATTCGGGTGGTGAACTACAACCCAGGAAGTTCGGCCGCGCGCAGGTGGGTCGGCTTCGGCGCGGGCGCGGCGCAGCTCGACACGCAACACTTCTTGTTCGCGGGGCCGGATCAGATCGTGCTGCAGGGAACTGGCAGCGTGGCCTCGGGACGCGACTGGAACTTCGCAGCGATGAAGATCAATCAGCAGATTTCGCGCGACGTGACGGTGGCTTTGTCGCCGAAATGAAGTCCGCGTAGCGCTGCAGGGCTTCTTCGAGTGGCTGCTTCTTCACCCCGGTGAAGGTCTCGAACTCCAGAGTCGCTCGCTTCCAGGTCCCGACCACTTTCCCATCGAGCACGAGGGAAGGAATGAACGTTCCTCCGCCCGGGAAGATCCGCTTCACGAAGCGAGCGTCGAGCACCGACGATCGATCCTGGTACCCGAGCAGATATTCGTCGAAGGCCGGCAAGGCCAAGGCCGAACTCTCACTCGGAGACTCCGACTCAATGACCTCGAAGCTCTGTTTCGCGTCGCGTTGCGTGAGTCCCGACCACCAGGCGAAGTCCTTCAACGTCGCAGGCGAGCGACTCTGAAAGTACCGACGCGCGAGCTCAGCGATCGACTCCGCGCGAGACTTCGGCTTCGCCTTCGGAATCCATTCATCGATCAGCGCGAAGGTCTGCTCCTTCCCGCGAGGAGCTCCGGAACAAATCAGCCCATGCACCGCAGCGTCCCACAGCAAGTGGTAGCCGCGCTGTCCCTCGGTCGAAATTCCTACGCGTTGCAGCGAGGCGAAGACCTCTTCGCGAGTGAGGTGCTGCTTCTCGAGGACCTTCGTCAGCGTCTTGCGGCCCTTCGCGAGCGTCTTCTCATCGAGCTCGAGCTCACGATGGCGTCGAGCCGCTCTCTGCTTGTTCGCGGGGCCGGTGAGCTCGACCATCCAACGAACGTCTTCAGCGGCGACGACGTGCAACGTGCCGCGCACCGTCCACGTGCGGACGATCTTTCCCTCGGAGAACGCGCGCTCCACATCGAGCCACTTCGAACCCGGCACGCGAAGACCGATCGACCACACCGCGCTCGCGAGATCCTGGCCCTGGATCGCGCCGAGCCAGCGCACGGCTTCTTCGGGCCTGGTGAACTCCGAGCGGATCAACCGTTGGCTGATCAGCCTTGCGGACGGCGTCATGGCTTCTTGAGCTCGAGGAGACCGCGCTTCATTCCGCTCGAGGAGTCCGTGGTGTCCATCGCTTCGAACAATCGCGGAGTGGAGACGAGCCACGGCCCGTACCGCTCGTTCACGTCGAGCACGAAGACGAGATCTTCCGCTTCGAGGTAGCCGCCGATGGGCGAGTGATGTCCTCCGCCTGTGCCGAAGAGCGGCTTGCGGTGGAAATTGATCAGCAACCGGTACTGCGGATCATTCGCGACCTTCTTCAGCTCCTCGCGAAACGCCTCCACGTTCGCGGGCCGCAATTCCGTGACGGTCCAACCTGCAGCCGACGCACGCGTCGCGTCCGCGAGCTGAGTGAGGGTGAGTCCGCCGAAGCAGATCCCGGCGATGCAACCTGAGCCATTCGCAGCCACTTCATCGGCTGAGCGAGTGAGCCCCGCGGAGGTCAACATGTTCGACACGCTCGCCGGCCCGCATGAAGACGGATTGGTCTGCGACACGAGGGGTTTCGGAAAGAGCTTCGCGACCGGCAGCGCCCACGCGCGATCGATCAACGCAGGGTCCTGGTACGCGCTCGCGTCCTTGATGGAGACGAAGCCCGCGGGAGGCGGCGTGTCCGAGCGGAGAAAGATCGCCGCGCCGGCCCCGATGAACAAGACGACCGCCGCGACGGCGATCCTGCGCTTCACTTGCGACTCTTCTTCTTCTTCGCTTGAGTCTTCTTCTTCGCCGGAGCCGGAGCCTTCTTCTTTTTCTTCACAGCAGGCGGCTTCTTCGGCATCGTCTTCTGCATGGTCGCCCGTCGCTCGATGAACGACTCCGCGGTGGCCTCGTCCTCGACGAACACGAGCTCACCCGTAGCCTCGAGACGGTGCAGCTCTCCATCGAGTGCGCGCGAGAGCTCCGGACTGCCCTGATCGAGCAGATCCATCAAAAGCCAATACGCGACCCGCTCTCCGTGCTCGAGCTGCTTCAACTTGATCCGCAGCGCTTCAATCCCCCGGTCCAGCTCTGCTGGTGTCATATGGTGAACTCTGCCCGATCCCTGCGCGAGATGAAGCGTGTACGTTGGGGCGCAGATGAACTCCCGTTGGCTGTGGGGAATCCCGTGTGTGCTCGCCGCGTGCGAGCCGCTTCCTCCCGAGCCGAAGCAGCACGGTCAGACTCCCGAGTTCACGGTACTGAGCGCGGCGCCGGCCATCGGATCGATCGACTTCTCGATCACCAACTCTGGCCATCTCGAGGGCACGCTCGTGCTCGAACGAGACGTCGCGGTCGCGCACCCGCTTCTGCTCTCAGTGGTGTGGAGCGAGCCGTGGATCCCGACGGCCGTGTACACGCTGTCGAGGCCGCTTCTTCATCAAGCTGATCAGCAGCTCATCGGTACCTACGACCGCACCGCGGGGACTCGAACCGTGAGCGCGGACGTCGCCTTTCCTCCCGACGCGGTGAAAGGTGGTGGTTGCGGAACGAACGCGGCCGCTTCGCTCGTGGTCTTCGTCGACGTGAACGAGAACGGCCTGCTCGACCTCACGGAGGGAGCTGCGATCGATCACGTGATCAGCTCGAGCGATTTTCCGACGGCGATCCTCGGCGATCAGCGCTTCCAGCGAAGAATCTCGTTCCAGGCCTGCGCCGAACCGATCTTCAGCGCCTTCGAGGCCCACCAGGCGTTGTACGAAGATCCTCTCCTCGACCTCGTCAGTTGCACGAAGGAAGAGCGCTTCGCAGATCCCCGGGTGTGCGGCAGCGACCTGATCACCAACGCGATCTGGTTCAAGGGAGATCGCAGTGGGGATTTCGTCACCATCTCGGTGAACAGCCACACGCAGGTGACGGTCTTGGTGGACGGGCTGACCAGGGGCCTCGCGATCCCCCAGACCGGCGGCTTTCCCCTCGCCTTGAACGAGCTCGGTGAAGGTCGACACGCGATCCGCGCGGAGAACATCGACGGTGTCGTGTGGGAAGCGACCTTCACGCTCCCCGACCGCACGTGGATTCGGTACGCGCGGCCAGTCGGGAGCGGAGAATACGAAGTGGACTTCCAGGAGATCGCCGGCGCCTCGTCGTATCAGGCGGAAGGAGGCGGACAGCTCGGGCGTTGGGTGACCGGCGTGAGCTCACCGATCCAGGTTCCCGCGGAGCACAGCGTGAGCGTGGTCGCGAGCTTTGGCGAACTTCCCTTCACCTGCCGCGCCTCGGCGGAGCTCGATCGCTGATCATGACGCGGCCCGTTCCCGACCTCAGCGTCGACGAATCCACCGAACGGAGCAGCAGCGAGGCGAAGGTCGACTCCTTCTCCTCGGGTGAGACTTTGCTGCGCAGCGGCAGCTCGGGCGAGCACCTCGAGCCGCTGCAAGACGGCCGCTACGTCATCGATGATCGAGACGCGAGCGCACTGCTGGGCCGCGGTGGCCAGGGCACGGTGTGGCGTGCCTACGACAAGGTGCTGCGGCGCGAAGTGGCGCTCAAGAAGATGCACGCGGCCGCGCAGCTCGATCCCGGCATCGTGAGCATGTTCGTGCGCGAGGCGCGGCTCACCGCGTTGCTCGAGCACCCGGGCATCGTGCCGCTCCACGATCTCGGGCGCGATGCGGACGGTACGCTGTACCTCGCGCTCCGGCGCATCGAGGGCAAGAGCCTCGCGGACACCCTCGCCGAAGCGAAGGATCTCGACGCACGTCTCGCGCTGGTCCCTGCCCTGGTGCGCGCCTGCCAGGCCGTCGCCTTCGCGCACGAGCGCGGCGTGGTGCACCGCGATCTCAAGCCGCAGAACATCATGCTCGGCCGCTTCGGCGAGACGTACGTGCTCGACTGGGGCCTCGCGCTCGTTCAGGAGCGCAAGGGTGATGGCGCGCCCGACGTCACCGCTCCTTCGCAAGCGACCGGAGTGGTGGGCACGCCCGCGTACATGAGCCCCGAGCAGGCGCTCGGTCTCGCCGCTGACGCGAAGAGTGACGTGTGGGGACTGGGCGCGTGTCTCTACCATCTGCTCGCGGGCAGCCCGCCGATCACCGGGCGCTCGCTCAAGTCGGCCATGGGCCACGCGTCCGCGGGCGAGGTCTCTCCGGTGCTCGCGGTCGAGCCGCAGGCTCCGCGCGATCTCGCGGCGATCTGCGAGAAGGCGCTCTCGGTGGAGCGCGGCCGCCGCTACGCCAACGCGACCGAGCTCGCCGCCGATCTCGAGGCCTGGCTCGCGGGCCGCACCGTGTCCGCGCGCAGCTACACCTTCAGGCAACTGCTGTGGCGCGCACTCAAGGCGAATCGACGCGGCGTCGCGCTGGCGATGCTCGTCATGGTCTCTCTGGCCTGCGTGGTGGGCTTCGACGAGTGGCGCATTCGCGTGCAGCGCAACGAGGCGCGGCAATTCGTGATTCGACTCATTCGCGATCTCCCCGGCCAACTCGAGGCGTCACATGGAAACGTCGAGGTGATCAACACGCTCAC
>CBIHPJ010000282.1:0-10565 GCA_966211295.1 uncultured Myxococcales bacterium | reverse complement strand
TCCTCCGCCGGCTCGAGCCACGCGCCTTTGAAGTACGGAGCGAGATCGAACAGGTACAGCTTCACATCGAGCGGCGGCGAGTCGAACCGCACGTGCACCTTGTTCGAGGTGAGCCCCATCACGGTGCCCACGAAACGAGTGCGCTGCGCGCGGGGCTTGCCGAGCTCCGGAGTGAAGAGGCGGTTCATCACCACCTCGTTCGAGAGATCCTGCACCTTGCGCTGCGTGCCACGCGCGCGGTTCGCGACCTTCACCACTTCGGCCCTGAGGACCTCGTCTTCTTCGGCGGGCGGATGTTCGCCGGTGATCAACTCCATCGCTTCCTTGTGCAGGAAGACGCCGACCATCTCGCGCATCGGAGCGGAGAAGCGCGCGTACGGCTCCGCGCCCACGCCCACGTGTTTGCCGGGCTCGGTCGAATATTCGGAGCGCAGGTTCACCATCACCGATTGGCGGGTGATGGCGGCGACGAGGCGATCCTCCTTCGAGCCAGGCGCGGCGTGCGGAAGCCCCTCGAGATACTTCGCGAGCGGAGTGGTCTCCTGGTTCCACACCCAGGGCGTCGTCGGGAGCGAATGCCGCTTCGCCACGAAGCCGGTGAGCGCAGAGAGTCCCTTGAGCCGCTCGGGATCCGGCCCGTCCTGCACGCGATAGATCGGCTGCACCGCGGGATTGGGGAACTCGCGCAGCAAGCGTCCGCCCTCGGCGTTGCACATCAGCGAGATCTGCTCGTTCCAGAGCTCGACCTCATCGCGCACCGCCTCCATCACCGCGAACTGCAGGCCTTCGCCGTCGAGCTGAATGGAGACCTCTTCGCGGCGGTAGCGAACGAGCCCTCGCTTCGCCGCGAGCGCGATGCGCTTCCTTCCCACCTCACGGAGCAGCAGCTGGCTCTGCTCGTACGCCGCCCCCTTGAGCGGAGAGCTCTCGCGGTCATCGACCAATTTCTGCACGTCGCTGAAGGAGAGCTTCGCGCGGCTGCGCACCCGGGCGCGCTCGAGGCTCGTCTCCTTGAGTTCTCCCTGGGCGTCGAGGTGATGGAGGAAGAGCAGCGCGCGGCGAGGTCCGTCGGGATTGAGCGAGACCAGCCCCTCAGAGAGAGGACGCGGGAGCATCGGCACCGAGAAGCCGGGGAAGTAGTAGCTGGCGCCCCGCTTCATCGCCTCGGCGAAGAGCGCGCTCTTGTGCCGCACGTAGAACGACGCGTCGGCGATCGCGTACGCGACGAGATAGCCGTCACCTTCACGCTCGACGAAGACCGCTTGATCCAGATCCTTCGAGTGCGCGTTGTCGATGGTGACGAACGGCATCGCGGTGCGATCGATCAGCGCGGGATCGTCGATCTGCGGATTCTTCAGCCACGCTTCCGTCTCCGCGAGGACCTCGGGCGGAAACTCCACCGAGAGCTGCAGCGCGGTCGCGATGTCTTGCAGCTCTTCGCGTGCGGACTTCTTCGTCATCGCTCCATCTCGGCGACCATCTGATTGCCCTGCTCGAGCAGCACCGCGACCGCCGCGTGTGCCTTCCCCGTGAGCGCTTCGCGATCGTCCGCGGTGAGCCCCTTGGTGGAGAGCGGCTCGCCGATGCAGAGCGCCGAAGGACGAGGACGAATGATCATCGAGCCCTTCTCGAGAATGCGATGCGTCCCAGCGAGCGCCGCGGGAATGAGCGGGACACCGGCTTCAATCGCCATCGCCGCCGCGCCCTTCTTGAACGGCCGCAAGATGCCGTCGTCGCTGCGCGTGCCTTCCGCGAAGAACACGATGCTGACGCGATCTCTGACCTGCACCGCCGCGTCCATCAGCTTGTTGCGATCGCCAGAGCCACCGGTGCGATCGACGAAGATGTTCCCAGCGCGACGCAACGCGGGGCCGAGCAGCGGCACCTTCTGCAGCTGCGTCTTCGCCACGTACCGCATGTGCCGGCGAATGTGCCGGAACAGCACCAACGCGTCGTAGTTGGACTGGTGATTCACGCAGAGCACGAAGTTGCCGGGCGGAAGGTTCTCGAGGCCGCGGCACTGCGTCCTCACTCCCGACGCCTTCAAGATGCTGTCGGCCCAGAAGTGGATCGCGGGATCCGGCGCGCGTTCGTCGACGAAGCTCAGCGCCGAGACGATCGCTGACATCGAGCCGGTGATGCTGACTGCAGCCACTCCGGAGATCGCACCGCGGAGCAGCTCTTTGGGGCTTGGCACGCGCGGAACGCTACACGAAGTCCTTCGCGGGGAAGAGCAGCACGTCGGCTATCTCCTTCGCTCCCAGCAGCAGCATCAGAACCCGGTCCAGACCCACCGCAATTCCCCCCGAAGGAGGCATCTTCGGCAACGCCTCGAGGAAGCGCTCGTCGAGGTCGAAGACGGGACGACCCAGCGAGCGGCGCAGGTTCTGTTCTTCGACGAGTCGCTTCCGCTGTTCCACTGGATCGATCAGCTCGGAGAAGCCGTTCGCGAGCTCCACTCCCTTCGCGTACAGCTCGACGCGCTCAGCCACCCGAGGGTCGCCTTCCTTCAGGCGCGAGAGCGAGGCCATCGAAGCTGGGTACTCGATCAGGAAAGTGGGGCGCTCGAAGCCGAGCTTGCGCTCGACCCGCTCGAGGAAGATGTGGAAGAAGACGTCGTCGAAGTCGTTCGACTCGCCCACGTGCACTCCGATGTCTTTCGCAGCGCGCTTCAGTGACGGGCCGTCCGAGTGCTTGAAGATGTCGATGCCCGTGTGACGGAGAACGGCGTCGCGCACCGTGAGGCGCTCGTAGGGGAGCTCTGTGAAGAAGTTCTCGAGGGGAGGACAGCTCGCGAGCGCGCCTTCGAGGTCGGCCATGATCGCGTGGTAGTCCGCGTTCGGCCGGTAGAACTCGAGCATCGTGAACTCGGGGTTGTGCGTCCCCGACACTTCACCGTTCCGATACGTCTTGCAGATCTGGAACAGCGGAGGGCTCCCATCCGCGAGCAGCCGCTTCATCGCGTACTCGGGGCTGGTGTGAAGCCAGAGCGACTTCTTCGCTCCCACTCCAGTCTGCGGAATGAACGGAGCCTCGAAGGGATCGATGTGCGGCTCCATGCCGGGGGTGCCGACGAGCGTGGGCGTCTCCACCTCGAGGTAGCCGAGCGAACCGAAATGCGCCCGCAGCGCGGAGTACATCTGCATGCGCGCGTGCGCGGCGCGCCACTGTTGTTCAGAGGGCATTGGCGATGTCTCGGCAAGCCTGGAGATCGAAGCCGAACGTGCGCGGTCCCATAGGGTTCATCAGCACGCCGCCGGCGATCTGATGCACGGTGCCGAAGAGCTGCTGTCCGTCGATCACCACGAACTTCACCCGCGCGCGATCCGACTCGGAGCCCACCGCGAGGAAGGCGTCGATCGCGTCAGCCGCGGTGAACGCCGCGAGCATCTTGCCGCGCTCGCTCGGCATGGTGATCAGGTTGTGCCCCTGACCAAGGGTTCCGAAGTACGGCACCGCGTACCGGTCGTACGCGAGGAGCTTCTTGTAGTCCTGCGCCTTGATCGCGCGCTCCACTCCGACCGCGTGCGCCATGCGGCGGAAGGACGCGAGCTCGTCGGTCTGAATGCGGAAGGTGATCATGAACGAAGGATCGATCACCAACTGCACCACGCGCGGATCGTCTTCGGTCAGCAGCTCGTCGAGTCGAGCCACGCGCTCCACTCTGCCGATCGCCGCTGCGTTCACGGCTTTGCAGGCAGCCTGGTAGGCCTCCTCGCTCGCGAACGCCCAGATCGACGGCGTCATCGCGGCGTCAGCCACCATCACGGTGGGGAGCGAAGCGCCCTCCGGCCTCGGCACCCGCCAGTCATCGTGAGCGAGGAGCTCGCGGAACAGCTCGTACCGGCCCATCTTCCCGTTCACGTGCGCAAGGATCGCGTCGGTCGGTTTCATGGTCGTGACCTTAGTTGAGCCAGTCTTTGCGCGGAGGCGCAGGAGGCGGGACGACGCGGAGCAGCCGCCGTCTTCGCCATTTCTGCAATCGATTGAAGGCCCACATCGGGCCGAGCCCGAGCAGTCTCCACGCCTTCGAACCGTCGAGCGGAGGAACCGGGATGAGGTTGAAGGCGGCCAGCATGAAGTTGGCGGCGGTCAGCGACCACAAGAAGTCGCCCATGAATCCAGTGCCGGGAGCGAAGGGGAGCATTCTCTCCGCGGGAATCATCAGCGCCGCCTGAGCGAGCACACCGCCCCACGCGATGATCGAGTCCTTCAATTCGGAGCCGGTCTGCGAGTGCTCGCACTCACCACCCCACGGCAGCAGATCGATTCGGTACACGCTGGCGCCGACCGCGCGCACCAGCAGCGCGTGACCGAATTCGTGCGCCAGCACCAAGAGCAGGAAGCCCGTCACCGTCCCCAGCGAGATCGACCTCCCCGGGACCAGGAGCGCAAAGAGCGGCGCGAGAAGGTGAACTCGCACGGGTGCACCTCGCCACCGCCCCAGCACCAGGAACCAACCCTCACGCACCATGGTCACTCGATGTACTCGCTCGCGAAGGAAATAGGCGAACGCACCTCAGCGGTTACGGTCCGCGTAATGAATTTTCGCACGCTGGCGCTGCTCTTCTCCAAGCAGTCACCCGTCGGTCGGTTTCATGTTCGCGAATTTCCCACGACCTGCACCCGAGCGGAGCGCCGAAAATCACTGCTTCGACGGAGCGTCGACTCGCACGGTGAAGCTCGAGCGCGAGTTGTCGCAGTCCCACAAGAGGAGCGTCGTCTCGCCTGGATTCACTCCGATGAGAACCAGCTCCTGCTCATCGACTGTCTTCACGTCGACGATCGAAGGGTCCCCCACTGCGATCCGAGACAGGCACTTCAACTTCATCGGGAACATCTTGCCGACGTCGACCTCGAGCGCGCTCGGCAACGCCGGTACCGCGCGCGGCCATGCGAGCGCCGCGCCGACGAGCAGAAGTACCGCGAGCACCACGGCTCCTGCCCACGGCCACAGCCGGCGCGAGTTGCCTACGAGCGTCTGCAGCAAGAGCTCCATCGATTCGAAGCGGCCCGCCGGATCTTCCGAGAGTCCGCGGCGCAGAGCGGTGCGCTCGTGAGCAAGCAGACCGATGAGCTGAGGATCGGTGCGCATGGCTTCGCGAAGCTCGGCGCGAGTCTCTCCCGCGAAGGGACGGCGGCCGGTGAGCGCTTCCACCCACACCACGCAAAAAGCGAACTGGTCGCTGCGCTCGTCGGCCAGTCGCCCATCGAGCTGCTCTGGCGACATCCAGGCCGGAGTCCCGACCAGCGCGCCCTGTGCCGTGTGCAACAGACTCTCTGGCAACGGCCCGCCCGCGTTCGCTGTCGCGCGAGAGAGCCCGAAGTCCGTCACCCGCACTCGCGCGTCGCGGCCCACGAGGAGGTTTCTCGGCTTGAAGTCGCGGTGCACCACGCCAGCCTGATGCGCCGCGCTCAAGCCGCGCCCTGCGTCGAGCAGCACCTTCCTCCGCTCTGCGGGAGACGCACTGGGAAGCCACGCGTCGAGCGTCTTTCCTTCCACCAACTCCATCGCGATGAAGCGACCACCGCTCCAGTCACCGAGCTCGTGCACGGTCACCACGTGCGGGTGGCTGAGCCGCGCCATCGCCTGCGCTTCTCGTTCGAGCCGGGCACGCGACTGTTCGTCTCCCGCCGAGTGCAACAGCTTGATCGCCACTCGCCGATCCAGCGACACGTCGCGCGCGGAGAAGACGGCGCCCATCGCCCCGGATCCGAGGAGTGCATCGACCTCGTAGCGCCCCACTCGCGCGCCAGTGATGACAGCGGGAGCGACGAGCGGCTCCTCACTGGCTGCCTCCGCCACTGCGCGCCTGCACGGAGGACACGAGTCGAGGTGTGACGAGAACATGAGGGCGGCTTCCTCAGGCAGCCCTCCGCGCGCAAAGCGCACCAGCTCGTTCTCGTCGGGGCAGCTCATCGCGATCCTTTTTACTTCAGCACCTTCACCACCCACTGCTCGCGGCGACCATCTGCAAACCAGAGCAGCACGTTGGTCTGGCCCGCCCCCTTCCCCGCGAGCGTCACCCCGGCGTCATCCACCGAGAGGTCGGCGATGTCGGGATCGCCGACGGCGATCCGCTGGAGTCCCGGCACCGCGCGCGAGGTCTTCGCGCCGAGCTGCAACGTGGGCGTGAAGGTGATGGGCGTGGGATCGCCCGCACTCGAGGGCGCTGCCGTCACCGTCACCTCGTACACTTCAGGGGCGCTCGCGCCGCTCTTCCACACTCGCAGCTCCGTGCGTCCAGGCGCGACGCCGATCAGCACCACGTCCTGGCCCGCGGTCCTCACGTCGGCCAGCGAGGCATTTCCCAGCGCCACACGTTGAAGCCCCGGGGTGGAGATGACGCGTTGAGCGCCCACTGCGACCTGAAGAGGCTGCGCCGCGAAGGCAAGAGTGGAGACCAGCACGGCGAGGACAGGAACGATTCTGAGCAGTTGCATGGTGGTGTTTCCTTTCTGAAAAGGAGACACGCCCACCCGCTTTTCCTTGCGATTAATTCTCAGGAAAGCAGGCCCGAGAGACTCATGGTCAGCTCGCTGTCGGCCACCCGCATCAGTGATTCGAGCGCGGACCCCTCGAGCGAGAGCCGTCTCCCCAGCGCCGCGCGCGTGTCTTCCAGCAGCCGGCCACGAATGCGCGAGAGCCACCTCGAGACGTTCGCGGCGTCGCGCTGAAACATGGTGCCGATGCTGGCGAGGCTGAGCCCATCGAGCGTGTGGAGCCGCAGCACGGTGCGTTCATTCGGCTCCAGCGCGCGCACTGCATCCGCGAAGGCCGCGCGAAAGTGCTCCCGGTACTGCAACCTGAGCAGCGCGAGCTCGGGCGTGGGTTCAGCGAGTGCACCTTCGGGAGCCGCTGACACCGCAACCTCGTGCGCAGCTGGCCTCCGCGCGTTGCTCGCCAGCCGCGCGGCCACCGCGCGAAGCCACGCGGCCAGCGGCCCAGTGCCATCGAAGCGAGCGAGCCTGGGCTCAGGACCCGCCAACAACCGCTCGCGCATCAGCTGGGCGAGTTCGTCGGCAGGAAAGCGCTGGGCGTCCGCTACCCGCTTCCCCTCCGCGCGAATGCGCCGATCCAGCTCGGAGAGCGCCTCCGCCTCTCCGCCGAGCGCGCGACGTGCCAGCTCGAGGTCCTCGTTCATCGGGACGGAGGTTCTCAGATCTTCTTGGAAATAGGCGAACGCACCTCTGCGGTTACAGTCCGCGAATGAATTTGCGCACGCTGGCCTTGCTGCTCGTTTTCACGGGGTGCCCGAAGAGCGCGCCTCCTGTCGACGTGGCGCCGCCGCCTCCAGATGCGGGTCCGACCGAGGCTCAGCTCATCGCGCCCAAGGTCGATGCGATCGAGAAAGAAGTCTCCGAAGTAGTGCGCGCGGTGGACGAGGCGCTGTGGAAACACTGGACCACCGGAGTGCCGCTCGAGCTCGCAGCTGCCTCTCAAGGCCACGACACGCTCTTCTCCAAGCAATCCCTCGTCACCCTCCGCCGCGCTCGCGAGCTGAAGGCCGGAGATGCGAAGCGCCTCAGCAACCTGGAGCACTGGCTCGGCGGCGAGCTCCTGGCCCGCGGAGTCGCCGCGGAGTCCGAGGCGCTCGCGAACCTCGAGGCCAGCGCCACCTTCACCGTCGACGGTAGAGAGCTCCCCTGGCGCGATCTCAACAAGCTCCTCGTGAACGAGAAGAGCGCCGTGAAGCGCCGCGCGCTGTGGAACGCCTCGCACGATGCCGCCCTCCGCCTCGACGCCGCGATCATCCGGCGCGATGAGAAGGTGAAAGAGGTGCTCGCTTCACTCGAGCTCCCTGCCCCGCTCGACTTCGCCGCCGAGACGCGCGACCTCGATCTCGACGCGCTCCGCAAATCAGCCGACGACGTGCTCACTCGCACTGAAGAAGAGTGGAAGACCACGCTGCAAACGCTGAGCGATGACACGGTAAAACTGCCGCTCACGGCGCTGACGAGAGCTGAGCTCCCGAAGCTTCTCAAGGTTCCGTCCGCCGTCGACGCGCAGTTCCCCAAGACGAAGATCGCCACGCGCGCGGTGCAGACCCTGGGCACGCTCGGGGTCTACGGCCAGCCGGGAATCACCCTCGATCTCGCGGAGGCCACCAAGAAGAACCCGCTGCCGCTCACCGTCGCGCCCGCTCCGAACGACGTGCGCGTGAGCGTGAAGCCGGCCGGTGGCCTGCGCGATCAGGAAGCAGTGCTGGGCGAGCTCGGCGCCGCGCTCACGTTGCGCGTGGAGAAGCCCACCTCCTTCGCGATCGATCGCCTCGGCAAATCCACCGATGCACTGCGAGCGAGTGAGCTCTTCGCTTCGCTGCTCTCCGAGGATCAGTGGCTCAGCGCCAATGAAGTGAACGAGCGCCCCCAGGTGATCGCCGTGATGAAGGCGCAGCGACTCTTCCAGCTCCGCCGCGTTGCCGGCACCGTGCTCGCGAAGCTCGAGACGCAGGCGCTCTCCGACGAGAAGGCGGCCCGCGCGAAGTTCCTCGAGATCACCGCGCGCGCCACGGGCATCGCGATGACGGAAGGCGAAGGCGCACGGTGGCGCGTCGAGACGGATGACTTCTTGAGGTCTGCCACTCGACTCCAGGCACTGCTGGGCGCCGAGGAGTGGCGGGTGAAGCTTGGAGAGGGCTGGTGGCTCAAGCCACTTCCAGCCCTCTCCGGAACGACGACCGCAGCTCCTTAGAGCTGCTTCATCAGGTCGGCCTTCTTGCCGTTGAACTCGTCCTCGCTGATGAGGCCCGCGTTCTTCAGCTCAGAGAGCTCCTTCAGACGATCCATCACGGAGCGCTGCGGAGACGCGGCCGCCTGCGCCGCCTGGGCCTGCGCCTGCTGGTTCTGCTGCTGGTGCTGCTGAGCCTGGTTCTGGTTCATGAACATCTGGGCCATGCCGAAGCCCATGCCCATGCCCATGCCGCCCAGCGCCTGGCCGGAACCGCCGCCGCCCTCGCCGCCGCCCTTCGCCATGCCTTCGGCCGCGCCGAGCATCGCCTGGCCCTGCGCGTACTGCTGGAAGCCGCCCGCGAGACGCGAGTACGCCACGTCCTTCGAGAGCTTCTTCAGCGTCGCCTCGTCCTCGGGCTTGATGCTGATGGTGAAGTTGCCGAAGCGGATGATCGACACCCCGTAGGAGTTGGTGTGGCCGCCGAGGCCCGCCATCACCTCGGTCTCGATCTCCTCGGTGTACGCGCCCGACGTCACGTCGAGGAGCGGCCACTTCTTCTTCACGAGGAGCTCGGCGATGCGATCGCGCGTGACCTTCAGCACCTGGCTCTTGAACCAGCCGACGAACTCTTCGTTGTCGGCCTTGCGCAGACCGACCATTCCCACGAGCAGCTGCTCGGGGTTGGTCACCTGCAGCGAGAAGTCGCCGTACACCATGGTGCCGATCGCCAGCCCGGTCTCAGGGTCGCGCGTGTCGCCGATGGGGCCGCCGAACTTCACCTGCGGGAACTCACGCGTGGTGACGAAGTACACCTCGGCCACGAAGAGGTTGCCGCCGGTGACCTTCTCGAGCAGCGCCGAGAGGAAGGGGATGTTGTTGGTGTCGAGGTTGTGCCGGCCCGGGCCGAGCTTGCCCGCCACGACGCCGTCCTTGACGAAGAGCGCGACCTCATCGGCCTGCACCGTCAGCTGCGTCATGATCCGGATGTTGCGCTCCGGATACTTGTAGATGATCTGGTTCTTGGCCTCGTCCGCGCGGGCGATGAAGTTGCGCTGCGCTTCGGACTTCAGCGAGTCGAAGATTCCCATTGTTGTTGCTTCTCCCAGGTCACTGCGGGTGAACGTGCACTCCGAACGTCATGAACGAATGGCGCGGAGCACGATTGCAGAACGGAACCCGTTGATCCATGAACACATTCCTGAACGAAGCCGTCCAGCGAACGCTGGCCCCAGCAGCCGAGCGCAGCGAAGGCTGCCCAAAGGCGGAGAGACCCAAAAGATGAGTGAGGAACTGCATAAGCACGGTCGTTTCTTCGACGTCTGGTCGCGGTTCTACCGAGCGGGCCCCTTCGGCCTCGAGCTGCGGCGGATCCAGCGCATCGCGATCGAACGCCTGAAGATCGCCCCCGGCGAGCGCGTGCTCGATCTCGGCTGTGGTCCCGGTGACGGCGCCTCGAAGATCGCGGAGACCGGCGGCGTCGCGATCGGCCTCGACTATTCCGAAGGCATGCTGAAGACCGCGTCGAACGTTCCCGCGCTTTCGGGCAGGCTGCTGCGCGGTGATGCGGGTCGGCTCCCGTTCGCGGATGGGAGCTTCGACAAGATCGTCTGCACCAACTCCTTCCACCACTACCCCAACCACCTCCCTGCCCTGCGCGAGATGCGGCGCGTGCTGCGGAAGGGCGGCGTGCTGGGGCTCGTGGATCCGCGGAAAGATCACGTCTTCGGCTGGGCTGCGATCGACCTCGTGGAGAACGCGGTGTTCGGTCTCGAAGAGGTGCGCATCTTCTCGGTGATGCAGTGGTACCGCATGCTCAGCGAGTGCGGCTTCTCTCACTCGAAGGTCGACGTGGGCCCCTGGTGGAGCCCCGTCGAGCGCGCCGAGGTCTTCA
>CBIHPJ010000281.1:0-10584 GCA_966211295.1 uncultured Myxococcales bacterium | reverse complement strand
ACAACGCCGCCACCAACCCCACCCGGATTTTCATTCCCGGGTGCGTTGCATTCCCCAGGCCTACCTGTAGTCGCAGGAAGGCGCGGGTACGTGGCGAACGAAGTGCGTTCGTCTGGCTTCGCGCGCACCAATGAGTTGAGCGCGTGCGTCCACAATCGGGAACGCCTCGCCCTTCGACGGCGCTCCGAAGGCAAGCCCGTCAGAACGTTGATCAGCTGACCGAGGTTTGGAGCCAGTGGTCGAAACGAATGGTTCCGAGCCGCGGCGATGCTCCGGGGTTCAGCGTGCGATCATCGAGCTCGGTTCCGAAGTAGCGCGCATGCGGATCAGGAATGACTTCGCGGCCGTCCCTCTTGAAGCGCAAGGACCGCCGGGCCAGCTCATCGAGACCGATAAGCTGGGGGCCGCGGTGCTCCCCAAGGCCGCCCAAGGGTTGGCGGTGCTTCACCTCGGTCTGCGCCGCGGCGACGTCGTCCGCGGCGACCGGCTGCATCTTCGCGGGTGAGACGCGCACCATCCTGTCCTTCGTGCTGCTGTCGACGATGCGCCCGATGAACTCGAAGAACTGCGTGGCGCGGAGGACGGAGAACGGAATTGAACCCACCTTGATCTCCATTTCCTGCGCGGCCTTCGCGCGCATGTAGCCGCTGTCGGGAATTCGATCGCAACCCACGACGGAGAGCGCGACGTGATGTTTCACCCCGGCTGTTTTCTCTGCGCTCAGCAGATTGCGCGTGGAGGTTTGAAAGAACGCCATCACCTCGGCATCGGCGAACGAGGGCGAGTTGGAGACGTCGACGACGACGTCTATGCCCTTCATCGCCGCTGCCAGCCCTTCGCCGGTGATGGTGTTCACGCCCGAGGCGGGTGACGCGGAGACCGCTTCATGTCCTTTCGCCTGGAGATTCTTCACGAGCTTCGAACCGATGAGCCCACTGCCGCCAATCACGAGGATCTTCATTTCCTGACCTTTCCGTAACGAGAGGCCGCTAAGACAGGAGAGCGCATTTCTTTGTGACAACAAGCGAGAGAAAGATGCCCGGCCAACCCGACGAGGTGCTTGCGACGTTCACGAGCCTGCGGCCCCGCCTGTTCGGCATCGCCTACCGGATGCTCGGCACGAAGGTAGAGGCGGAGGACCTGCTTCAAGAGGTGTGGCTGCGCTGGCAGGCCGCGGATCACGCCGCCGTGAATGATGCGCCTGCCTTCCTCGCGACCATCACCACGCGCCTCGCACTGAACTTCTCGCAATCGGCGCAGGTGCGGAGGAGCCACTACGTCGGGCCCTGGTTGCCTGAGCCCGTCGACACCAGCGCAGACCCCTCACTGGGAGCGGAGCGGGGTGAAGCGCTCGAGCTGGCGGTGTTGATGTTGCTCGAGAAGCTCACGCCGACGGAGCGCGCCGCCTACGTGCTGCGAGAGGCGTTCGACTACGAGTTCAGCGCCATCGCGAGTGTGCTCGAGATCTCCGAGGCGAACGCGCGGCAGTTGAGCAGCCGGGCTCGCAAGCACCTCGCCGATGAGCGGAAGAAGCCCGTGGGACCCGATGCGCAGCGCCGGCTCCTCGAGGCGTTCATGGTGGCGGCGCAGCGAGGCGACCGTTCTGCGCTCGAGCGGCTCTTCGCACCTGACGTGGTGTCGACCTCTGATGGTGGCGGGGTCGCGCGCGCGTCACGCATTCCGGTCATCGGTCGCGAGACGGTGGCGCAGTTCGTCGCGGGCTTCGCTTCACACTTCTGGAACGACACCACCCTGCGTTGGATCACCGCGAATGGAGCCAGCGCGGTAGTGATCAGCCGCGCTGGCGTCGCGATCGCGATGGCCACCCTCGAGGGATCCGACGAGGGGATCACGCGGCTGTTCTGGGTGATGAACCCGGCGAAGCTGGGCGCGATCGGCTCAGCCAGCGAACCTGAGCGGCAACCGCAGCCCTGAGCTTCGCCCGAGAGCTTGGGATCGCTCAGGCGCTGATCAACCGGCGTTCTGCATCGCGCTCACCGGCCTCAGTCGAGCAAGAGCACTTCCCAGCGCAGTCGGCGCGCGGGACCACCCGCCACCTCGACCTTCACGTCGGCCAGCTGTGCGCTTCGCTCGGAGCTGGTGATGCGAACGCGCCGGGTAACGCGCGTGTCGACCACTCCGCAGCCGGTGCAGTCGTGAATCGTCGCATCGTCAGGTGCCGTCGCGAGCGAAGCGGGATTTCCTTCGTCGCTGCTGAGCCGAGTGACGGTGAGCTGAGTGCCGTCTGCGAGCGTGAAGTGCGCGTTACCTGCGGGACCGACCACTGCGATCACGTCGAGCACACCGGCGCGAGAGGCCTCGGTGATCACGCCGGGCTCAGTCGCCGGGGCGAGCGTCTGCACCTCTGCATCGAGCAGCGGCACCAGCTGGTTCTCGACCAGGAAGAGCGGGAGCCGATCCAGCGGCGCAGGCACGTCGGCGAAGGCCGCGCCCTGATGCACCGTGCGCTCGGTCCATTCCACATAACGGCCCGGCGGGAGCCAGACGTGCCGCGTGGTCACTCCGCGGCGCACCACGGGCGCGCCATACAGACCAGCTCCGAGGAAGAACGAGTCCTGCACCGCCCACGCCTCGGGTCGCGTCGGCTCGAGCAGCACGGGGTGAATCGTCATCGGCCGGCCGTGCGCACGGGCCTCGAGCGCCAGCGCGCGCAGGTCTGGAGCCAGCCGCGTGTGCAGCCCCGCCATCTCGCGCCACACGTCTTGCGTGAGCGGGTCGTCCCAGAGCTTGGCCTTTACCTTGTTGCCACCGAGCGGATTCGAGCACGCGTCTTCGTCGTGCATCATCGGAGAGAGCGCGCTCATCTCGTACCAACGCACCAGCACCTCACGATCGTTCGGCGCGTCGGTGATGCACTTGTAGCCGCCGATGTCGGTGCTCCAGTACGGCACCGCGACCATGCCGAGGTTGAGGCCGCCACGAAGCGTCGCGGGCAGGCCCTCGGTGTCATCGAAGGTGGCCTCGGGATCTCCGCCCCAGTCCTCGAGAATCCACGCCTGGCTCCCGGTGTAACCCGAGCGGGTGAATACGTGCGCGTCGTGGCCCTCGAGCGCGCCGCGCATGGCCTTCGCAGAGAGCACGGGAAACTCGTTGTGCACTTCGGCGCCGGTGCGGCCGTCGTAGAAGCGCGACGTGCGCGCGACGTACTCGCCGAAGTCGTGCATCCAGCCGTCGTAGCCAAGATCGAAACTGCGTCGCAGCAGGCCCTGGAACCAGATCACCGCTTGCGGATTGGTGAGATCGACGGTGCTCACGGTCTGCGGTCCACCTGAGAGGAAGAAGGTGGTGGCGGGCCCACCGTCAGGCGACATCTCGAAGAAGTTCTGCCGCGCGCCGTCCGCGTAATCAGGCGCGCTCGCAGGCGCCGACGCCGAGACGTAGGGGTTGTTGTAATCCATCACCTTGAAGCCGTTCGCGTGCAGCTCGCTCGTCCATGCGCGCAGCTGTGCCTCGCGACCTGCTTGCGAGAACGAAGGCAGCGAGTGCATCGCGTCGTCGACGGTGGTGATGGGGAGCTTGCGCGCGCGCATCTGCGCCCACTCCGGGAGTCCATCGACCATCGCGCCCTGATTGATGCGCCGACGCGGACCCCAGGCCCAGTCCGTCGGAATCGGAGGGCGGCCGGTGAGCTCGGTGTAGTCGTCGAGCACGTCGAGCGGCGAGTCGCGCACGAAGAGGATCAGATCGAGCACGGTGCCATCGACGGCGAGCTTCAGCTCGGGCGCGTCGTCTCCGAAGTGCACCTCGCTGCGACGCGTGGTGTCGACCAGCATCGAGATGCCCTTCGTGGTGTGGAAGAGCGGCACCGGGAAGTACGTCATCGACGGCCCGTTGGGATACGGGTTGGTGGGACTGAGCGGCGTGTTCTCTCCGCCCCCGAGGCCGCCTTCTTCCGGCCACGAGAAGAGCATCAGCCCGCGGTGATCGATCGACGCCGTGCGCTGACCCATGCCGAAGAAGTGATCGTCGTCCTCCAGCACGAAGGCGAGCGCCGCCTTGTTGAAGCGGCGGGTGTCACTGAGCTCCTGGTGCGTGCGGAGCCGCGCTCCCTCGACGGTGAGGGTGAAGGTGGCGGTGAGCCCATCCTTCGTGCTGCTCAGCTTCACCGAGCTCGCGTTCGCTTCCACCAGCGTGAAGTCGGTGAACTCGGTCCACGGGCGCTCCTTCGACTTGAAGCCGTCCCAGCCGGGAATGAGCTGCGCTTCGACCACGCCATCATCGCGCGTGAAGCGAGGGCCGCCCACGGTGTGCTGCCGCACGCGGCCGTCGGCACCCGTGATGGTGACGGAGAAGGGCTGGCTCTCCACGCGCGCGGAGAAGCCGTCTCCGCTCAACGTCGCGCCGGTGGGCGGCCTGGGAGGAGGACAGCCGAAGAGGACGAGGACGAGCAGCGGAGCGAAGCGGATCATGCAGGCCTTCACCCGGCGTGTTGCATCGCGCTCACGGGTTTCAGCTGAGCGGCGATGAACGACGGGATCACCGAGATGAACGTCACCACCAGGGTGATGAACGTCACCGTCGCCACCACCCACTGCACCGTGGGCAGCACCACCAGCTTGTCGCTGAGCAGCACGAACTGCACCCCGACCGGCAGCGGCACGTGCGCAGAGTTCAAGAAGAGCGAGAGCGCGACGCCGAGCACCGCACCACCCGCGGTGGCGAGGAAGCCGAGCAGGAAGCCCTCGGTGAGGAACATCATCAGCACCGAGGTGCGCTGCATACCGATCGCGCGGAGCGTGCCGATCTCGCGCGTGCGCTCACGAATGCTGATCCACATCACGATCATGATGCCCACGCCGATCACCGCGAGGAGCACCGTGCCGAGGAAGAACGAGATGAAGCTCATCAGGTCCACCGTCCACGCCACGAAGCTCACCTCGTCGTGCCAGTTGGTGAGATCGAGCCGCTGACCGACCCACGGCTCACGCGAGACGTTCTCGAACTTGAACCAGAACGCGCGCGGATCTTCGTCGAGCACCGAGTAGCCAGCGCGCGTGAGTCCGTCGCGAAGCCGCGCCTGCACCTTCTTGATCTCTCCGAGATCCGAGGTGGGCAGGTAAATCTGCAGCGCGCCCGTGGTGTCGTCCTTCAATTGATACAGCTGGCGCAGCGTGACCTCGTTCATGAAGCACGAGAACTGACTCATCATGCCCATGCCCTTCACGATCGCCACCACCGTGACGTCGACGGTGTTGTTGGTGCCACGCGGCGTGGGCGCGGAGATGGTGAGCGCATCACCGACGCGCACGTTGAGCGTCGCCGCCTGCTCTTCGAACAACATGATGGAGCCGGGCTTCGAGAGATCCTCGAGCTTCCCTTCCTTCACCTTGAGCGCTTCGCGCAGTCCCTGCTCCTGCGTGATGTCGATGCCGCCCAGGCCGATCATCGTGGAGTTGGTCTCGCTCACCACCTTCGCCCAGCCGCGGCCGCGCGACGCCACGTAGATCAGCTCGGGGACTTCCTTCTTGATGGTGGCGAGCACTTCCTGCGCGCGCGTGACGACGGGAGCGGCCTGTCCCGCGGTGACCTTGAAGAAACCAGCGACGTTGATGTGGCCGCTCATCAGCGTGGTCGAGGTCTCGACCAGCGAGCGGTTCATGCCCTCGCCGATGCCGAGCATCGTCACCATCAGCGCGGTGACGAGGCCGATGGCGGTCATCAATACGCCGGTGCGGCGGCGGTGCTGCCAGAGCGAGAGGAACGCGATTCTCAGGAGCATGGACATGGCGTCAGGACTCCGAGGCCTGCATGGCGACGATGGGTTGAATGCGCGTGGCCAGCACGAGGGGGAAGACCACGGCGATCACGCTGACGATCAAGGTGACGACGATCGCGAGCACGATTCCTCCAGGCGTGAGCTCGGGCCGCAGCACGGGCCCTGAGAAGAAGAAGTAGAGCTCGTCGCGGAACGCGGGGATTCCGCGATCGTGGAGGAACTTCACCACCAGTGAGCCCACCACCGCGCCGAGCGCTCCGAAGGAGAGCGCCAGCATCACCGTCTCGGTAATCACCATGCCGACCACGAAGGGCCGCTGCGCTCCGATGGCGCGCATGGTGCCGATGGTGACCGTGCGCTGCAGGGTGGCGATGGTCATGCCGATGGTGACGACGATCAGCGCGAAGAACGCGAACGCGCCGACGATCGCCACCAGCAGCAGGCGGAAGAAGTCGATGAACTTTCCGAGGAAGCCGGCGGCCGAGCTCCAGCCGACCACGAAGGTCTTCGGCTTCGCGTTGTCGAGCAGCGCTTCGATGGGAGCGATCTGCTGCGGCTCCAGCGTGGGCCGCTCGGCCTTGAGCGCGTCCTGCAGCCCGAGGATGGCGGCGACCGACGGCTGGAACTCACCCTTCGCGCGGGCCTCTTCGATTCGCACCACTTCACCGAGCGCCATCGTGAGCATGCCGGGGAGCTTGTTGGACTCCACCAGCGCCTTCGCCGCGGAGACCTTCGCTCCATCGACCGGCGGCGCATCGGCATCGAGGATCTTCTCGACCTCCTGCTGGGTCTGGAGCTGCGCCTTCTCGGAACCATCTTTCAGCAGCACCGCGGCGTGCAGCACCACGCCATCGTCGATCTCGTCGAGGTTGAACGTCTCGCCGAGGCGGCGCGCCTTCGCGGTGGGACCTTCTTTCCCGGTGAAGCCGTCATCGAAGGTCTTCGCCTGCACCTCCTGCACGATCTCGGTGTCGCCGCCGAAGAGATCGGCCTCGGCGCTCTCGCGGTTGATCTCGCGGGCGCCGGTCTCCTTCTTCATCGCTTCCTGCTCGGCCTTCTTCTCGTTGGTGAGGAAGCCGTAGAGCTCGCGGAAGGTGATCATGTCGACGAGCGCGTTGGCGCCCGCGAGCGGCGACTTCTCGAGGCCCTTGAGCTCGAACACGCCGTACACCTTCACCAGCGCGGTCTGCAGCGAGCCCGAGCGGCCGAAGCTCCGCAGCGTCATCGTGTCGCCGACCTTCACCCGGTACATCGAGAGCATGGGCGCGAGGTCCTTGTAGAAGAACTGGTAGCGCGCCTCGAAGTTGTCGTCGGTGACGGTGAAGAAGTCGGTGAGCAACGTCGCGAGCTCGCCTTCCTTCGAGCCGAGGAAGCCCTGCAGCTTGCCGCGGAAGATGTCGGTGCCGATGCCGTCGAGCTGGAGAACGATCTCGCGGGTCTGCGCCATGTTCTCCTTCTTGAAGCGCTGCAGTTCCTTGTCGCTCTCGTCGGAGAGCTTTCGGCCCGCGGCGATCGCGTCCTTGATCTTGTCGAGGCGGCGCGCGTTCTTGAGCTTCAGGTACTCCTCGGTGAAGAAGCGCGGGAGCAGCAGCCCGCGATGTCCCGACGGCACCTTGGTGCCCTCGACGATCGTCATGCGATCGAAGGTCTCCTGGTACGCGTCGAGATCGGTGCCGAGGTAGCGAATGAAGAGCATGTCGCTGTCCGAGACGATCGGCGCGAGGCGGTTCTCGAGAAACTCGAGGTGATCGAAGGGCGTGGCGTCGAAGTCGTTCCAGAACTCGTCCGAACCGGCCTTCGCGAGGGTGTCGCGCGCCTGGAGATCGAGATCCTTCTCGTCGGTGAGCTCCTTCTCTCGCTCGAGATCCTTCGCGAGCACCACCACCATCGCGCGCACATGCGAGATGAGGCTCTTCTTCCTGGTCTCGAACTCCGCCTCGGGGAGCTTCTCGTCTCCCTTCTGCGCGCTGATCAGCTTGCGCAGCTTCTCGAGCGTGACGTCGACCGTGTTTCCCGAGCCGAGGATCGAGGTGGCCGCGCCCATCGGCACCACCTTCGCCACGTTCGGCACCGCGAGCAGCTTGGCCTTGAGCGACTTGAAGTCTTCGAGCGGCGTGAGCGTGGAATCGGTGCCGTCCATGCGGCCGTAGATCTCGAGCGGATCCTTGGAGCGCGCGCCGTAGACCTGCATGTGGCCGGTGATGCTGCCGATGATGCTCTTGCTGAGCGCGTCGTCGAGCGTGCTGAACACCGAGCCGCCCACGACGAGGAGCGCGGCGCCGAAGAGCAGCACCAACCCCACGAACACGTTCAACATGCTCGAGGTGATGTTGGCGAACGCGATGCGAACGAGGACGATTGCCTTCGAGAACATGGCGGCGCGTCGTTAACGCATCGCGCGGCGAGGTGCTCAACTATCTCCCCTCCCCTCCGGATACAGTCCGCCCATGCGGTACTTGGTCGTCGTGGCAATGGTGCTCTCGAGCAGCTGTCTTCGTCCTGTTGGTGAGATTGGCGTCGACGCGGGAGTTGGTGCCGGCGGAGGGGTGGCAGGTGGCGGCGCGGGCGGTGCCGGCGCGGGCGGCGGCGGCGGAACGCCAACCGCAGGCTGCATGGGCGCAGCGATGCCGGCGTACCTCAAGGCGTCGAACGCTTCGGCCTCCGACAAGTTCGGTTGGTTCTTCGCGTTGAGCGCGGACGGCAACACGCTGGCCGTGGCCTCCACCTGGGAAGACAGCAGCGCTACCGGAGTCGACGGAGATCAGGCCGATGACTCCTCACCCGAGAGCGGCGCGGTCTACGTCTTCACCTGTACGGGTCGCGCATGGACGCAGCAGGCCTACTTGAAAGCGTCGAACACCAACACGGAGGACGCCTTTGGCCTTGGGATCGCGCTGAGCGCCGACGGAAACACACTTGCCGTGGGCGCGGGTGGTGAAGACAGCAACGCGACCGGCGTGGGAGGCAATCAGGCAGACGAGTCCGCGACCAACAGTGGGGCCGTCTACGTCTACACGCGAACCGGCGGGCGCTGGTCCCAGCAGGCGTACATCAAGGCTTCCAACGCGGAGGCGTATGACGTCTTCGGAACGGCGCTGACCCTGAGTGCCGACGGCAACACGCTCGCGGTGGGCGCGCTCGGCGAGGACAGCAACGCTGTCGGTGTGAACGGCAACCAGGCGGACAACTCCCAGCCCGCGAGCGGCGCCGTTTATGTGTTCATGCGCGCCGCTGGAGCATGGACTCAGCGGGCCTACTTGAAGGCATCCCCCTCGAGCTATGGACCTGAGTTTGGCGAAGCGGTTGCGCTCTCGGCCGATGGGCGGACACTCGCAGTGAGCGCCCAGCACGAGGATCCGCCCCGCCTGAGCGGTTCGGCCTACGTCTTCGCCTTGAACGGAGCCACGTGGACGCAGGAGGCGCACCTCAAGGCCTCGAACGCGGGGACGGAGGACTATTTCGGCTTTTGGCTCGCGCTCAGCGCGGACGGAAACACGCTCGCGGTGACGGCGCCTGGTGAGCGAAGCAATGCGACGGGAATCGATGGCAATCAGCTGGACGACTCGCTGGTCGAAGCTGGGGCCGCCTACGTGTTTGCTCGTGGTCCAACTGGTTGGGCGCAACAGGCCTACGTCAAAGCATCCAACACAGAAAACGAGGACGGGTTTGGTTACTGCGTGACGTTGAGCGGCGACGGCAACGTGATGGCGGTAGGCGCGCCCAACGAAGACAGCAATGCAATCGGGACGAACGGCTCGCAGACGGACAACTCCGCGTCCAGCACGGGCGCGGTCTACGAATACACGCGAAGCGGCACGTCCTGGACCCAGCGGTCCTACGTCAAGCCCACCAACACCACGCTTGGCGGATACTTCTTCGGCAACTGGGTGGGCTTGAGCGCGGACGGCAACGTGCTCGCCGTGGGTGGTTGGGGAGAGAGCGGCAACAGCACCGGCGTCGACGGCGATCAGTCCGTCCAAAGGCTGTTGAATAGCGGCGCGGTCTATGTCTTCCGACGTTGAGCGCTCAGTCGTTGCGCGAGACGAGCTGGGCCTGATCGAGCTCCTCGAGATCGAGCTCTTGTTCGATCCGCTGGAATGCCGCGTCACCGATCGTTCCGTTCGCTCGGAGCGCTACGAGCCGTTCACGCTCGGCCGCTGCGATGCGCTTGGCGATCTCCGCTTCAGCTTCGTCGACGGTGACACCTCCATCGAGGCCGGCCTCGGCGCGACGCAGCATCACTTCGTAGCGGCGATGGAGCAGTCCTGAGAGCTCCTCTTCGCGGTGCTCGTTCGTGACCTGCAGCGCCGCCTTGATCGTCTCCACGCGCGCGAGCCTGATCTCGCGAGCCACGGAGTCGTCTTCCTCGAGCTTGAGCTTGCTCATCAGCGGACGCAGCGTAAGTCCCTGAATCACCAGGGTGCCGAGCACCACCGCGAACGAGCAGAACACCACGAGGTCGCGGTAGGGGAACTCCATCGGCAGCGCGAGCGCGGCGGCGAGCGTCACGATGCCGCGCATGCCGCACCAGCCCACGATGGCCGCGGCTCCCGTGGAGATCGCGAGCTCATTCGACGGATTCTTCGCGCGGCTTCTGCGCCAGCGGCTCCATGCAGCGGCGCCGATCACCCAGCCGATGCGCGCTGCAATCGTGGCGACCAACACCAGCGCGGCGATGCCCGAGTACTCAGCGAGCGTCTGCGAATCGATGCGCCGCAGGATTCCCTTCAACTGGAAGCCGACGAGGATGAACGCGAGCACGTTGAGCACGAAGACCGCGAACTCCCAGACCGCGTACGAGGGAATGCGAATGCGCGCGGGGATGATGTTGCCGGCCTGGCGCGCGG
>CBIHPJ010000280.1:0-10602 GCA_966211295.1 uncultured Myxococcales bacterium | reverse complement strand
GACCACTCCCGAGCCCGCGCTGGTGAAGGAGCTCCCGAAGGACGCCGCGCAGATCGCCACCGAAGATCTCGCGAAGCTCGTGGTGAAACCGGCCACGACCAGTCCCGTTCCGTACAAGCCGCTGCCCGCGGTGGAGCCAATGAAGCTCGTGCTCCTCCCCGTACCCAACAAGCCCATCGTCAGCATCCGCCTCGTGTTCCGCACCGGCTCGGTCGACGATCCCTCGGGCAAAGAGGGACTCACCGCGCTCACCACCCGCGTGCTCCTCGAGGGCGGCACCAAGACCCTCGACAGCGCGCAGCTCCTCGAGGCGCTCTACCCGATGGCCGCCGAGCTCAACGGCGACACCGACAAGGAGTTCACGACCATCACCGGCCGCGTGCACAAGGATCGTCTGCAGCGCTTCTTCGAGATCATGAGCGAGACGCTCCTCGCCCCGCGCTTCGACGAGAAGGAGTTCAACCGCCTCCGCTCCGATCAGCTCAATGCGCTCAAGAACCGCCTGCGCCAGGAGAACGATGAAGAGCTCAGCAAGGCCGCGCTCGACTCGTTGCTCGCTGAAGGTCACCCGTATCGCCACCCGACCGTCGGCACCGAAGCGGGCCTCAACGCGATCACCCTCGAAGACGTGAAGGCGCAGTGGAAGAACACCTTCACCCAAGACCGCTTGATCATCGGGCTCGCAGGCGCCGTCGATGACGCGCTCGGCAAGTCGACGAAGACCACGCTGAGCCTCCTGCCCGCCACCGGGGTGACACGCGCGCCGCTCCCCACCGCGCCCGGACCTCAGGGCCTCACGCTGATCGTCGAGCGCGACACGCAGTCCACCGCGGGGAGCTTCGGCTTCACCACTTCGCTCCGCCGCGACTCACCCGAGTTCCTCGCGCTCTTCATCGCGATGTCCTACTTCGGCGAGCACCGTCAGGAGCACGGCGTGCTCTTCCAGGAAGTGCGCGATCGCCGGGGCCTCAACTACGGCACCTACGCGTACGCAGAGCACTATCGGCAGGATGGTTGGTCGTCGATCCCGCGGCCCAACATCCTCCGCAGCCAGGAGGACGTGACCATCTGGCTCCGCCCCGTCGGACCCGACAAGGCCGTCTTCGCCACGCGCGCGATCCTCTATTTCCTCGAGCAGCTGCGCACGAAGCCGATCCCCCAGGGGCGCTTCGAGACTGCGAAGGGCTTCCTCTCTGGCGCCACTCGTATCTGGACCACCACGGATCAGCGCCGGCTGGGCTGGGCGATCGATGACGTGATCGCCGGCACTCCGGATTTCCTCAGTTCTGTCCGCAAGGCGCTGGAAACGATCACGCCGCAGCAGGCGCAGGAAGCGGTGCAGAAGCACTTCAAGCCCGAGTCGCTGAACTTCGCCTTTGTGACGAAGGACGCGGCGGGGCTCGCGGCTGCTCTCAAGTCGGGGGCACCGACACCTATTGCCTATGCGTCGCCGAAGCCGGAGGACGTCACCAGGGACGATGCCCAGATCGCGACGGTGAAGATCCCGCTGGCTCCGGAACACCTACAAATCGTCAAGGCTGACGACTTCATGGTGCGGTGAAGGCGTTATCCCCTCACCCCGACCCTCTCCCCGCCAGGGGAGAGGGAGCAATTCCTTCCCAATCTACCGTCGCGCGGTAGAGTTTTTACCGCGTGAGAACGGTTTCCTCCTTGAGCCTCGCGGTGGTGCTTTTCGCTACCGCCGCGAGCGCCCAGACGATTGACCCCTTTACGGCCCGCGGCATCGACCTGGTGCCGTTCAAGTTCACGCCGGGCATGGAGTCGGGCCTCACCATCGAAGGCGGTGAGCTCCAGACGTCCAAGTCGTACTTCTTCCAGGCCCTGCTCGACTTCAACGTCGGCATCCTCTCGGCGAAGAACGGCACCGAGCGCCTCGGCGATCTGATTCCCTTCCGCGCCGACCTCCACCTCATGGGCGCGTATCAGCTGCACCCGCGCATCGAAGTGGCGGCCGATCTCCCGATCACGGTCGGTCAGATCCACAACTTCTCGCTGCTCGAGCAGCAGGGCTTCTCCACCAAGCCGCCGTACGCCGCGGGCATCGGCGCGCCCCGAATCCTCGGCCGCCTGCAGATCATCAAGCAGAGCGAGTTCCCCATCGTCGGCCTCGCCGCCGTGCTCGAAGTGCGCATTCCCATCGGCGATCAGTTCAGCTTCCTCTCTGATCGCGGCTTCGTCTTCGCTCCCCGCCTCGCGGTGGAGCGCATCATCGGGCCGGTGCGCCTGATCGGTAATATCGGCTGGCGCCTCCGCACCGCCGCGGGCCGCTTCATCAACCTCTACGTCGCGCAGGAGTTCACGCTCAGCGGCGGCGCGATCATCGACCTCCCCACCTTCAGCCGCTTCCAGAACAACCAGCTGATCGCCGAGTTGAACCTCGCGACTCCGGCGGAAGCGCCCTTCACCTTCACCGAGGCCGAGGCGCTCAAGACGCCCTTCGAGCTGATGATCGGCGCGCGCACGCAGTTCTTCGGTAACTGGGGCGCGCAGCTCGCCGTCGGTAAGGGCCTGGGCCCCAACGGCTACGGACGCGAGACCATTCGCTTCTCGCTCGCGGTCACCTACCAGCACGTCGCGCAGCCCGATGACGACAACGACGGCATTCCGAACAACGTCGACGGCTGCCCTGATCAGGCCGAGGACAAGGACGGCATCGAAGACACCGACGGCTGCCCCGAAGCCCGCGAGCCCGATCGCGATGGCGACGGCGTGCCCGACAAGATCGATCAGTGCCCTGATCAGGTCGGTCTCCAGGAGCTCGATGGCTGCCCCGACAAGGACGGAGATCAGATCCCCGACAACGTCGACAAGTGTCCTGACGTCGCCGGCCCGCCCGATCGCCAGGGCTGCCCGCCTCCCGAGGAAGAGGAAGAGGTCGTCCTCGAGTCCGAGCGCATTCGCATCAACAACCAGATCCTCTTCGAGTTCGGATCGGATCGAATCGACCCGCGCTCGTTCAAGCTGCTCGACGAAGTGGCCGTGGTGCTCACCAAGAATCCCGACGTCGGGCCGGTGCTCATCGAAGGCCACACCGACAACGTCGGCTCGCGCGACGCGAACATGAACCTCTCCAAGCGCCGCGCCGGTGCCGTCGTGAAGTACCTCGTCGGTAAGGGGATTTCGGCGAAGCGCCTGCGCTCTGAGGGTTACGGGTTCGACAAGCCGATCGCGACCAATGACACGCCGCTCGGCCGCGCGAAGAACCGCCGCACGGAGTTCAAGCTGGTGGAAGAGGTTGAGAAGGGCACCGAGGAGAAGAAGCCGTAGTATCCCCTCACCCCGGCCCTCTCCCCGCTCTCGCAGGGAGAGGGAGGCTCTTTCACTTCTTTGCGAGCGCGGCGTCGATCCAGCGGCGGAGCTGTCGTTCCGTCGCCTGCCCCTGGAACGACGCGGAGACGTGACCTTTGCGATCGATCACGTACACCGAGGGAAGCGCCTCGACCTTGTAGCTGTGCCCCAATTCGGGCACTCCGAGCGCCGCGTACTGAGTGAGCGGCGGATAGCGACTCAAGAAGTTCTGCACCGCCTCGCGTTGCCCCGCGCGATCGTCGTTGCTGATCGCGACCAACGTCACCCCCTTCGGCTCGTACTCCTTCACCGTGGCCACGAGATACGGAATCTCCTCGCGGCACGGAGGGCACCAGGTCGCCCAGAAGTTCACCACCACGACCTGGCCCTTCAGCGACGCGAGCTCGACCTGCGAGCCGTCCATCTTCTCGAGCTTGAAGGGCGGCGCGACGGAGTCCTCTTCGAGAATTCCTCCCGTCGCCTGCTGCCAGCCCATCAATACCGCGCCGATCAGGAGCGCTCCCACGAAGATCACGGTGGGCAGGTCGACCTTCTTCGGCTGCTCGTTCACGAGCGCTTCTCCAGCTGGCGGGTGAGGACTCTCAGCGCACTGCGAGTAACGCGCTTCAATCGGGGATGCTCGGACACGAAGTCCGCGAGCGCGGGACCACGCCGGTAATACCAGGCGATGAACGCCCGCCCCGGAGCGGACGTCGCGAGCACCTGATCACGAAACGCTCGCAGCGTGTCGAGCTCGGGAGCGTCTTCACCGAAGGCCACGGTCGCCACGAAGCAACGCCCCGGAGCGGTCACCCACAACACCCGGCTGGTGTTCAGGTTGAGCACGCCACGCAGGATCGTCTGGGGGAAGTAGAGGAACGCGAACAGATCGCGGCGCGCGGCGTTGAGCTCTCCCTGCGACGCGTCGTCGAACTCGATGCGCGTGGCGAGACCCGAGAGCTCGTCGACGCGGAAGAGATAGCGCCGGCGATTTCTCCCGAGCGGCTGCACCTCGAGCGAACGCAGCTCGGCGATGTACGCCACGTACGAGCGCGTGCAGTGCGGACACGACAAGTGATGCGTGGCCACTCTCGGAGAGAGCACCGACTGGCTCACCTTGTGACACGACGGGCACGCGAGCCGCGCTTCGACCTGCGCTTCAGGACGTGGATCGAACCGAGAGGTGCGCGTCTGCGAATTGAACACCTCGGGCCGCTGCTCATCGGTGCGGCTCCAGAGCCGGAGCGGCGCGGTGGCCTTGCGTTCGTGATCCAGCGCCTCGTGCCACGCTGGCTCGGCGGTCTCCACCCTGCCCTCCGCCATGCGCGAGAGCGCGACGAGATGGAGCTCCACTGCCGCGGTGAAGTCGCTCACTTCACTGCCGAGCCGCCAGCTGCGCGCGAGCAAAGTCTCGCCTTCTTCCAGCAGCTCCGCCGCCTGCTTGCGCGTCGGATCATCTCGGCGCCGATAGAGCGGAGGCTCGGGAACTCGCGCGAAGAACGCGAGCGCGTCACGCTGAAACGCATCGAGCCCGTCGTTGCGTTGGGCCGACAGCTGCCGCAGCCGATCCTTCGCGCGCTTTCTGACCTCTTCGAGCTCCACGGAGCGCTTCTATGTCAGCCGATGACGGAGCGGCCAGCCGCTCATTTGGGACCGAGCACGGGCAGCTTCCACGCGTTGCGTACGGCGAAGACTCGAATCGCGACACAGACCCCCGCCGCGAACCACGGGCTGACCCCGAGGGGCCACTGGTTGACCTCTCCGAGGACCTGGATGAGCGCCGCGGCCAGCGCCGCCAACGCGTAGATCTCCCTCGAGAGGATCGCCGGTACCCGGGCGAGGAGCACGTCCCTCAGCACCCCGCCGCCAACCGCCGTCGCGACCCCGAGCATGATCGCGGCCAGGATGTTCGCGTCATGCGCCAGCGCCTTCTGCGCCCCCACCACCGCGAAGAAGCCCAAGCCGAGGGAATCGAAGATCAGCACCGGGTGCTTGAGGCGCTCGACCCAGGAGCCCGCCCAGATCGTCGCGCTCGTCGCCAACGTGGAGCACAGCAGATATCTCCAGTCCCACAGGCCAGCGGGGCGCAGCCCGAGGCACAGGTCGCGAAGGATGCCGCCGCCGCACGCAGTCACGAAGGCGACCGCGTAGACCCCGAAGAGGTCGAGCCGCTTTTCCCGAGCCGCGGCCGCTCCGCTGATCGCGAAGGCAGCGGTGCCGAGCAGATCCACCGAGACGTAGAGCACTCGCGCCATTTCGCTCATGCGCGCAACCACTCGAGCGCGGCGACGACCATCGCCTCGACGCCCGTCTGCAGGGTGGGCGAGACCACCGGGGCGAACTGAGGGCTGTGGTTGACCGGCAGCTCGTGCAGCCGCCCCGCGGCCTTCGCCCGCTCGTACACGTCGGGATCGGTGCCGCCCACGAACCAGAACACCGAGGGCGCCTTCCACTCGGTGCCGAAGCAGCCGAAGTCCTCGCTCGCCGGAGCGGGACCCGTGTGATGGACGCGGCCCTCGGAGAAGTGCGCTCGGAACGCCGCGGCGATCCGTGCGCTGGCCGCCGCGTCATTCACGTTGAGCGGGTAGCGGTCGAGCGTGGTGATCTCGGGTATGCGCGGCGCACCCGACGCGGCGGCCTCGGCCTCGGCGATCCGCTTGATCGCGGCGAGCACGCGCGCGCGCACGCCCTCGTCGAACGTGCGCACGTTCAGCTTGATGATCGCCTCGTCGGGGATCACGTTCTCCTTGGTCCCCGCCTGCAGCACGCCCACGGTGAGCACCGCGGCTTCGTTCGCGGCCACCTCGCGCGAGACGATGGTCTGCAGGCGCAGCACCGTCGAGGCCGCCATCACCACCGGGTCGATGCTCGCCTGCGGCATCGAGCCATGCGCCCCTCGTCCGAACATGCGGATCTGCAGGCTGTCCGCCGCCGAGGTGATCGGGCCCGAGCTCCCCGCGAGATGCCCTGCGCGGCCGACCATCACGTGCTGCCCAAGCACCACCTCGGGCTTCGGAAAGCGCGCGAAGAGATCGTCGTCGATCATCGCGCGTGCCCCCTGCGCCGTCTCTTCGCCGGGCTGGAAGACGACCAACAGGGTTCCGCGCCAGGCCTCGCGCGTGGCGGCGAAGAGCGCGGCGGCCCCGCACAGCCAGGCGACGTGCAGATCGTGGCCGCACATGTGAGCGACGGGAACGCTCTTCCCCGTGGCGTCCTTTGCCCTCACCTTGCTGGCGTAGGGCAGCCCGGTCGCTTCTTCGATGGGCAGCGCATCCCATGTCGGCGCGAACCATCACGGTCGGCCCCGCGCCGTTCTCGAGCAGGCCCACCACGCCCGTCTTCCCGATGCCTGCGGTCACCGCGTAGCCGGCCTTGCGCAGTCGCTCGGCCACCACCCCGGCGGTGCGCGTCTCTGCCATCGAGAGCTCGGGGTGGGCGTGGAGATCTTTGTAGAGCGCCTCCAGCTCGGGCAGCAGCGCCTGCAGGGGTGAGAGCAGCTGCGTGGCGGTCATGGCTTCAGCTCCGTCAGCGCCGAGCTGAGCAGCACGTTGAGCCCCTCGGCCATGGTGGGGTGCGTGAAGCACGCGTCACGAAGCGCGGTGTACGGGAGGCCGCCCAGCATCGCGGTCTGCACCACCGCGAGCACTTCGCCCGCGCTGGGGCCCAGCATGGTGAAGCCGAGGATTCGATCATCGGAGCCGATGATCATCTTCATGAACCCGCGGTGCTCGACCATCGCTCGCGCGCGGAGCACCACGCTCATGGGAATTCTGGCCAGGCGCGCGGTGATCCCCCGCTTCTTCGCGGTGGCCTCGTCCAGGCCGAGACGGGCGAGCTCGGGATCGATGAAAGCGCAGTACGGCACCAGCCGGTCCCTGGTGGAGCGCGGCTTGCCGGCGAGGTTGTCGCGCACCACGCGGAAGTCGTCGAACGCCACGTGGGTGAACTGCGGGCTCCCGGCGCACTCCCCCACCGCCCACACGCCGGGAGCGGTGGCCTGGAGCCGGTCGTCGACCTTGATGTACCCACGGGAGTCGAGCTCGATGCCGGCCGCTTCGAGCCCGAGCTCACGGGTGTTCGGCGTGCGGCCCGCGGCGATGAGGAGATCGGAGCCTTCGATCGTCTGCACTCCAGCGGCGGTCTTCACCTGGAGGCGGACGTGGTGGCCAGAGCGGCCCACGACGGACTGCGTCTGTGCACCGAGCACGACGGTGATGCCCTCGTCTTCGAAGAGCGTGCGCACCGCCTCGGCCACCTCGGGCTCCTCGCGGCTCAAGAGCTGCGAGCCAGACTGAAGCACCGTGACCCTGCTCCCGAAGCGCCGATACGCCTGCGCGAGTTCCACGCCCACGTAGCCGCCGCCGAGCACGATGAGGTGTTCGGGAAGATGGGCGAGCTCGAGCGCGCCGACGTGCGTGAGCGGTGCCGCCTCGGCCAGTCCGGGCACCTGCGGGATCGAGGCGTGCGTGCCGAGGTTCAAGAAGAGCCGCTCAGCGACGAAGCGCCGCTTCTCTCCACTCGCCAGGGTGGCCTCGACGGTGCGCGGGCCCACGAGCCGCCCTTCGGCGAGCAGGAACTCGAGGTTCGGCACCGCGAACTTCTTCTGGTGGATGGCGATCATGCCGTCGACCATCTCGCGCTTGCGCCGGCGCACGCCGGGCAGGTTCACCTCGGAGCTCTCGACGGTGACTCCGTAGGAGGCGGCCTCACTCACCAGCTGCGCCACCTTCGCGCTGCGGATCACGTTCTTGCTCGGCAGGCAGGCGATGTTGGGGCACGAGCCTCCGATCAACCCGCGCTCGATCACCACCACCGGGCGCCCCTCGCGAGCGAGCTCCCACGCGAGGTACTTGCCCGCTTCTCCACCGCCCACCACCACGTTCTCGATCCGGGTTGGCTCGCTCATGTGCCGTACCTAACCAGCCCCTGCCGGAAACTGGATCGCGATGTGGGCGGAGGTAGTTTTCGCCCATGGGCATCCTTCGTTTCGTGATCTGGACGAGCCTCTGCATCGCCTTCGGCATCTTCCTGGGCACGCACAAGCTCGGCAGCAAGACGCCGTGGGAGCTGATGCAGACCACGTGGAAACAGCAGGCCCCTCAGCTTGAAAAGGTGAAGGGCGACGCGGAAGACATGGTGGCCGGCGTGAAGAAGAAGGTGAGCACGCAGGACGTCGGCGCCGCGCAGGGCCCCAACGAGAAGCACGATGAAGACGATCGCAAGGCGATCGACTCGATCATTTCGAAGCGTTCGAAGGGCTGAGATTTCGGCGAAGGTGTTCGAACGCCGCCAACCACACCTGCGCCTCACGCTCGGTGATCTGCCCTCGCACCAGTGAACGCGACAGCTCTGCGAGCACGTGTTGCGGCGCTTGCGGATTGAGGAACTCCGCAGCGAGGAGCGCTTCTTCCATCTTCACTTCCAGCCGCTTGAGCATCGCGAGCGAGGCACCGGGTTGCTCGGCGGGAGCGGGCGCGCCGTGACGCGAGCAGAGGTACAGCAGAATGGAGGCCGCGTGGCTCAGGTTCATCGAGGGCTGAGGTCCCGGCGTGGGGATCACGAGCACGTCCTGACACCGCTGCAATTCGTCGTCGGAGAGCCCGCGCTTTTCTCCTCCGAGCACCAGGGCCACTTTCCCCCTCGCGGCGTGCTGGGCGAGCTTGTCCACCGCCTGCTCGGGAGTGAGCGGAGTGAAGCGCTTCAACTCGCCTCGCGACGTCGTGCCCACCGCATAGACGACCCCCTGGAGCGCTTCGTCGAGCGACTGGGCGACCTGGAACGTCTCCATCACCGAGTCCGCCTTCACGGCGATCCGCCCCGCCACCCGGAATTCATGGGTCTGCGGGTCGGACAGGATCAGGTCCGAGAAGCCGAAGTTGGCCATTGCCCGCGCAATTGCTGCGAGGTTGTCGGGTGAGCGCAACTGATGGCAAACGACGACGGGAGCGAACATGCCACCTGGACCTTCGGCTGGCTGATGAGTGTCTTCAAAGGTATAGTGGAGAAGCCGTGTTGCGAACCGCCCTGATCATCAGCTCGTTCTTCCTCTTCGTAGGCGGCTCTGCTTGCGGAGTGGGTACCAATCCGTCTCGCGCTTTGAGCAGCACCCAGGCCCTCACCGGGACCGCTGAGTGGCTCGAGTTCGAGGCTCCGCAGGTTCGAATCGAGCTTTTCCGCGATGTTGCGCGGCAGTCGATCGGCCAGGCCGGTCAGCACGGAGCGGTGCTCTTCCCCATGCTGGTGGAAGGCGAGTTCATCGCTGCCCCCGCGCTGGATCTGTCGGCTGATCTTCTGGGCTCCGGTGATGCGGGGGCCGCGATCGACGTGAACTTCGAGAGCCGCGGAGATCGCTTCTCTGAAGATCGCCGCGATGCGTTCCAGGGTCTGTCGGAGCGTGAGGCCGCTGAGCAGATCGCGCGTTCGCTGATCAACCTGTGGAACTTGAAGCCGACGGGTCCGGTCACCGTCGTGCGCACGCCGGGCGCGCCGTACGCCGCCGCGTGGATCGATGGGCAGCTGAGGCTGAACCCGTCCTTCGTCTACATGGCCGCCGCGCCGACCCGCTGAGCCTTCCCGATCGCCAACAACTCGAGCGGCTCGAAGCGCATCTCGCTCAGCTTGAGGCTCGCCTTGCTAAGCCCGGATATTCCGAGCGAACTCCGCAGCCGCAGCTCGATCAGGAGAGGAAGTTTCGCGACGAGCTGAGGGCTCAGATCGAAGCGGCTCGCAACGCGATCGCCACCCACGTGGAGCCGGTTGCTGGCGGACTCCCTTCGCACCACGCGGGAACCTGGGCGCCGCTTCCGCTCTTCGATTCGATCGGCAAAGACGATCCAGGGCGGCCTCCCCCGCTCGTGGTCGAGGAGCCAAAGGAGCAGCCCGACTACGAGGCGATCGCCGAGGAGACGTACCAACTCCTGCGTGAGCGAGAAGACCTCAAGCTATTCAAGCTCACGCATCGCTGGAGGAAGGACACGCGCGCCGTACGGTTGCTCGCCGCCGCCCTCAGGACCAGAGGTCGCCGCGTTCTTGCGGGTGAGTACGCCCCGCGGCAGCGAGTCCCTCCTCGAAGAATCGAGCTGGGCCCGACCCCGTGGCTCACCGAGACCAGCGAACTTCCCGACGAGTTCGACGGACTCACCAGGACACAGCGGCTCGTGCTCGAGGTCGCGGGCGTCGTAGCGCCTCCCGGCAGACCTTTCATGCGACTCACCGAGCTCGCCGCCGAGGTGGCGCAGCGCGCGCCCGACATTCGAGCGACGGAGGTCGAACACACCCTGATCTCGCTGGGAC
>CBIHPJ010000279.1:0-10634 GCA_966211295.1 uncultured Myxococcales bacterium | reverse complement strand
CAGACCGTCGAGCACCAACGATCGACTAATTCTCGGCTGCGTCCACGGTCTCCCCCATTTCGCGTCTGAGTGGCAGCAGTCGGGCTTCATCGAGTCCGGTCCCACCTTCACGAAGCGATGCTCCAGAGTGAAGGAAGGCTCGAAGCGAAGGGCCCGCGCGTACTGGGCAACGAACGAAGACCTGAAGCACGACCACCCTCAGGGCTGTTGCGAGCCCACCCAGGATCACGCGTTCAGAAGTCCCTGCATCGCGCTCCAGCCCCACCACGCACCGATGCCGGTGGAGAGCAGGCCCGTGAGGAGCAGGAGTCCGGCCGCGAGCCGAGGCGAACGCGCCATCTTCATCAGCGGCACCCCAGCGAGGCCCGTGAGCAGCGACATGCCCACCACGCTGCCCGCGCCGAACAGCGCGATGTAGCTCAAGCGCGCCGACGTCGAAGGTAGCTCCGCGAGCACGAGCGCCGTGAGCGCTCCACTGCCCGCGAGTCCATGCATCAATCCGATCAGCAGCGGACGCGTCGCGAGCGTCCAGCGGCTCACGTGCAAGTGCTCCGAAGGCGCCGCGTGCGTATGCGTGAGCCCGCCGTGCGCGTGCGTGTGCTCGGAGCCCGCGCGACCTTCAGCCACCGCGCGCGCCATCGCTCGGACACCCAGCGCGCTGATCATCAACGCGACCGCGAGCTCGAAACCGAACCCAAGCCGAGGAGGCATCTGCGCGCCCAACACCGCCAGCGACCCACCGACGATCAGCAACGCGACCGTGTGACCGAGCCCCCAGAACGCGCCAAGACGCAGGCTCGCCTTGAGGCCACCGCGCTCTTCGCTCGCGAGCGTGGAAACCGCCGCGAGGTGATCAGGCTCCAGCGCGTGGCGCATGCCAAGCGACAGGCCGACCAGGCTGGGGAGAAGGGAGGTCACGGACGGTGGCCTTATCCGACGCCGCTGGCGATGGCGAGGGGGTGTAACCTGTGCCGGCCGTGAATCGCGCGCCCCCAGCTTCCAGTGATGCGGCCTCAGCGCTCGCCCTCGCGGAACGGCTCCAGCGCCGCTTCGTCGAGGCGATCGGGCCTGCCGAGTTCACCGCGTACCAGTGGCTGCGCGACGAGGGCCGGCACGGAGGCGGTGAGCGCTTCAGCTGCGCCGAGACCGCGCTCTTCAACCGCGCCTCCGTGAACGTCTCGTGCGTGCACTATGAGGACGAGCCGCAGCGGAAGATCCTCTCCGCCACCGCGCTCTCCACGATTCTGCATCCGAAGCATCCTCGCGCTCCGTCGCTGCACTGCCACGCGAGCTTCACCCAGCCGCGCGAAGGGAAGGGCACCTGGCGACTGATGGCGGATCTCAATCCGTCACACGAAGACGCTGCCGAGAAGGCGCGCTTCGAGGATCGGCTGAAGGCAGCGGCTCCCGAGCTGTTCGAGCGCGCCCGGGCGGAAGGGGATCGCTACTTCTTCATCCCAGCTCTTGGACGTCGTCGCGGCGTCTCTCACTTCTACGTGGAGGACTACGCGAGCGGAGATCTCGCCGCCGATCGCGCGCTTGCTGAACGCTTCGTGAACGCGGTGATCGACGTCTGGGTCGAGTTCTTCAAGACGCCTCGCGCAGAGCCCACCGACGCCGAGCGGGCGCTGCAGCTGCGGTACCACACGCTCTATCTCTTCCAGGTGCTCACCCTCGATCGCGGCACGAGCTCGGGTCTGATCGCGCACGATCAGAACGACCTCGGAGTGATGGGCTCGATCCCTGCGTGGGTCGATCGCGAATTGCTCACCTCGTGGATGAAACCGGGTGATGAGTTGCTCCGCGCCATCATCGACTCGCTGCCTGACTCGAGACCTGCCCACGTGACCGATGATGTGCGACTGAGCCTCGCGAAGGTCGTGAGAGCGCATCACCGAAAGTGACTGCGCTCGCCCCTCACCCCGACCCTCTCCCCGCTGGCGCAGGGAGAGGGAGACAGTTAAGGCCCACCGCATGTCGCGCGTCGTGATCGCCGGAGCCGGTGTCCTCGGAAAAGCCCTCGGCCAGAAGCTCTCGGAGTCGCACGACGTTCGCGCGGTCCGCTACTCGAACGATCTCCCCGCGCCGAGCGGAAGACTGAGCTGGTACCAGGCCGACCTCACCACCATGCACGGCGCCGAGGTCGCCCTCACCGGCGCGCACACCGTGGTGGTGCTCGCCCAGGCACGACGCAATCCTGCTCGGCTGCAGCGCGCTTCACTCGACGATCTCGATCGCCTCCTCGCGGATTCCGTCGCGCGCGCATCGAAGTTGGTCGGTGCGCAGCACGTGGTGGTCTTCGCCAGCAAAGAAGACGACGCGCGCATTCCTTTGCTCGAGAAGAGCGGCGTCCCCGTCTCCGTGCTGCGCGGCGGCGGACCCGATCCCGTCGAGCAGCTCGCCAAGATGGTGCTGAACTCCGCGCCCGGCTCCGCGCAGACCGCTGCGTGGAGCGGCAGCCCTCCCGAAGATCGCCCGCCTTCGATCCCCACCTGCTCCATTCAGCGTTACACGCACCCCGCGGGCTGGAAGGCGATCGACCTCGCGCGCGCCTACTTCAAGTGGCTCCCTTCCGACGTGCCGCTGGTGAAGACCTCCGAGCACGAAGGGGTGTTCACCATCTCCGTCGCGGGCGTGCGCGGGCTCGTGCTGCGGTTGATTCAGGGCCGCTCGTGCGACGACTGCGCGTGGCTCTCGGTGGCCGACGGCACCATGAACGGCGGAGCGGAAGACGCGCGCTTCGAGTTCAGAGTGCTCCTCGACGGTACCTCGATGGCGGCGCTGCTCGGCTACCAACCCGCGCTCCCGTGGCCGATCTACCGCTTCACCCAGGCCGTGATGCACGAGCGCGTGATGCGTCGCTTCGGTGAGTGGCTCGCGGAGCAGAAGGCGTGAAGGTCCTCTCCGTCGCGCTCTATCCCGTGAAGTCGATGCGGCCGATCGTGACGACCTCGCTCGAGCTCGACGCGAAAGGAGTCGTCGGAGATCGCCGCTGGATGGTGGTCGATGCCGACGACAAGTTCGTCTCGCAACGCGCGACTCCGGCGATGGCGCGCTTGCAGCCCTCGCTGATCAACGGAGGTCTGCGCATCGACGATGGCAGCTCGCCGCTCGACGTCGGGCTCCCTCCCAGCAGCGCGCCTCGCCGCACCGTGACGCTCTGGCGCGACACCTTCCCCACACTCGATGCAGGAGACGAACCGGCGAAGTGGCTGAGCTCGAGGCTTGGAATCGAGTGCCGACTGGTCGCCTTCGCCGACGACGTGCGCCGCGAAGTCGATGTCACCTACGCGAAGGACGCGCAGACCACGTTCACCGATGCGTACCCGTTGCTGATCGTGAACGAGGCGTCGCTCGACGCGCTCAACGAGAAGCTCCCCACCCCCATCCCCGTGGAGCGCTTCCGCCCGAATCTGGTGGTGCGCGCCGAAGGAGCGTGGGTCGAGGACAAGTGGACCAGCGTGCAGGTCGACGGAATTCAGCTCGACGCGGTGAAGCCGTGCGCGCGCTGCGTGACCATCACCACGGATCAGTGGACCGGAGATCGCCCGCAGGGCTCGCTGCCCCTCACCGCGCTCGCCGAGCTCAACACCATCCCGAAGTTCGGAGCGATCTTCGGGATGAATCTGGTGCACCGCGCGCTCGGCACGTTGCGCGTCGGTTCACATGTCGTCGTGAAATGAAATAGAGGGACGACATGTCTGACTGCCTCTTTTGCCGAATCGTCACCGGACAGATCCCCGCCAAGAAGGTGCATGAAGACGCGCTTTCGATCGGCTTCCTCGACATCAACCCGCAGGCGCCGCACCACGCGCTGTTCATTCCCAAGCGGCACGTCGCGACGCTGAACGACGCCACTCCGGAAGATCGCGAATTGCTCGGCCACCTCGCGCTGAGCGCCGCGAAGTACGCCCGCGAGCAGGGGTTCTCCGACACGGGCTACCGCGTGGTGATGAACACCAATTCAGCCGCTGGGCAGACCGTCTTTCACGTTCACCTGCACCTTCTGGGGGGCAGGACGATGACGTGGCCCCCAGGGTGAGCGGTTGTGAGCGCCGGGTGAGTGCTTGACCCCGGGCGGTAGCCTGCGACGCTCCGGGTCCCCATGGCCCACCTCGAGCTCGTAGAGAAGAAAGAAGTCTCCAGCTTCCGGAAGATGGCGATCGGTACGTGGCAGACCGCGTACGACCCCACTGTCTACGGCACCATGCGCATTCGCATGGAGAAGGCGCTCGCGTACATCGAGCGCTTCCGCGAGGTGCACGGCGTTCGTCTCACCGTCACGCACCTGGTGGCGAAGGCCGTCGCCGAGGGCCTCAAGAAGTGCCCCGACGCGAACGCGATCCTGCGCTTCAACAAGATCTACCTGCGCAAGCAGATCACCCTCTCGGTGCTCGTGGTGCAGGCTGATCAGGGCGACGGCAAGGTCGACCTCACCGCCGCGCGCATCGCGGACGCTGATCAGAAGACGCTCAAGATGCTCGCCGCCGAGATGCAGGAGATCATCGACAAGGTGCGCCAGCGCAAAGACCTCGCGCTCGAGAAGGGCAAGGGCACCGTGGGAATGATCCCGTTCATGTTCATGAACATGTTCCTCAAGGTCCTCGGCTTCCTCATGTACACGCTGAACCTCGATCTCTCGGGGTTCGGCATGCCGAAGGACGCGTTCGGCGGAGTGACCATCACCAACGTCGGCAGCCTCGGCCTCGACGTCGCGTACGTGCCGCTGGTGCCCTACACCAACACGCCGATCTTCATCGCGCCCGGCGCCGTGATGGATCAGCCCGTGGTGGAAGACGGCAAGGTGATTCCCGGCAAGGTGATGAACCTGAACGCCAGCTTCGATCATCGCTTCATCGACGGCTTCCACGCCGGCGTCCTCGCGAAGACCGTGCGCGAGATGATGGAGAACCCTTTCGAGAAGTTCGATCCCGTCTAAGTCACGCGCCAATCATCCATGACTCCGAACCCCAACGCGCCCGTACAGCAGCCGAATTGGTTCTCTCGTAATTGGAAGTGGCTCGTGCCCGTGGGCTGCCTGGTGCCGCTGATGTGCTGCGGCGGCTTCTCCGCGATCACGTTCTTCACGGTCAGCAAGGTCATTCAGTCGAGCGGCGCGTTCGCCGGTGCGATCGCCGAGGTGAACGCGAGTGACGAAGTCGACGACGTGCTGGGCGTTCCGGTCACTCCGGGCTTCGGCCTGCAGGGTGAAGTGAACGAGAAGAACGGAGTCGGCACCGCAGACTTCACCGTGCCCGTCGAGGGGAAGAAGGGCTCGGGTTCGCTCCACGTGGTGGCCACGGGGAAGAACGGCAAGTGGACGTACTCGGTGCTCGAGGTCACCGCGGGCGCGAAGACGATCGACTTGCTGAAGGCGAAGAATCAGCAGCCGGAAGATCAGCCCGACGTTCCGCCCGAGGAAGAGGAAGAGCCGAAGGACCCCGAGCCCGACGGAGATTGATCAGGACTTCGGCGACCACGTTCCCTTGATCTCCCACGGAGGGAATGGAGTCTCGACCGACAGCCTCTGAATGAACTCGAGCAGCGAGTCCGCGATCACCGTGTGCGGCGGATTCGCGACGTCCTTCTCCACGAGTAGCACGCGCTCCGGCTCGTCGAGGAAGACGAGGCGTCGGCCGTCTTTCAGCGCTCCGATCTGAAGTCCGATGGCGCCGGTCGGGATCTCGATTGCGTCGGGCGTTCGCGGATCTGGAGGCAACGGAGGCCTGAGCAGGACGAACGGTGGCCGATCGAAGTGAGTCCCCTCGTCCAGGTTCTGCACAGGCGGATGCTGGAACCTCAGTTCGCCCCCGAAGAGCGTCGCGCCACCGAACCGTGATGAGAACGCGTTCAGGAGAGACGGCACGGAGGTGAACATGGTGCCGGGCCACGACCCGCTCTTCGCTGATGGTTCGAGCGAGTGGCACCGCGCGATCGCGTCGAAGAGTTGGTCGTGACTCGACTCGACCACGGTCCAGCCGATGAGAGGCGCCACCGACGCGTCGGACAGTTGCTGAGCCCCGAAGAATCCCGAGTTCAGACTCACCAGCGTTCCCTTCTCGTGGCCGACGCCGAGCAGCCTGAGTGGTGCTGAGCACCAGAGTTGCGGGAGCGCATCGGGGTGAATCGGGTCGTGCACCCAGCCGCGCGCTTCGAACGGATTGCGCACGAAGATCTCGTTCGCCTCGAGGTACGGGAAGAGCCGGACGAGCCAGCCAGTGATCTGGTTCCCGCCGTACGCCTGCTTCGGCTTGTAGATCGACTGCCAGAACTCCGCGTCGACGTTGCCTGTCGCGGTGCCAATGAACTGGGTGAGCACCGGATCGAGCTTCTTGCTCCACCACTGCAGGTCGTACTCCGCGAGCACGCGGAAGCGATCTCTCACGGCAATCCAATCGTCGACGGTGCCAGTCAACGTGATGCGCGGGATGCCGCACACGCACATCATCTGGAGATCGAAGTAGCGCTGGAACGTGTCCATCGCCGCGATGCAGTACGCGACGTGGATGTCTGGAGTCGTGGTGCTGAAGTCGCTCGTGATCGCTCGCAGCAGCCCGGGATTGAGGGCGTCGGTCAGCGCGCGCTCGAAGAGTCGAAGGTTGCCGCTCCAGTCCGCGTCGCTCGACACGTTCACCGTGAGGGTCTTGCGGCCCTCGAAGTCGACGAAGCGCGCGCGCAGTCTTTCCGCGTTCTCGCGCACGTGGATGGCGAAGCCGTGGAGGATCGTCATCCACACGTCGTCAGGAGAGAGCGTGAGCGGTCGGTGGTTTGCGAAGGCCTCGTGAACGGCGAGGAGCAGCCCGTTCCGTCCTCCCTTGAGCGCTGGTTGTACGCACCGCTCGAGGCTCCCGCTGCGAGCAAGCAACTTGCCGTCGAACATGCGTTCGAGCGGAAAGGGGCTCTCGGGCATTCTTGTCTCGACCGCCACCACGTCGTCGACCTTGAACGTGCGCACGCGCGCATGTTCGGTCAACCGTCAATGCGCGGCAATCGCGCTCAGTTCGAGCAGCACGCAAGCGGACGGACGGTGCTGCAAGACGTGGAGACCGTGGAGGTCGAGTACTCGCCAGTCGGGATGAGCGATCCCGAGTAATAGCCGCTCGTCTGGCGCCAGCTGCCGCACGTGTACCCGGTCTCGCGATCACGAGGGGAAGCGGAGGGCGTGCTGCTGCTGATGTAGCGCGCGCCGTCGATCCATGCGCCCGATGCGGGTACCGGCGCCGCTGAGCCCGCCTGCTCGTACTCGCGCGAGGTGCAGAAGTGAGAGCCAGCGAACTGCGCGGCGCACTTCGCGTGCGCGCCCTGAATGCCGCTCAAGTTGCCGTTGAAGGTTGAGGTGGTGAAGCCACGGAACCACGCGAGGTGTGGCGAGCGGCAGCACGCGAGCGGACGCACGGTGCCGCACGACGTGGAGGTCGTGCTGGTCGAGTATTCGCCGGTGGGGATGATCGAGCCCGAGTAGTAGCCGCTCGTCTGCCGCCAGCTGCCGCAGGTGTATCCAGTCTCGCGATCACGCGGCGTGGCCGAGGGCATGCTGGTGCTGATGTAGCGCGCACCGTCGATCCACGCGCCTGACACGGGTACCGGTGCCGCGGAGGCGACGACCTCGTATTCGCGATCGGTGCAGAGGTGCGAGCCGGCGAACTCCGCGCTGCACTTCGCGTGAGCGCCCTGAATGCCGCCGAGATCTCCGGTGTAGGTCGCGACGGTGAAGCCGACGAAGTCGTAGCCCTCGTTTCCTGCGAGCGCGACGCCGCCTCCGAGCGTGCCGCCGTCGCTGCTCACCACGCTGCCCGGAGGTCCCATCGGTCCCGGCGCGCCGTTGCACGCGTATGAGTTGGTGGTGCCGACCGAGAGCCGCGCGCCGCCGTAGGGACAGTTCGCGTCTCCACCGGGGAGCACGGTCACGGTCACTGAGGCACCAGCAGGACCAGCCGCGCCAGTCGCTCCTGTTGCGCCGGTTGCTCCGGTTGGGCCAGCGGCTCCAGTCGCTCCGGCGGGGCCAGTCACTCCTGCAGCGCCAGTGGCACCAGTGGCTCCTGGCGCGCCTGCGGTGCCCTGCGCTCCTTGCGCGCCGTTGCACACCGCCGAGGTTCCGCCGTCAGGAAGCGAGAGCAGCACGCCGCCAGTCGCGCACTGTGCGCTGAGTGGAGCGAGCACCGTCATCGAGACACCTGCGCCAGGAGCTCCGGTGGCACCGGGTGATCCAGGCGCGCCCGCGATGCCTTGCGGCCCTTGCATGCCCTGCGCGCCATCCGCGCCGTTGCAGACGTTCGAGATGCCGCCGTCGGAGAGCTGCGTGATTCGCACCCCGCCAGTCGGACACGTCGAACCCGCGGTGATCGGAGTGACGATCACCGAAGAGCCGGGAGGACCGACGACTGCTCCGCCATCGACCACGAAGACTGTTCCGGCGGGACCTTGAATGCCCTGAGGACCTTGCGCGCCTTCTGCGCCGGGCGCTCCTTGAACGCCTTGGATGCCCTGATCTCCCTTGGGGCCCTGAATTCCCTGCGCGCCTTGAGGACCAGCCGGACCCGCAGGACCAGCGGCGCCGTTCTCACCCTTCGGACCTTGTTCCGAGGCGCAGGCAGCGACGAAGAGGAGTGAGGCGATCAGGACGGGGCGCATGCCGCCGTGACACCTGAGCGGCCTTTGCTGTGCAGATCCGAAGATCGCCCCTCACCCGCCGTTTCGCGGGCGACCTCTCCCCGCTCCGCAGGGAGAGGTTAGGACTTGCGGAGTCGCCAGAAGAAGTAGAGCGCGCCGCTGAAGATCAGAATCGCCGGAGGAATGAGGGCGTACGTCCGCAGGATCGGGAACATCACTGCACCGATCACTCCGCCCACGAGGAAGCTGCCGAAGAGCAGACCGAGCAACCGCACGCGCGCCCACTCGATCGGCTCTCCGCGGATCGCGTGACCGAAATGCACGCCGAGGTCCGTCACGATCCCCGTCATGTGCGTCGTGCGCACCACCGCCCCGCTGTACGAAGACGCGAGCGCGTTCTGCAGTCCCGCCGCCATCGCCGCGAGGCTCGTGCCCCAGCTGGTGCCTCTGATCAGCAGCGTCGCTCCACCGGCGAGAAGAGCGGACTCCACCAACATCGCCACTCCGTACGGCGCGCCACGCTCCGCGAGCTCGGAGCGCCGAATGATCAGCCCCGAGATGATCGCGCCCAGGAAGAACCAGATCACCAGCCCCAGCGCGCGGCCCGCATCCGCAAAGCCGCCATCAGCGAGCTCGATACCCGCGCGCGTCACTTGTCCCGTGAGGTGCGTCAGGCCGTGTTCGTGACCCTCGAGGACGCCCGTCGCGTTCACGTACCCCGCGTTGAAGGCGAGCATCGAGCCGCCGAGCGAGATCCACGCTGGGGTGTGCCGCCACGACATCGGACGACCTCAAAGATCAAGATCACACATCGAACTGCACCGGCTGCCCTGCCGGAGCACCCTGCAGCGCCCCGTCACGCATCACCATATTCCCACGCACGATGGTGGCAATTGGCCAGCCGGTCACTTGCATGTCGTCGAAGGGCGTCCACCCGCAGCGCGACTTCGACCACTCATTCGTAATCGTTTTCTTCGCCAAGAGATCGACCAGGGTGAAGTCGGCGTCGAAGCCGAGCGCGAGACGTCCCTTCCTGCGCATGCCGAACACGCGCGCGGGACCGGCGGAGGTGAGATCGACGAAGCGCTCCAACGTGAGCCGCCCTGCGTTCACGTGATTGAGCATCAGCGGCACCAGCGTCTGCACGCCCGGCATGCCTGAAGGAGAAGAAGGGTAGGGCTTCGCCTTTTCCTCGAGCGTGTGCGGAGCGTGATCGCTGCCGAGCACGTCGACCAGACCCGTTCGCACCGCGTGCCACAGCGCCTCTTGATGACGCGCATCGCGAATCGGCGGATTCATCTGCGCCAACGTGCCGAGCCGCTCGTAACACTCAGGCGCGGAGAGGGTGAGGTGCTGAGGGCAGATCTCGAAGGTGATCAGATCCTTGTTCGCCTCGAGCAGCGGAATCTCTCCCGCGGTCGTCACGTGGAGAATGTGCAGCCGCCGCCCCGTCTCGCGCGAGAGCTGCAGCAGGTTCTTCGTCGAGATCACCGCGCAGTCTTCATCGCGCGCGTCGGGATGATTCACGACGTTGGTGAAGAGTCCCTTCCGCTGCTGCAGCCGCGCCTCGTCTTCGCTGTGACAGCAGATGCGACGACGCCCGCTCTTCATCACGCGGCGCTGATTCTCGGGCTTGTCGACGAGCAGCGTGCCAGTGGAGGAGCCGCAGAACATCTTCACGCCTGCGCAGCCCTCGAGGATCTCCATCCCGCCGAGTGACTCCGCGTTCTCGTTCGTCGCGCCCACGAAGAACCCGAAGTCCGTCCACGAGGTCTCACGCGCGCGCGCGACCTTCCACGCGAGCCGCTCCGCCGAGTCGGTATTGGGCTGCGTGTTGGGCATCTCGAAGAAGGTGGTCACCCCGCCGAGCGCGGCTGAGCCACTGCCGCTCCCGATGTCTTCCTTGTGCGTCAGACCCGGCTCACGGAAGTGGCACTGCGGATCCACCACGCCGGGAAGCACGTGCAGTCCCTTCGCGTCGAACACCGCCTTCGCCTTCGAAGCGTCCAGGGAGCCGATCGCCG
>CBIHPJ010000278.1:0-10648 GCA_966211295.1 uncultured Myxococcales bacterium | reverse complement strand
ACTCATGATCAGAGTTGCCCCGAGCAACATTGATCATTCGTTGCACCCCTTCACCGAAAACCGGGCGGCCCAACGCCCATACTTCTCCGACGACCATCAACGCTTCGTCACGTGGTCACCCGAGGCCTGAAGCCGGGAGGCCAGCACGCGATGAGCAACGCGCTGGCCATCCTAAGAACCGCGCTTCCCTTGTGCAGCTCGGAGTGCCCCTCACCCCCGCCTCGCAGGGAGAGCGAGTTAGTGTGCGGCGAGCACCGGCGCCGGAGCAGGCTTCCGGTTGGTGAGCCGATCGACGAGCACGAAGAGCAGCGGTGTGAAGAACAGCGTCAGCACCGTCGAGAGCGCCATGCCGCCGAACACTGCGGTGCCGAGTGAACGCCGCGCCGCGGATCCCGCGCCGGTCGAGAACGTGAGCGGCAACACGCCGAGCAAGAACGCGATCGAGGTCATCAAGATCGGCCGCAGCCGCAGCTCGCACGCCTTCCGCGCCGCCTCCACCGCGCCCTGCCCTTCGGCCCGCAAGCGCCGCGCGAGCTCGACGATCAGAATCGCGTTCTTACTGGAGAGCCCGATCAGCATGACCATGCCGACCTGGCAGAATACGTCGTTCGGATACCCGCGAAGGTTCTGCGCCCCCAGCGCGCCCATGATCGCGAGCGGCACCGAGAGCACCACGACGAACGGCAACACGAAGCTCTCGTACTGTGCCGCCAACACCAGGAAGACGAAGAGCAAGCCGAGCACGAAGATCCGCCAGGTCTGCCCGCCGGACTCGAGCTCCTCCTGCGAGAGACCCGACCACTCGAAGTCGAAACCGCCGGGCATCGCCTCGCGCGCCACCCGCTCCATCGCCGCGAGCGCCTGACCTGAGCTGTAACCCGGGGCGACCGAGCCACTGATCTCCACCGAACGGAACAAGTTGAAGTGATTGATCACCTGCGCCGAGATCGTCGGAGTCACCTTCACCAGGCTGTCGAGCGGCACCATCGCGCCCGTCGCAGAGCGCACGTAGAGCGCGCCGATGTCACCGGGTTCATCGCGGTGCTGCGCGTCGGCCTGCACGTACACGCGGTACGCGCGATTCGCGAAGTCGAAGTCATTCACATACGCCGACCCGAGCGCGACCTGGAGCGTCCCGAACGCCTGATCGATCCCGATGCCGAGCGCGCGCGTCTTGTCGCGATCGAGATCGACTCGAAGCTGCGGATCGTCCGCGGTGAAGCTGCTGAACGCTCCGGCGATCTCAGGCGCGGTCGAGGAGCGCTCGAGCACCGCGCGCGTCGCCGCGGAGATCTGAGGCAACGTCGCCGTCAGCGAACGATCCTCGAGCTGCAGCGAAAATCCACCGACGCTGCCGACGCCTTCCACGCTCGGCGGCGGGAACGCCATCACCATCGCGTCCTTGATCCCAGAGAGCGGTCCCTGCAGCCGCCCGAGCACCGCACCCACCGAGTGCTCGTCGCCCTTCCGCACCTTCCAGTCCTTCATGTTGATGAAGAGGATGCCGCGGTTGGGCCCGCTGCCCATGAAGCTGAAGCCACCGACCGCGAAGATGCCGGCCACTTCGTCCTGCGCGCGAAGGATCTTGTCGACCTCCTGCAGCACCTTGCCCGTGCGTTGCAGCGAGGCGCCATCGGGACCGTTCACGATCACGATGAACCAGCCCTGGTCCTCATCCGGCACGAACGAGGTCGGTGTCCTCACCATGAACTGCCAGGTGACGAGCACGCACACGAGGAACGCGAGGAGCCCGAGCTTCGGCCATGCGAGCACCTTGCCCAGCAGCTTCGCGTACACGGAGTGCACCATCGCCAGCGAGCGATCGACGAAGCGGAAGCCCACCCATTTCTCCGCGCTCACGTGGCGCAGCAGCAACGCCGAGAGCGCCGGAGTGAGACTCACCGAGACGAACGTGGAGATCGCGACCGAGAACGCGATGGTGAGCGCGAACTGTTGGTAGATGATTCCGGTGCTGCCTGGGAAGAAGCTCACCGGCACGAACACCGCGATCAACACGAGCGAGATCGCGATGACGGGCGCGAGCACTTCCTGCATGCCCGCGATCGCCGCCTTCAGCGGAGTGATCTCGCGATCTTCCTCGAGGTGCCGAGAGATGTTCTCGATCACCACGATCGCGTCATCGACCACCAGTCCCGTCGCGAGCGTGAGGCCAAAGAGCGTGAGCGTGTTGATCGAAAAGCCCATCAACTTCACGAACGCGAAGGTGCCGACCAACGACACCGGAATCACGACCGCGGGAATGATCGTCGCGCGCCAGCCCTGGAGGAACGCGAGGATCACGAAGACGACGAGCACCATCGCCTCGAACAACGTCATCAGCACGCCCTCGATCGACTGCTGAACCGCCGTGGTGCTGTCGAACGCGATCTCGTAGCGGAGCCCCTTGGGGAAGCCCTTTTCCAGACGCTTCACTTCAGCCTTCACCAACTCAGCCACATCGAGCGCGTTCGCAGTTGGCAACTGCGTGACGCCAAGTCCGGCAGTCTCGCGACCGTTGTAGCGAAGCAATTGCGCTTCATCTTCAGCGCCCAACTCGACACGCGCGACCTCGCGCAGACGAACGAGCGAGCCCGGAGCAGGTCCCGCCTTGAGCACCACGTCCTCGAATTCAGTCGGCGTGCTGAGTCGGCCCTTCGCCACGACGTTGAGCTCGAGCACCTGCCCCTGCGGCGCCGGAGGACGCCCCACCTTGCCCGCCGCCACCTGAATGTTCTGCTCGCGCAGCGCCGCCACCACGTCCAACGGAGTGAGCGAGCGCGCCGCCAGCTTGGCGGGGTCCAGCCACACGCGCATCGAGAACCGCCGCGCGCCGAACACTTCGACGCTACCCACGCCCTTGATGCGCTTGAGCGCGTCGCGCATGTAGATGTCGGCGTAGTTCGAGATGAACTGGGTGTCGTACTGACCGCTGTCGTCGAAGAGCGCGACGCCGAGCACGAAGCTGCCCGCGGTCTTGGTGATCACCACGCCGTTCTGTCTCACCTCATTGGGCAACAACGCGGACGCGGTCTGCACGCGGTTCTGCACGTCGACCGCGGCCACATCGACGTTGCGCGTGGGATCGAACACCACGCTCACGTTCGACACGCCGTCGGAGCCGCTGCTCGAGGTGATGTACTTCATGCCCTCGACGCCGTTGATCTGCTGCTCGAGCGGAATGGTCACCGCGGACTCGACCACCTCCGCGCTGGCGCCCGTGTAGAACGACATCACGTTCACCTGCGGGAGCGCGAGGCTCGGGTACTGAGAGACCGGCAACGTGGGAATCGCAAGCGCTCCCACCAACACGAAGAGCATCGAGAGCACGCTCGAGAAGACCGGGCGTGTGATGAAGAAGCGAGTCACTTCGCCTGCTCCTTCGCGCCGTTGAGCTGCACGGCCGAACCGTCGTGCACCATCTGCACTCCGGAGACGACCACCTGCTGGCCCGCCTCGAGTCCCTTGGTGACCACGTACTCACCACCCTGCAGTGCACCGAGTCCCACAGGGACGCGCTTCGCCTTGCCGCTCTCCACCACGTAGACGAAGGGCTGCCCTGCCTCGCGCATCACCGCGGATGCGGGAATGGTGATGCCCGGAGCCGAACTCCAGATCACGCGAGCACGCGCCATCTGATCGGCTCTCAATGCTCCATTCGACGCGAACGCGCCTTTGATGAGCACCAATTGGGACATCGGATCCGCGCGCGGCGAGATGAAGACCAGCGCGCTCTCGCCGATCGGTTTTCCTCCGTCATCAATCAGCCGCACCTTGCTCGACGCAGACAGAGTTGGGACGCGCTCGATCGGCACCCACACTTCGGCCTCGAGCCCCGTGTCCTGGGTGAGCGAGGTGAGCGGCAGCGCCGGCGTCACGAAGTCGCCGATCTTCACCGGCACATGACCGACCACTCCGTCGAACGGAGCGACGATCGAGAAGAAGCCCACCTTCGCCTTCTGCGAGGCGATGAGCGCGTCGGTGGCCCGCAGCGTGGCCTCTTGTTGATTGGAATTGGCTTGCGCCTGATCCGCGTCCTGCTGACTGAGTACGCCGTCTTTTCGAAGCGCAGCACTGCGCTCGAACTGCTCCTTCGCGAACTTCGCGCTCACCTGGAACGATTCACGCGTGGCCATCAGGTTCTGCAGCGCGGCCTGCTCGGCGCTCGCGTCGATCTGCAGGAGCACCGTGCCCGCCTTCACCGTGACGCCGGGCGTGACGTTGATCGCTCGCACGTAGCCGCTCACCTGCGGATGCAGGTTCACCGCACGCCGCGAAGTGAGCGCCGCGAGATAATCACTCGTGTCCTCGACCGGCTTCGTCTCGAGGGTGACCGTGGTCACCGCGACCGGAGGCGGCTCAGGAGGCGGGCCTTCACCTCCACCTTTGGAACAGGCCGCGAGGAAGAACAGAACCAGGTACCGCTTCATGGTGAGCACTCCGAGAGAGCGAAGAGGGCGACCACGCGCGCGCGCAGCACGTCGTAGTCCTTCAGCGCGAGAGCCAGGCGCTGGTTGCGAACGGCGGAAGCAGCGGTGACCAACTCGAGGCTGTTCCCCGCCCCGTTGTCCCACGCCTTCCGTGTGAGTGATTCAGTCTGCTCAGCCTGCGCGAGCGCTTCGGCGATCTGCGCGCGGCTGTCTTGCGCGACTTCGATTCCACGGCGCGCACGTTCGAGATCGACCTTCGCCTCGCGCAGCTTCGCCTCGTGGCGCGTCTCTGCCTGCTTCTGCTGCGCGTGCGCGTCGCGATACGCGCCGTAGCGAGCGCCGCCGTCCCAGATCGGCACCGTGAGCACTGCCTGCAGATTCCAAATCGGAAAGACCGCGCCCGGGAGGAAGTACGCCTGCGCGCCCATGCGCAGCGCCACCGACGGGAAGTACTGGGCCTGCACATCGAGCACGGCCCGATGCGCGACGTCGACTTGTTTCAGCGCAGCCTGCACGTCGGGTCGCTCTTCGATGCCAGCCACCGCGCGGCACATCGGCGGGACTTGCCCGACCATGCCGTTCAACTGAAAGCCCGGAGCGACGGTGACTGGTTCATCGAGCCCGAGCGCGATGCCGAGGTTCTCTCGCGTCTGCCGCACGGCCTCCTGGGCGGTGACCACCTGCCCTTTCGCGAGCGCCGCGTCCTGCTTGAGGCGCGCGACGTCGAGCGCAGTTCCGGCACCGGCGGCGTACGCCCGCTCCGAGAGGGAGAGCCGCGCGTTGGCGTCATCGACGCTCGACTTCGCCAGCTCGAGCACGCGCTCCGCGGCGACGGCGGCCATCAAAGACTGTGCGAGGTTGACCAGTAATAAGCGACGCGCTTCCGAGACTGAGAGCTTCGTCATCTTCTCGGCCTCGAACGCGGTCGCCAGTCCGTTCCACGCGCGGAGATCGATGATCGCCAGCTGCGCGACGAGGCCGATCGTCTGGTAGTTCGCGGCACCGAAGAGCGCGGCGGTGGTGGCTTCTCCCATCGGCGCGGGCAGCAGGGAAAAAGACGCCAATCCACTGCCCGAGATGATCGGGAGCATCGGGGCCAATGCGACCCGGCGTCTCCCTGAGGCACGCACGACTTCTTCGGCCGCGATGCGCGCGTCGGTCGAACCTTTGGACCAGAGCTCGACGGCCTCCTCCCAGGAGGCGAGCTGTCTGGGCGCGGCTTCACCGTCAGCATGGGCGGGCAGCGACAACAGCGCGGCCAACCCGAAACAACGAGCAAGGAGAGAACTCAAGGAGCACCAGGTTGGGGGCGGCGCCGCTGACGTGCACGGGCGGCGGGTCTGACGGGTCGCCTTATCTAAGGACGACGCCGAGACGTAGCCATTGTTCTCTCTCCCCGCGAAGCGGGGAGAGGGGCGAGCGTCACCTCGCGTTCACGAGCGCCATCAGCGCGGACCGATCGATCTTTCCCGTCGCGTTACGAGGAACAGCGGGAACGAAAATCCACTGGTGAGGGACCTTGAAGCCAGCGAGGCGTTCGCGCGCCCAGGAAGTGAGTCCTCCGTCACCCCGACCCTCTCCCCCGGGGAGAGGGAGGCCGGATTTCGTGGCGACGATGGCCACCGGCACTTGTCCCCACTCAGAATCGGCGCGCCCGATCACGGCGACGTCGGAGATCTGCGGATGCTCCCGCAGCACGGCCTCGACCTCGGCCGGGTACACGTTCTCTCCGCCAGTGAGGATCAGATCAGTGCGCCGCGCGCGGATGGAGAGACGTCCGAGTTCATCGAGGACTCCGAGATCCTTCGTCTGAAGCCACGGACCGAGGCCCTTCGCGACCGTGGGCCCGCGCACTTCGATCTCGCCGACTCCGCTCGCGTCCGGATTCATGATGCGAACTTCGACCTCGGGAATCGGTGGACCTGCGCTCTGTCCATCGGCTTCGGAGAGGAGCTCAGTGGTGACCTGGCTGCAGGCTTCCGTGAGCCCGTAGGTCTGGAGGACCGGAAGTCCCGCGGCACGTGCGCGCTTCAGGGTCGCGCTGGTCATCGGGCCGCCACCGATGAGCGCAGCCTTCACTCCGACGAAAGGACGCGAGCCGCGAAGGTCGAGCACCCGCTCGAGCATCGTGGGCACGAAGCTCACGTGTGTGCAGCCTTGGTCCATCGCGTCGCACGCCCGTTGGGCATCGAAGTGCGCCTCGAGCGCGATCGATGCTCCGTAAAGAGCGCAGCGGTAGAGCATCGCCAGTCCGCCGATGTGGAAGAGCGGAAGGGTTCCGAGCCAGCGTTGCTTCGCGTCGCCTCCGAGGCGAATCGCGTTTGCTCTCGCTGATGCTCGGAAGTTCTCGTGCGTCAACTCGACCAGCTTCGCGTCACCCGTCGTCCCTGAAGTGAAGAGTGCGGCCGCGACGTCGAGTGAGGGAGGTCGGCCCCTCTCCCCTGCCCCTCTCCCCGCTGGCGCAGGGAGAGGGAGATCACCGAGCAGTACCTTTGCTCCGAGCCGGGCAAGGAGACGTTCGACCTCGGGCTGAGCGAGCCGCGCATTCAGTGGAACGAAGACTGCGCCACGGCGGGAACAGGCGAAGAACAGCCATGCCAGCTCAGGGCGATTCCACATCCGCACTGCGACGCGATCACCGGGCTCGACGTCGAGACTCGCGGCGACCGCGCTCACTTCGCGATCGGCCTCGCCCCAGGTCCACGTCCGTCCCTCGAAGATCACCGCGGGAGCGTCAGGCCGAGCTCGTGCCGCAGCCGCGACCGGACACTCGAAGCTCACGGAACGCCCCACCCCGTCGCTCGAGGCAACGTGATCTCACCCTCGAACGGAGTGAAGGGATCCGGCTGCACGCCCTCGAACAACTCGACGGTCGACAGGCCATGCGCCCAGTCAGCGCTCGGAAGAACAGCAGCGAGATGCGCCGCCGCCGCGCGTGCGATCGGACCGTCCATCAGCGTGGTCACGTACGCCCCCACACCGGAGTCGTAGGCCTGCTGCGCCAGCGCGAGCGATCTCACCAATCCACCGAGCGCCGCGGGCTTCAGCACGATCACGTCGGCCGCAGCGCGCGGATCCTTCTCCAGCAAGCGAGGCAACACGTTCGACAACAACATCGTCTCGTCCGCGGCGATCCGACACGGAGTGAGATGCCGCAGGCGCCGCAGCCCCTCTACGTCCGTCGGAGAGACCGGCTGCTCACAGACCTCGAGCTGAAGCGCCTCGAGTCCACGGAGCGCCGAGCGTGCAGTGGCCTCGCTCCAGCCGCCGTTCGCGTCGATGCGAATGTGGACGTCAGATCCCACCGCGCGCCGAACGGCCAGGAGTCGCTGAGCCTCAATCGCGAGAGGACGCGCGGCGACCTTCAGCTTCACCACGCGGAAACCAGCCTTCACTGCGCGCTCCGCCGAGGCAGCGAGACCCGCGGCGTCATCTCCCTCGAGCAGCGCGTTCACCACGAAGTGCGAGCGACGCACGGGCCCGAGCAAGGTCGCGACGAGCACGCCTTTCCGCAGTGCGAGGTGCTCGAGCAGCGCGCACTCAGCCGCGTGACGAGCAGCAGGAGTCGCAGCCAGTCCCTCGATCGCCAGCGCGACCTCTTCGACGGTCTCTGGCACCTTGGTCAGCTCAAAGCGTCGCAGTGCCGCGAGCGCTGCCTCCGGAGTCTCCGTGCCGAACGACGCCATCGGCATCGCGTCGCCGCGCCCGCGCACACCATCGGCCACCAGTGCGACTCGGAAGCCAACGCGCTCGTCCATCGGCCCACGCGCGGTCTGAATCGGCTTCCTCAGCCAGAGCGTGAACGGTTCGATCTCGAGCTTCATTGCGCCAGCCCCACTGCGAAGAGCAACCCAAACACCAACTGCAGACGTGCGGTGCCTGCAAGCGCGCCGTTCAGCGCGGCGCCGGTCTGCGTGAAGAGCAGACGGAGCGGCGGAATCGCCAGCGGAATCGCGAGCCAGCTCAACATCACGAGTGGCCCGGTCACTCCAGAGAGCCAGAGCGCCAGCGGCGTGAGCGCGCTGAGGATCAGGCAGCTCACGTATTCGACCTTGCCGAACGAAGATCCGAAGCGCACCACGAGCGTCTTCTTCCCCGCGGCCGCGTCGGTCTTCTCATCGCGCGTGTTGTTCACGGCCAGCAGCGCCACACCGAGCAGTCCGACCGGCACCGCGGCGAAGAGCGTGGTGGTGGAGACGCTCTGCCCCTGCACGAAGTACGTGCCACCGACCGCGACGAAGCCGAAGAACACGAGCACGAAGAGGTCGCCCAGACCGTTGTAGGCGAGCGGAAACGGGCCTCCGGTGTACGCGTAACCGGCGGCGAGCGAGCACAGTCCGATCACCACGAGAGGCCAACCCGCGACAGAGACCAGGTACATGCCCACCACGAAGGCGAGGCCGAAGCACGCCATCGCGCCGCGGAAGACGGCGTCGGGAGAGAGCCATCCCTGCTGCGTCGCGCGAGGAGGACCGAGGCGATCGGCGGTGTCGGCTCCGCGTTTGAAGTCGAAGTAGTCGTTCGCGAGGTTGGTGCCGATCTGGATCAGCAACGCGCCGATCAGCGCGGCCACAGCAGGAAGCAGCGCGAAGACGTGATCTCGATAGGCGACGGCCGAGCCGACAGCGACCGGGATGAAACCGGCGACCAACGTGCGGGGGCGCGTTGCGAGGAACCACGCGGCGAGTGGTGAGGGCTTTGTCATGGGATGGACGCCCTCACCCCGACCCTCTCCCGAAGGGAGAGGGAGACACATTCGCGCGTCATGGGGCCAATCCTTCCGGCTCAGAGAGCCAGCGCGGCGCGAGGAAGGACTTGAGCTCGGCGGCCCACGCAGCGGGGCACTCGAGGTGCGGCGCGTGTCCGACTCCCGAGAACGAGACGCGCCATCCCATCGGGAGCTCGCGCGCCATCTGCCGTGCGTAACGCGTGTACTTCTCATCCTTCGCGCCGGTGATCAGGAGCGTCGGAATGCGAAGCCCTTGCAGCGTGGGCCAGAGATCCGGTTGTGCGCCCTGCCCCAGCAGCCGCAACGCGGAAGCCAGTCCGTTCGCCGTGTGAGCCGATCTCCGAGCACGAAGCGCCTGCTGCTCAGCGGACGGAAGCGCTCGAAGACCTTCGAACATCGGGAGCGATTCCCAGTGAGCGACGAATGCGTCGACGCCATCGGTGTCGAGCGCGTGCGCGAGCGACTCGTCGGCCTTCCTTCGCAGGACGCGATCGTGGCGGCGCCGCAATCCCGGAGCGCAGGACTCGAGCACCAGCCGCTCGACCTTCGAGGGAACACGCGCGGCCACCGCGAGCGCCAACCGTGCTCCCTGCGAGTAGCCGATCAAGATGGTGCGCTGCTCAATGAGCGCAGCGATCGCCTCGACGGTCTCGTCCCAGCCCGCGGCCGGAGTTCCACCGTGACCCGGGATCTCGACGGACGTCGCAGTGAACGACTCGCCGAGCATCGGCTCGAGGTGATCGAACGAGTGGGAGGTGCCGGTGAAGCCGTGAAGGAAGAGCGCCTTCGTGGGACCGCGGCCCCAGGTGGTGGACGTGAGCTTCATGGTACGGCCTCCGCCAGCTTCGCGAAGAGCGAACGATGCGCGTCGACGTTCTCGGTCCGCTTGGTCCGCACTTCGATCAAGTGCAGCCCGCCCTCGAGACACTGGGTCACCGTCTGACCGAACCCAGTGAGCTCGGTGGGCCGATGCAGCTTTGCTCCGGCCATCGCGGCGACGTGCTCGAGATCGACTCCGTGCGGAGTGCCGAAGAGTTCCTCGAAGTGCTTCGTCCGATCCGCGATCGGCAGGAAGTGAAAGATGCCCCCACCGTCGTTGTTCACCACCACGATGGTCAGGGAGATCGAGTGGCGCTTCGCGATCAACAGCCCCGACAGATCGTGCAGCAGCGCGACATCGCCAATCAGCAGCGCTGCAGGCCTTCCGGTTCCAGCCGCGACACCGAGCGCCGACGAGATCACGCCATCAATCCCGTTCACGCCGCGATTGGTGAAGACACGCAGCGGTTCACTCTTCGTCGCAAACGCGTCGACGTCGCGAATCGGCATCGAACTGGAAAGAAACAACGAAGTGCGAGGAGGCATCGCCGACACGAGTGCGCGAGCGACGGACGGTTCACTGAGCTCGTTTGAATCCAGTCGACCAAGCACGGCCTGCTGAGCCGCCTCCCACTGAGTGACCCATTCCTCCCTCTCCCTGCGAAGCGGGGAG
>CBIHPJ010000277.1:0-10672 GCA_966211295.1 uncultured Myxococcales bacterium | reverse complement strand
TTTAGTTGCAGGTGAGCGTGCTCGAGCACGATCCGACCGGAGTCGAACCCGTGCCCGCGTAATAGACGCGGCTGAAGGGCGCCCAGTTGGTGAAGCCGTTCTTGTCACCGGGACGGCACGCAGGATCTGCCGCGCACACGCCTGAGGTCGGAGAGAGCTCCACCGCGCTGCCCGCCGGCGTGCGATTGCCGACCAGATCGAGGGTGCGCGTCATCACCTGCTTCTTGAAGGTGCTGGCATCAGCGACCCAGCGGCTGGCGGTGAGCCACAAACCAGTGGCCGTCGCACTGGTGCGCGGACGCGCGATCGAGTTCACGCCGGTCTGCGTCGCGTAATCGAACCACGCGTAGTTGTAGTACGGGTCATTCGTCAGCCAGAGCTGCAGGTCGGCCTGCGGCGTGGTCGTGCCGGAGTCCTTCATCACGTAGGCGATGAAGAACTGATCCACGTTCGACGAGTCCTTGAAGTACGTGAGGTCGGGCTCGGCGAGCACGCGCGGCGACGTCTCGGTGTCGGCGATGGTCTCGGTGGCGTCCTTGTTCAGGCCGTTCTCGTCGACCTTGAAGAACTTGAGCGTCGTCGCATTGGCGAGGTACGCGATCGCGATGCGGCGCTGTTGGGTGGTGGCGACGCAGTTCTGGGTCGCCCAGTCGATGTGCGCGGAGTCAGCCGCCACTCCGGGGATCGCCGTGGCGGAGCCTGCGATCGTCATCGACGTGAGCGTCGTGGACGCACAGCCTGGCGCGCGGAGCTCCCACGAACCGGAGATGTTGCACGCCTCGACCTGCGCCAACTTGATGCCCACGCCGTTCTCGCGCCACACCAGCGTCACGCGGCGGCCGTTGCCCCGCACCACGCGCAGCGAGTCGAGGATCGGCGTGCCCGCGCCGACGAACTGCGTGTACTTGAGCGCGCGCTGAGCCCCGTTGAGGTCGGTGTAATAGAGGTCGATCTCGGTGTTGTTGTAGTCCCACACGCCGGCGACCACCCAGCCATCACCCGCCTGCGCAAAGTCGACGTCCGAGTAGCTGAGCGAGGTGATCGACACGCTCCCGCCATTGGGAACACCCGTGGTGTCGAGCCGCTGCATGGTGAGGCCGCTACCCGGTCCGCCCATTAGGAGTGCGCCCGCGTAGAGGGGGTCGGTGCCGGTGCCGGTGATGCCTCCGCCGCACGTCCCGTAGAAGAAGGGGCGAACCTCGAGGTCCTGGAAGGCGGTCGCGCTCACGTTGCTGGTGCTGGTGAGCACCGGCTCGTCGACGATGCCGTCGCAGTCATTGTCGGCGCCATCGCACGCAGCGGCCGTCGGGCTGCCAGGAGTCGCGTTGCAGACCACCGCGCTGCCGCCCGCGTTGCACACGTTGGTGCCGTTGCGGAGGCAGACACCCTGCCCCGCGCTACAGCTGGTGCCCAGACCGGTGAAGCCTTCGTCGGTCTGGCCATCACAGTCGTCGTCGACGGTGTTGCAGATCTCGGTGCTGGGCGCGGTGTTGCGCACGCAGGTCACCGTGGCCGACTGGCAGGTGAGCGTGCCCGGACCGCAGACGCCCGACTGACCGGTGCTGCACGCGCCGCCACCACCGGGATTGCCTTCGTCGACCGCACCGGAGCAGTTGTCGTCGATGCCGTTGCAGATCTCCGAGGCCGTCGGCTTGATGGCCGAGTTGGTGTCGTTGCAGTCCGTGTTGTTCGCCACCCGGCCCGAGACCGGTCCACACGAGGCGATCGCAGCCGAGCCCGCGCGGCCGAAGCCGTCGGTATCCGCGTCGACGTAGTAGTTCTGCGTGGGCAGTCCCTCGTCGATGCCGCCCGCGCAGTTGTCGTCGATGCCGTTGCAGATCTCTGACGCGCCAGGGCGGATGTTCAGGTTCGAGTCGTTGCAGTCGGTGTTGTTGGTCACCTTGCCGCTCACGGGCGCGCACGAGTTCTGCGCGGTCGCGCCGCTCGCTCCGTAACCGTCGCCGTCGACGTCGGGGTAGTAGGCGAGCACGGTGAGGCCCTCGTCGACGGCCGCGTCGCAGTCGTCGTCGATCAGGTTGCAGATCTCCGTCGCGTTCGGCCGCACCGCGGAGTTCATGTCGTTGCAGTCGAGGTTGTTCGTCACCCGACCGGTGATCACGCTGCACGAGGGCTGCGGCACCGAGCCAGTCGCTCCGTAGCCGTCGGAGTCGGAGTCGACGTAGTAGTTCTGCGTCGCCACTCCGTTGTCGATCTGCCCGTCGCAGTTGTCGTCGACGCTGTTGCAGAGCTCAGGCGCGCCCGGGAGCACGGTGGCGTTCGAGTCGTTGCAGTCGTCGCTCGAGGTCACGCGCCCGCTCACCGGACCGCAGGAGGCGATCGGCGCGCTGCCCTGGCGCCCGCGTCCGTCCATGTCGGCGTCGACGTAATAATTCTGCGTGGGGAGTCCTTCATCCACCCCGCCCGCGCAGTTGTCGTCGAGGCCGTTGCAGACCTCGACGCGGCTCGGATTGATGGAGGCGTTCGCGTCGTTACAGTCGGTGTGATTCGTCACGCGGCCGCTGATCGGCGTGCAGCTCGACTGCGGACTCGCGCTCGCGGAGCCGAACGTGTCGCCATCACCATCGGGGTAGTAGTTGACGAAGGTGAGGCCCTCGTCGGTCTGCCCGTCGCAGTCATCGTCGACGGCGTTGCAGGTCTCCGGGGCCATGGGCTTCACCGCGGGGTTGGCGTCGTTGCAGTCCTGGCTATTCGTCACGCGGCCGCTCACCGGTGAGCACGAAGACTGCGGCGTGCCCGTCGCAGCCCCGAAGCCGTCTCCATCACCATCGACGTAGTAGTTGGTGAAGGTGAGCCCGTTGTCGATCGCGCCCGAGCAATCGTCGTCGACGCCGTTGCAGATCTCGGTGGCGGTCGGCTTCACCATCGCTGACATGTCGTTACAGTCGTTCGCGTTGGTGACCTTGCCGGGAACGGGAATGCACGAGGACTGCGCGGTCGCACCGGCGGCACCGAAACCGTCTCCGTCGCCATCGGGGAAGTAGTTGATGAAGGTGAGGCCCTCGTCGATCTGCGTGTCGCAGTCGTCGTCGGCGCCGTTGCAGGTCTCGGGCGCCATCGGCTTCACGGTGGCAGACGCGTCGTTGCAGTCGCTCGAGTTGTCGACCTTGCCCGCGAGCGGAGCGCAGCTGCTCTCGGCCTGCGCGGTGGCGTCGCCGAAGCCGTCGCCGTCGATGTCGGGGTAGTAATTCGTGTACGCGATGCCGTTGTCCATCTGGCCATCGCAGTTGTCGTCGGTCTTGTTGCAGAGCTCGACCGCGCCCGGCTTGATGGTCGGGTTGTTGTCGTTGCAGTCGCTCGGGTTGGTCACCCGGCCCATCACCGAGGTCTGGCAGGAGTTCACCGGCGTGGTGCCCGCCGCTCCGAAGCCGTCACCGTCGACGTCGACGTAGAAGTCCTGGAACGGGAGCCCGTTGTCGTTGCTGCCGTCGCAGTCGTCGTCGATGCCGTTGCAGGTCTCGGCGGCGCCGGGGCGAATGGTGGCGTCTCGATCGTTGCAGTCGCCGGACTGCGTGACGCTCCCCATCGGAGGGCTCTTGCAACCTTCTCCCGTCTTCATGGAGCCGACGCCGTCAGCGTCTTCGTCGCGGTAGTACGAGACGACCGGGAGGCCTTCGTCGATCTGCCCGTTGCAGCTGTCGTCGACGCCGTTGCACACCTCGAGCGCGCCGGGGAACACGCTCGAGTCGCGATCGTTGCAGTCGATCACGGCTTCAGCGGTGCAGTCGCCGGTGCCGGAAAAACCATCACCGTCGTTGTCGAGGCAGACGCTCGTGGGGAGCGGAGTCGAGCCCGCGTCGAGCACAGGCTTCACATCATTCTCTCGACCGCACGCGCTCAACGCGATTGCGGCAAACACCACCAGACGGCGATTCATCGGGTTCCCCGGGCGAATTGCTGGGTCCTGTATCTGATGGAAGGACGTGTGGGCAAACAGGCGACGGAGCGAGTGTCGCCCTGAGGTAGAAGCCCCCGAAGTGGCCCGGGTGCTCTTCATCGAGAACCACGACTCCTTCTCGTGGAACGTCATTGATTCGCTGCCTTTCTCAAGATCTGAGATTGAGGTGGTGAGCGCTGATCAGGCCAAGGGACGGCTGGATCAGGCGGACGTGGTGGTGATGGGGCCGGGCCCGAAGGATCCGATTCGCGCGGGTTTGGTGGAGCTGGTGCGGGAGATCGAGCGGCGGAAATTGCCCTTCCTCGGCGTGTGTCTCGGTCACCAGGCGCTGGGCATGGCCTTTGGTGCGCGGCTCGTTCGGTCTCTTCCTGCGCACGGCAAGCGAGCGATGGCTTCCTTCACTGGAGAAGGCGCGTTCCCCAGCGGCGAGTTCGAAGTGATGCGGTACCACTCGCTCTCGTTGGACGAAGTGCGTTCTCCGTTGCGAGTGGTCGCCCGTCTCGCCGATCGCACGGTGATGGCGATCGAGCACGAGACGTTGCCGATGGCCGGAGTGCAGTTTCATCCGGACTCCTTCGGCACGCCGCGAGGTCGAGAGCTGCTCGCGAAGTTCTTCGGCAAGAACCTTCGGTCGATTGAAGATCCGAAGCTCTCCCTCTCCCTGCGCCAGCGGGGAGAGGGTCGGGGAGAGGGGCGAGTCCGCCTCAGTGAGCTGAAAGACAACTTCGCACTGCTAGCACCAGGCTACGCAAACGATGTGTGGACCCTTTTCGAACCGGGCGAGGGACGCGATGTCCTCTGGTTCGCCAAAGCCGAAGGCAAGGCAGAGCGCATCGTCGGCACCGCGCGCTCAGTAGAAGTCGACTTCGACGTCGAAGCGAAAGCGCCGACGGTGGACCTCGACGAGACGCATTTTCTCGACGGAGTGAAGACGATCCGCGAGCACATCGCCGCCGGCGACGTGTACCAGGTGAACCTCACGCTCCGAGCGAAGCTCGAGACCGCGAGCGGAGCGCAGCTCCTCGCGCATCTCTGCCGCCGCGCGGTCCCGCGTTTCGCCGCGTGGGTTCGCATGAACGGAGTCGAGCTCGTCTCCGCGAGTCCCGAGCTGCTGGTGGAAACGCAAGACCGCTGGATCCACGTCGAGCCGATGAAAGGCACCGCTCCAGCGGATCAGCGGGAGTGGCTCGAGCGAAGCGACAAAGATCGCGCTGAGCTGGCGATGATCACCGATCTCCTTCGCGACGATCTGAATCGCCTCTGCGAACCGAGCTCCGTGATCGTCCGCAACGAGCGCCGAATGATCGAGCTCCCCTACGTGGTGCAGAGCGTGGCGGACGTGGAAGGCATGCTCCGCGAAGGCACCACGCTGCAAGACGTCCTCGCGGTGGTGCACCCCGGAGGCTCCGTCACCGGCGCGCCGCGCGAAGCTGCGCTCGAAGACATCGCGAAGCTCGAGTCCACTCCACGCGGCGCCTACTGCGGAGCGCTCGGGCTCGAGACGAACGGCGCTTCACGAGTCGCGCTTCTGATCCGCACCGCGGAGAAGATCGGAAACGAGTGGCGGTACGGAGTCGGCGGCGGCATCACCTGGGACTCAGATCCGCAAGCAGAGCTCGAAGAAGTGCGGCTCAAGCTCGGTGCACTGAGCACGTAAGCCACTACTTGGTGCCTTTGATGTCGTACCCGCCATCCGAAAAGAAACGGACGCGGGTGCCCCCGCCCTTCCCACTTCCCGCCGGTGCAACTTCGACCTCGCAAGGCGTCGGGGGACTCCGCAGCAAGAAGGTGACGTTCTCCTTGTCGCTCACCTGCGGCTCGAGCACCCGATAGCCCTTCACGAAGCACTCCGCGTCCGCAGACGTGAGCTCAATGATGGTCATTCGCCCTCGCTCGGGCGTTCGGGAAGCGGCGCTGGCAGCGACGATCGCGACCAGCACGACGGCCAGCCCCAACGTTCGAGCACTCATGATGTCCGCTCAATAGCCCGATCAGCAGTGTCGTCGCGCTCTCCCGGCCGTAACAAATGCCCCAGCGCTGACGTCGAAAGGAGCGCGTCATGAAGCAGGAGACGTTCGAGGGGAAAGATGGGCTCAAGATCTTCTTTCGTTGCTGGCGGCCAGACACGCCTCCGCGCGGAGTGGTCGTGATCAACCACGGGTTCAACGCACATAGCGGGCAGTACGCCTGGGCCGCGGAGCAGCTCACGACGCACGGACTGGCGGTCTACGCGCTCGACATGCGCGGACGCGGCAAGTCGGAAGGCGAGCGCTTCTACGTGCAGCACATCGACGACTACGTGGGCGACCTCCACCAGATGGTGCGCCTGGCCAAGGCGCGCGAGCCCGGGTTGCCGGTGTTCTTGCTCGGTCACAGCGCAGGCGGCGTCGTGTCGTGCATCTATGCGCTCGATCATCAGAGCGAGCTCACGGGGCTGATCTGCGAGGACTTCGCGCATGAAGTGCCTCAACCTGACTTCGCGCTGTCGCTCTTGAAGGCAGTCGCACGCATCGCCCCGCATGCCGGTGTCGTCAAGCTGAAGAACAAGCTGTTCTCGCGCGACCCCTCGGTGGTCGACGAGATGAACAACGACCCGCTGATCGCCAACGAGAAGCAACCGGCTCAGACCATGGCGGCGCTCATCGACGCGGACCGACGCCTGCGCCGCGAGTTCGGCCAGATCCACCTGCCGCTGTTGATCATGCACGGCGAGGAAGATGGGGTGACCAAGCCCAGCGGCAGCAAGTTCTTCTTCGACCACGCGGGCTCGACCGACAAGACCCTCAAGTTCTACGAGGGCGGGTACCACGATCTGTTGCACGACATCGACAAGCAGACCGTGATGGCCGACATCGAAGGCTGGATTGATCGACGCGTGTCGTAGAACGCGTGCATGGCTCGTTGTCCCAGCTGCCTCGCCCACGCACGCGACGCGGATAAGTACTGTTCGTACTGCCAGAAGCCCCTTCCTCGGATCGAAGTGGCGGAAGAACTCGCGCCAGTGCCCGAGCCTGTTGCTGCGCCTGCGGTCATCGACGCGCCGTCACTCGAGCGTGGTGACGACGCCTTGATCGCAGCGGGCACGCGGCAGTGGGGATCCGCTCCGCAGATCCTTCAGCAGGGACTCAGCCGCCTCACCTCGGTTGCAGCCTGGCGCGTGGAGAAGCCACAGCCGCACTGGGTGCTGATGACGATGGGGCTCACCTCGCTCGACGTGCGTCCTTTCGCGTACGAATACAGCGGCGCCGGCTACGAGCTCATTGCGCGCGTGGCTGAAGCAGAGATTCCCGAGCGAGCGCTGCCGATGCTCGATCGCCTCGCCGCGGAAGCGGAGAGCACTCCACCGAAGAAGCAGAAGAAGATGACCCTCAAGGGTGTCGCCCAGTGCACCATCGCCGAAGAGCCGGAGCTCGCGCCTTTCGACACCGCGAATGGCCGCGTGGAGTTCAGGCAAGTGCTCGCGCGCCAATCCGAGTTCTTCGACAACGACTCACTCAAGCCGAGACCGACGGGCATCGAGCGCCTCGCCACGAAGGAATCGCGCCCGGCGATCGGAATTCGTTTCGACGCCTCGAGTGCGCTCCGTTCGCATCGTGGAGGAAGCGCCACCGTCCCCGAGAACTTCGAGTGGCCAGAGCGCAAAGGAGTGCCGCTCCCGCTCTTGCTCGAGCTCGACCTTTCGGAGGTACCGCCCACTGACTTGCTGCCCGCGCGTGGCCGCCTCCTCGTCTTCGGTCTTCATGACGACGGCGATGAGCGAGTGAAGCCGTTAAGCGAAGGACTGAAGCGCTGGAGCGATGTGTTCGAAGTGCGTTTCGTCGAAGGCGCCGGCAAGCCGATGACACGCGGAGTTCAGCTGCCGCATCAAGCGCTCACCTTCACGCCCTTCACCGACGCGCCCAACTTCCGCTGGCCGACGATTCACGCTGCGCTCGAGAAGCTCGACGAAGAAGACGACGGCACGGGAAAGCCGTTCGAAGAATACAGCGACGCTTTCCGCTCGAAGTTTCCGCACCAGCTGCTCGGTCATTCACACTCGGTGCAAGACGAGGCACTCGTTGAAGCGCTGCGCGAGGTGGACATGGAAGCGAGCTACGCGGACCTCGTCGAAAGAGCGACTCAGAGCTGGGTTCCGCTGCTCCAGCTCGAGTCCGACGCGCCATGGAACTTCGCAGGGCACGGCCGTCTCTTCCTCGTGGGGCCGCGTGAGGCGATCGCGCAGCGCCGCTTCTCCGAAGTGCGCGCGGTCATTCAGCGCTAACAGTGAATCGCGTCAGCCGAGCCGGTACTTCGCGCGCAACGCGTTGTGGTCGGAGTGAAGCCCACGAACGATGTCGTGAGACATCAGCCTCAAGTCCTTCCGCATCGGCTTCAGCGTGAGGAACTGATCGATGAACGAGTGGCCGTGCGTTCCCGGCCCCACGCCCTTCGTGCCGAGCTGCTGCCAGTTCGACTCGAGCTTCGCGTTCTTCAGGATCTTTCCGGGCCAGGTCTGCTGCCGACCGGGCTGCGTGTTGAGATCTCCGCCGATCAAGACGGGACCATGACCTGACGCCTTCTGCGCCAGCTCGCCCAGCACGCGGAACTGGTGACGCGCGATCGCATCGACCTTCGGAGTCACCTTCGGCCCGCGGTTGTGCGCGATGGTGTGAACCGAGACCGTGGTGAACACTTCGCCCGTCGCGCGATCGCGGAGCCGCACCCACGTGGCGCGATGCGCGGGGTAGTGACGCCCGGCGAGATCGGTGCCTTCGTTCAGCTTCACCGAACCAGCCTTCTCCATCTTGTACTTCTCGCGATCCCACATCACCGCGGCTTCAGTTCCCTTCGGATGAAACGCGCCCCAACCCTTGCTGTGCGCCCAGGGAATGACGCGCTGATGAGGAGGCGTGAACTCCTGCAGGTTGAGCACGCCGTTGTGCTCCATCAGCCGCGAGAGGTCGGCCTTGGTCTGCGCCGGGCTCGTCTTGAAGAGCACGTTGTACGTAGCGATCTTCAGGGTCGAATGATCACGGCGATGCACGCCTCCGAGGGGCCGATTCGACGCGATGGAGGAGAGCGAAGTCATGCTGCGTTATCGGCCGGCTCCGCATCTCCGCGATCTCCTTGCGCTGAAAAGCAGCCTGACAAACTCGACCGAATTCTCGGCTGACTTTCTCCCGAATTTGCGGACGCTGACGCTAGTTTCCCCGCCCATGTCTCATTTCGTTCGCTGTGCGCTCGTCGCGAGCCTCTTCCTTCTCGGGTGCAGCCCCAAGCCCACTGCAACGTGCGCTGACACGTGCTCGGGTTGCTGTGATTCGGCCGGCACCTGCCAGGCCGGAAACTCGACCCAGGCGTGCGGCGCCTCGGGCTTCACGTGCCAGTCGTGCCCCGTGAACAACAGCTGCGAGTTCGGCACCTGCGTTCCCGCTTCGCAAGCGGGCGGCGGCGGCGGAACCACCACGGGCGGAGGCGGCGGCACCTCGGGCGGTGGCACCGGAGGAGGCAGCGGTGGTGGAGCGATGGGCGGCGGCACCGGTGGAAGCGGAGGCGGCGCGATGGGCGGAGGCTCCGGCGGTGGAGGCGGAGCGACGGGCGGCGGATCAGGCGGAGGCGGCGGCTCTTCCCCCGACGCAGGTTTCTGCGCGGGCACGCTGAGCCAGTGCGGTACCGAGTGTCTCGACTTGGGCTCCTCGCTCGAGAACTGCGGCTCCTGCGGCAACGTGTGCGGCAACGGCGAGGTCTGCATCAACGCGAGGTGCCAGCTGCTCCCCGACGACTGCACTGTCGCGCAGGCGCAGTGCGGCTCGGGCTACTTCTGCGATCCCGTCACTCACAAGTGCGCGGTGGGCTGCCGTCTCTCCACCGACTGCCCGCAGGGCGGCACCTGCTCCAGCGGCGTGTGCAGCTGTCCCTCGGCTCAGCACGCCTGCGGCAACACGTGCGTCTCGAACACCGCGCCCACCTCGTGCGGAACGGCGTGCATGGCGTGCAGCGCTCCTGCTCACGGCTCGGCCACCTGCTCCACCGGCACCTGCGGCTTCACCTGCGACACGGGGTACGTGCAGCAGGGCAGCACCTGCGTCGACGTGAACGAGTGCCTCAGCAACAACGGCGGCTGCTCGGGCAACGCCACCTGCACCAACACCATGGGGAGCCGCACCTGCGCGTGCAACGCGGGCTACATGGGAGACGGCCTCACCTGCTCGCTGATCAACCTCTGCGCGACGAACAACGGTGGCTGCCTCTCGAACGCGACCTGCGCCTCGATGAACGGCACCTCGCGCACCTGCACCTGTCCCTCCGGCTACACGGGCGACGGCATCACGGCCTGCAACGACATCAACGAGTGCTCGAACAACAACGGCGGGTGCTCGGTGAACGCGACGTGCACCAACACTCCGGGCTCGCGCATGTGCGCCTGCAACTCCGGGTACAGCGGCAATGGGATCACCTGCACGGCGGGTAACCCGTGCTCCCCGAACAACGGCGGCTGCCAGGCGGTTGCGATCTGCACGCCGACCAGCCCCACCACTCGCACCTGCGCATGCCCGAGTGGCTACACGGGCGACGGCATCACCGCCTGCAACGACATCAACGAGTGCTCCAACAACAACGGCGGCTGCTCGGCGAACGCGATGTGCGCGAACATTCCGGGGAGCCGCACCTGTACGTGCAACTCCGGCTACACGGGTGACGGCGTGGTGTGCACCATGGGCTCACGGACGATCGCGATCGTCCAGGTGGGCAGCGGTATCGCCGGCACGCTCACCA
>CBIHPJ010000276.1:0-10686 GCA_966211295.1 uncultured Myxococcales bacterium | reverse complement strand
GATCCTGCTCGCGCGGCGCTCCGTGCGATGCAGGCCGCGCAGTACGCAGAGCAGGGCAAGGACATGCAGAGCGCGTTCGTTCTTCGCCTCCTCTGGCTGAGGAATCTGCATCGCGCGAAGGCTCCTGGTCGTGCGCTCGAAGAAGCGGCGCGAGTCGTGCTCAGCCTCGGAGATCGCGTCGGTCAGCGCGCCTCGGCTCAATCACTCGTCGATGAGCTCGGTCTCTCAGACGGCACTGACTCCGGCGATCGCACGGTCCACAGCGTCGACACCACGCCGCTCGTCGGCACGGTGAACTCCGTCTCGGGTGAGACCACTCCGACGCCGACACCGAAGCCCGTTGCTCCGCCTGAGCCGCGCAGACACAGCACGCAGCTCGAGCTGATGGCCGTCGCGCAGGCGGCAGAAGCCGTGGGGCGCAAGCCCGAAGCCGCCGCGATCCTCGCGGTAGCCGTGCGAGAAGGTCCCGATCCGCGCGCTGCGCAGAAGCTCGAGGCGCATTTCATTCAGCGCGGTGCCTGGCGCGAGCTCGCAGCGTTCTACCGAGACACGCTCGCCCGCACGACGGACAAGGCCCAGCGGAGCCAGTGGGCGGAAAAACTCGCCGAGCTCCTCGAGTCAGAGCTGAAGGATCCGGAAGGCGCCGCACGTGCGTGGGCCGAGGTCGCCGCGGCGACGGGCGATACACGCGCGGTCTCTGAGCAGGTGCGCCTGCTCGCCCAGCAGAAAGACAACACCGGTGTTCGCCAGGCGCTCGACGCGGGCGTGAAGCAGGCCGGACAGCCCACCGAACGCGCTCGTGCGCTCGTCCTCCGCGCCGAGGAAGCGCTCACGCGTCGTGAAGTCGCAGCAGCGCGTGGTGACTTCGAAGCGGCGCTGAAGATCTCCGCGTTCTACCCAGAGGCGGCCGCAGGTCTGGCGGAGCTCGCGGCGGTGCAGAACGATCTCGGTCCGCTCCGTTTCTTCGAGCAGGCGCTCGGGAAGATTCACAAGCGCAGCGCGGGTCGCGGAGATCTCTACCGCCGCCTCGCGCGACTCGCTGACTCACCCGCGCGCGATGCCCGGCTCTCTCGGGCGAGCTGGTCTGAAGTGCTCGCGGAGTTGCCGGGAGACGAAGAGGCCTCGGCTCGGCTCCTCGCGCTGACTCGCGCCGCGGGTGACGACGGCGCGCTCGAGAAGCTCATCACCGAGGCGCTCGCTCGTGAGCCTCGTGGTCCCCGTCCGCGGTTGATGCGCATGGAGTTGGTCACCCTGCTCGAGCGCGCTGGTCGCTCCGGTGACGCGCTCGAGGCCCTCAAGCAGGCGGTGCGCGCCGAGCCTGGTCACCGCGAAGCGTGGCTCGCGTACGCAGATCGTTTGATCGGTCTCGGTCAGCGCGATGCCGAGGCCGCATGGGCGCTCGAACACGCCGCGACCGCGACGGACGATCCGTACCAGCGCATGAAGCTCTGGCAGCGGCTCGGTGCCTTCGTACGCGAGCAGCTCGGAGACGAAGCGCGCGCGCAGACCTACGAGACCCGCGCGGAGAAAATCCAGCGCGAGCGACTCCCGGACGCAGCCACCGCGGTTCCTCTGCCTCCGTCGAAGCCGATTCGCGCGCAGATTCCGACGATTCCGGTCCAGCCTCCTCCTCCGTCGAATCAGCCCGCGCCCGTGCTGCCTGGTGGTCCGCTCGTGATTCCTCCGCGTCGCTCGGTGCGGCCGAAGAGCAACCCGGTGATCCTCACGCAGGAGCAGCAGGACGCCTTCGAGAAGCTCGCGATGAGGCTCGGCGCGCGCGTCGAGCCCGAGCAGAAGTCGAGAGACCACGTGCGTGTCGCTCCGCGCGTCGCGAGGCAGATCGCGGCCATCACCGCTGACCCGATGCCCGCGGTGAGGCCGGGGCCGCCAGTGGCAGACCCTGAGGACTACGAGCCACCGCAAGAGAGCGAGGACGACCTCGAGCCGGCGGGGACGACGCGCGAGCTCCCCATCGACGAGCTCGACGACGAGGCCACGCCGACCCCCGCGCCTCCCGCGGAGCCACAGCTCCACGAGGACGAGCCCGAGCAGATCGGCTCAGACGAAGTCGAAGTGCCTGACGAGGCTGAGCGTCATCGCGGTCCGGTGCCTGTCTACGAAGTCGACGAAGCGCCCGTCGTCGAAGAGCGCCGCACCGCCGAGCTGCGTGTGGAGCTGGGCGATCCCTCGATCTCGATTCCTCCTTCGATCGGTCCTTCACCCGCGCGTTTGGCGCTCACCGCCGAGCGCGAGGCGCTGTTCGAGCACGTGCGCGCCAATCCGATCGAGGCTGACGGCTACAAGATGCTCGCCGAGCACTTCGACACCGCGAACGATCCTGCGCGCTCGTCGTTGATGCTCGAGATCGCGCGTGCTCTCGAGGGAGATCCGCACGCGGCTCCGCGCGCACCGCGGCTCATTCTCAATGCGACCGATCGCGCGGGGCTCAAGCACCCGTCACTCCGCGGTGAAGGTGGTGAGTTGCTCAGCCTCGTCGGTACGGCGCTCTGTCGGCTCAATCCCGCGCGCGGGAAGGACGCGGGCACCGACGACGAGTTCCATCTCGACGCAGGGAAGGGCGCTCGTTCGGTGGCAGATGCGCTGCTCGCTGCCGTGCGCATTCTCGGAGTGCGCTCTCCCGACGTGTACTTGTCCGACGAGCCAGGTCCTCCGCTCTCGCTGGTGTTCACCACCGAGCCGCGGATCCTCGTGGGCAAGCTCGCGGTGAAGAAGGAAGTCACCGACGCCGAGCTTCGGTTCTTCGCGGGCCGCACCCTGATGACCCTGCAGCCGGAGTTGATGGCGATTCGTTCGCTTCGTCGCGAGCAGCTGCTTCGTGGACTCGTGCTGGTGTCGCAGGTCGTCGAGGGTCGGGCGACTCCGGGCGAGACGAAGATGTTCCGCGATGCGGTGCCCGCGCGCGCGTGGGATCGCTTGCGGCAGCTGGTGAAGTCGGTGGGAACGCGGCTCGATCTTGGCGTGCTCGCTGATGGTGCCCGTCACTCAGCGAATCGCGCGGGGCTCGTGGTGTGCGGAGGAATTGCTCCGGCGATCGCGAGTCTCAGGGCGAAGAAGGCGCTCCCGAGCGAGATGATGGAACTCGTCCGCTTCGCCGCGAGTGAGCGGTACCTGCAGCTGCGGAATCGGAACGTGCCGCGGAAGTAGGCCCCTCACCCCGACCCTCTCCCCGCTCCGCAGGGAGAGGGAGACACATACTCACCCCCCTGAGAGCGCCCAATTTTCGCGAAGCCTCGTCCAGCGAGTGAAAGGGAGCCGCGAAGAGAGAGGCCAGTTCGAATCGAGCACGAACGAGATCATGAATCGTCCGGGTGCTTGGGAGCTGGCGAAGCCGTACGCCCTCACCCCGACCCTCTCCCGAAGGGAGAGGAAGATACTGGGTCACTCCTCTGAGGTCTGAACGAGTCCGTACTTATGCAGCAGCGAGTACAGATGCTTCCGATCCAGCCCCGCGTCGCGCGCCGCCTTCGCGATGTTCCCGCGGGTCTTCGACAGCAACCGCGTGAGGTACTCGCGCTCGAACCCGCGAATGAGATCGTCCTTCACGTCCTTGAACGGGCCCGCGTAATTCACAGGGAGCGTCTCGCCCTCCTGCTTGTCCGGCCCCGAGTACTCCCGGAGAAAATTCTCGCTCGCGAGCTCCGGAATGTCGGCGACGTGCTTCAACCGCTCGACCGCGTTCCTCAACTCACGCACGTTCCCAGGCCACGTGTGATTGGTGAACTGGTCGCGCTGCTTGTCGTGCAGCCGGTTCCACAAATTCGCACCCGCGAGCGCATCCACCAGCAGCGGCAGGTCTTCCTTGCGATCGCGCAGCGAGGGCAGGGTGAGCGTGAACACCGAGAGCCGGAAGTAGAGGTCTTCGCGGAAGCGCCCGGCCTGCGTCTCGGCCCACAGATCCTTCTTCGACGCCGCGATCACCCGCGTGTCGAACTTGTGCGCCGAGCCTGACTGACCCAGCCGGCGGAACTCACGATCCTCGAGCGCGCGCAGCAGCTTCGGCTGCAAGTCGAGCGGCAGATCGTCGATCTCATCGATGAACAGCGTGCCGCCGTCAGCGCGCTCCAGACAACCCACCCGCTGAGCGACCGCGCCGGTGAACGCGCCCTTCTCGTGACCGAAGAGCTCGCTCTCGATCAAATTCTCCGAGACCGACGCGCAGTCGAAGATCACGAAGGGGCCCGTCGCACGCGGCGAGAGCTTGTGAATGGTGCGCGACGCCGCGCCCTTGCCGCAGCCGGTCTCACCGATCAGCAGCAACGTCGAATCGGTCGGAGCGATGCGCTGAATGAGCGCGAAGATCTGCCGCATCGGCACCGAGTTGCCGACGAGATCACCGAGCCGATTGTCCGAGGCCGGAGAGACCTCGAGCGACTTCAGCAGCGGCTGGAAGCGCAGCTGCACATCGCCGACCTCGAGCAGTGCACCCGCGCGCAGGAAGCCTTCCTTGATCTGCGCTCCGTCGATGAAGGTGCCGTTGGTGCTGCCGAGATCCTGCACGAGGAAGTGATCGCCCTGGCGGCGCACGTTCAAGTGATTGCGGCTCACCGTCGGGTGATCGAGCACCACGTCGTTGTCCGGTGCCTTGCCGATCTTCAGCGACTGGCCGATCGGAAAGGACTGTCCCGATTGCGGGCCGTTGACGAGCACGAGGCTGAACTCTTGCGAGGCAAATCGATCACTTACCGTCGCCGCTCGAACGCCGAGAACCGTGCGCTGAGGAATGCTTCCAGTAGACATGGACGTTCGCAGTCTAGGCGAAAAAGCCCACGTGGCTATGAACTCCGTCGGGCGTAGATCAGTTGTGTGGCGCCCGTACTCGCACTGGATGGACCCAGCCGTTTTTACGGAAAGCTCACTGGGGCTTCCGGCAACGTCCTCGTACTCGGAGCAGGAGACGGCCTCGTCGCCGCGGCCCTCGCTTCACGCGGTCACGATGTAGTCGCGGTGGAGCCTTCGCCCTCACTCCGCGCCCTCGTGCTCGAGCGAAAGTTGAGTCTGACTCACCCCGAACGGCTGAGCGTGATCCCCGATGATCCGCGCACGCTGGAGTTGAGGAAGAAGTTCGCGCTGGTGCTGGCTCCGCATCAAGCACTCGGGCTCGCACGCAGCCCCGATGAGCTCCATGCGCTGTTGTCAGTGATGGCGAAGCACCTCGAGCCCGAGGGCACCTTCGCCTTCGACGCGCTCAACGAGCCTGAAGCAGGGAGCGCGCACCGCATCATCGGTGTCCCGCATCTTCGCGAGCGCACCGACGCTGTTCACCCTCTGTCGCCGCTCAGGTTGTCGGCAACCACTCTCGATGAGGCGCTCGCCTCCGTGGGATTGGAGGCGAGAGAGAGGTTCTCCGATTTCAACGAGACCACGTTCTCCACCGACTCAGGCCTCCAGGTCGTGGTGGGCGGCTTCCAGGCCGTGGTCTGAACCTCCGTCTTCGGCTCCATGAGGAGATCGTCGACGAAGTCGATGAGGCCAGTGAGCCAGAGTTGTTGGCAGAGGCGCAGGCGCTCCGTGCGTGCCGTGAGGTACTGCCCGTCGAACTCGCAGGGCGGAGTGAAGAGGTTGAGATCGTCGCGCAGCAGCGCGGCTTCGGCGACCAGGAACTGGCGGCCCTTCTCCACCGCGCGGCGCAGGCGCAAAGCTTGCTGATCTGCCCAGTCGCTGAAGAGCTCGAGCTGAGCCGGCATGGGCGCCAGCGTGTCCGTGATGCTGGCAAGAATGGGCTGCAGGTGCTGGTTGGTCAGATTCATGCCGCGAGCGGTTTGCACCTCGCACGCCAGCCCGGTAGTCAGCGCGTTCCGTGAAGTCGATTCTCCTCATCCGCTACAGCGCCCTTGGTGACGTGGTGCTGGCGACCAGTCTCGTGGCGCCGCTTCGCCAGAAGTTCCCCGGCGTGCGTATCGAGTGGGTGACCGACGCGGCGTACGCGGGCCTGCTCGAGGGCGTGGTCGATCGCGTGATTCCGATTTCGCGCAAAGACGTGACGTCACGCGTGGCAGCGATTCGCGAAGTGCGCGGCCGCTTCGATCTCGCGATCGATCTGCAGAACAAGCTGTGGTCCATCAGAGTGAGCCGCGCCGCTGCGCCGAAACGGTTGCGCTTCGTGCGGAGGACCGCGCTGCAGGCGCTCGGCTCCCTGGTGGGCCGCGACGTGATCTTGAATCAGCTTCCGCAGACCGAGCTCTACGCAAGGGCTGCGCAGGTCTCGCCTCCAGGCGCGCTGCAGGTGCACGTCAGCGCAGAAGCGAAGGCGCGCGCCGAGCAGCTGATGCCCGGGGAAAAGTGGGTGGCCGTCGCGCCGGGAGCAGCGTGGGCCACCAAGCGCTGGCCCGCGGAGCGCCTCGCGGAGGTGGCGAAGTCGCTGCGCGCTGATGGGTATCGCATCGCGCTCGTCGGTGGCCCCATGGATGGTGAGTTGCTCGACGTGATCCGCGCGGGCGCTTCACCCGAGGCAGATCTGAGCGCCGAGTCGCTCACCGAAGTGGCTGCTGGACTTCAGCGAGCGCAGCTCCTCATCGGCAATGACTCGGGCCTGGTGCACGTCGCGACTGCGCTCGGAAAACCCGCGCTCGCGATCTTCGGTCCGACTTCGGTGAAGCGGTGGGGACCTCGTCCGCCGGGAGCGCCGGTCTCCCTCAACTTAAGCTGCTCGCCGTGCACGAATCACGGCTCCGAGAAGTGCCCGCTGGGCCATCACCACTGCATGCTGAAGCTCGAAGCCGCGACTGTGCTGGAAAAAGCGCGCACGATGCTCCCTCTCCCTGCGCCAGCGGGGAGAGGGTCGGGGTGAGGGGCGTCCTCAGCGACTATCGAGACAAATCGTCACGGGACCGTCGTTGATCAACGCGACCTTCATGTCCGCCGCGAAGATCCCCTCCTGAACATCGATGCCCAGTGAGCGACACCGCTCACAAAACAACGCGTACAACCGCTTCGCCTCCTCCGGCTCCATCGCGTCGATGAAGCTCGGCCGCCGCCCCTTCTTCGTGTCCGCAAAGAGCGTGAACTGACTCACCGCGAGCATCGCCTTCGAAGTGTCCATCAACGACAAGTTCATCTTCCCCGCGGCGTCTTCGAAGATTCGCAGCGCGGGGATCTTGTCGACCATGAACTCGAGATCCTTCTCGGTGTCGCCCTTGCCGACGCCGAGCAGCACCATCAACCCGGGACCGATCTTCCCCGTGATCTTCCCGTCGACGGTGCACGACGCCTCTTTCACTCGCTGCAGGACCGCGCGCATCTTCTCTGACCTCTCTTGACGTGATCACCGTCGCCCTCGCCGACCCTCGGTGATGCGATGAGCGTCGGCTCGTCGACGGCATCACGTCAAGCGAGGTCGGAGCCTCCGTACTTCGCGATGTACTTCTTCACCGAGAGCTTCTTCGCGGTCGCGTCCGACGACATGTACCGGAGCTTGCCGAAGATCTTCCGCTCGGGACCCCACGCGCGGTCGTACCGGCCGAGCACCCAGAAGTAGCCGCTCCACGAGACGGGGTCGCGGCCATCGAGTGAGTACTTGTCCATCAAGTACTCCATCGCCTTCAGCGCCTCCTCCGCGCTCGCAGACCACTCGTAGATCTTCTTCCCCCAGAGCATGCGCAGGTAGTTGTGGAACCAACCTTCGCTGCGCAGTTGGCCCATCGCCGCGTTCCACAATCGATCGTGCGTCTGCGAGTTCTCCAGTTGCTCGAGCGAATAAAGAACGGGCCGGGGATCGCGCGCGTGTTTCGCGATCGTCTGGCGCGCCCAGCCGGGCAAGGAGTCGAGCTCCCGGTACTCGGTTGGACGATGGCTCGACATGTTGAATGCGAGCTCACGCCAGGTGACGAACTGATCGATGAACGCCTCGGTGGAGGGCGGCAACTTCCACCAACCCGCCTTCGCACCCCCGATCGATTTGCCGAGCTTCTTCGCGCTCCAGTTCTTCGGAACCACCGCCGCGAACACTTGATGCGACGACACGTGTCCGAAGTGCAGATACGGCGAGAGCATGCTGGTGCCCTCGACCTCGGGCTCGTTGCGCAGCTTCGCGTAGTCGCGCACCACGAAGCGCTTCAGCCGCGCCTCTCCCGCTGCACTTCCGCCCTTCAGCGCCACGGCCTTCACGGAGTGATCGATCGGCAATGACGCGACCTTCACGTCCAGACCGAACTCGCTCAGCTTCTTCTGCTTGAGTCGCGGCAACTTCACGCCCGCGAGTGGATTCGCTTTCGGAAATTCGAGCAGGTGCGGAGGCAGCACCTTCTGCAGATGCGTGCGGAACGAGTGCGCCGTCGCGAACACCCGAGTGGTGTGGTGCATCGGGTAGAGCCCGTTCGAGTCGATCACCTCGAAGCGCACGTCGACTTGGCGAACCGCCGCGGCCTGCATCTGCGGCACGAAGAATCCCGGCCAGTCATCGCCCACGAGCAGACACGCTTGCGATGCGAGCGCCTCGAGCAAGCCCTTTCCCTCGCCCGCAGCCCGCTCGACGTACGGCAGATAATGAGCCGAGGTCTTGGCGAAGCGGCGCTCGTTCTCCTTCATCCCCTCGAGGATGAAGGTGTGCAGCCGATCGTTCGCGCCCGGATATCCGACGCGCAGCGCCTCGAGCACCACGAGGGGTTTCTTCAGTCGCGCCGCTTCCTCCACCGCGCGCTGCAACGCGAAGTTCCAGCCCGCACGCCGGAACGACGTCATCCAATACAGAACGAACCCGCGCTCAGCGCGAAGCGGCGAGTCGTTCAGGCTTCGAACACGGACGAGCGGAGTCACTTCCGCGTCTTCTTCTTCTTCTTCGCAACGCGAGCCTTCTTCTTCTTCTTCGGCGCCGCCTTCTTCGCCGCGGGGATCCTCACCGTCCACACTTCGGCGGAAGGATCGATGGGCGACTTCACGTAGCGAACCTTGATCCGTTCCTTCTCCGTGCGACCGACGGTGTCGCCGTTCGGCAGCTTCTTCCCGCGGCGAGTCACGTACGCGAGCAGGTCGTAGAAAAACTCGAGCACCTGCGCATCGGCCTCCGGCGCCTCGAGGAGCAGATCCGGAAGTCCCAGCTGCTTCATTCCCAGGCTGAGCAGTTCGGTGACTCCATCGCCCTCTGCGACCGAGACCCCGACCCACAGCGGCAACGGCAGCTCGCTGTGCGCGATGTTCACCACGAACTCGGGATGGTGCGTCGCACCGCCTTCACCCCAGTACACGCCGAGCGCGTTGGTCGCGCGGACGATCGCCGCCACCACGCGTGTGAACGTCGTGAGCTCGTCGACCTTCGCGTGCGTGGCTCCCGGCTCGACCACCACCAGGTGCGCCCGGTGTTCGGGCAGGGACCAGCTGCCGCCCAATCCACTCAAGCTCCGCTCGGTCGCTTCTTCGGCCTCACCCTCAGGCACCGGCACCGGCATCAACGCGGTGATCACCTCGATGCCGCCGACCTTGAAGGACGCCGCGCCTTCCTTCTCCGCAGGGCCCCACTTCACAGGGGCAAGTTCGGGGAACTCCTTGAGCGCCTTCTCGAAGGGGCCCTGGCCAAGCGGCTTGCTGTCGGGGAGCAACACGAAACACATCCGCATGGGGCACCTCGTCCCACTTCAGAGCAGTTCGGGCAACGAATTCAGCGGCTTGGGGTCTTCATTTTTCTTCACCGGGATCACTGCGGTGGCTTCACAGAGGGTTCCTACTTTCTGTTCACGCAACGGGGCACACGCCGCCGGCGAGTGGGGGCCATGACGGCTCTCGTTCAGTCAGAAAGGGAAGCACCATGTTCGGGTTCATCATTGGAACTCTCAGTCTCATCGGCCTCATCAAGGTCGCTCGTTGGGGTCGCTACGGATACGGACGCGGCGGGTACGGAGGCCCTCGCCGCTGGATGATGCGTCGCCTCTTCCAGCACCTCGACACCACGCCCGGCCAGGAGAAGGTCATCGCCTCGGCCGCGGAGAACGCGGAGCGCGTGATGTGGCAGGCGCGCGAGCAGTTCTTCCGCGCTCGCAGCTCGTACGCGAAGGCGGTGCGCGGGGAGACCTTCGACTCCGCCGCGGTGAACGAGGCCTTCGAAGCGCAGCAGGCCGCGGTCGACGAAGTGAAGAAGACCGTGCGCGAGGGGATGCAGTCCATCCACGAAGCGCTCACTCCTGAGCAGCGCAACCGCCTCGGCGACCTCATCGAGTTCGGTCCGCAGCACATGCACGGTGGTGGTTGCGGCCGCGGCCGCTTCGGTCACCACGGTCACCACGGCTACCGCCCCGCTGGCGGCGAGCCCAACTCCGTCAACCTCTAACCGTCAAACTGTCTCCCTCTCTCTCTGAAAAAGGAAAACACCATGCGTCGCGTTCTTCTCGTTCTCTTGGGCTTCGGAGTCTTCGCCGGCTACGGCTCGGCCATCGCCAGCGCTCGTTGGCATCACCGCATGCACAACGGCGGCGGCTGCGAAGGCCGCTGGAGTCAGCGCGGGTACTACGACAACAACCGTGACGACGATCGCACCGTCGCCGCGCCTGCCGTAGCCACCACGCCCCAGGCCCAGGTCATCAACGTTCCCCAGGCGGCCCCCGCCGCTCCCGCTCAGCAGCTCCCTGCCCAGCAGATCTTCCTGATCATGCCCGGTGCGCAGGGCCCCGCCGCGGCGGCTCCCCAGGTCATCACGGTCCCCGTCCCCACGACCGCAGCGGTCCCGCCGGCACCGGCCCC
>CBIHPJ010000275.1:0-10690 GCA_966211295.1 uncultured Myxococcales bacterium | reverse complement strand
CTTCGCGGCGCCGCGAGACGGCTCGCGCTCCCGCGGGGGAGAGGAAGAAAATGGCGTGATCACGATGATTGGTTGCGCGAGGAACTGCGCAATCGGGGACCGACTTGCGCTCGATCACCGCCGCTGGGTTGAATGACCCGATGGCCTCACGATTCTCACGACGCGCAGCGCTGTTGGGACTCGCCTCTGCCCCCGCCTTCGCCGCCCTCGGTCCTCGCGGCTACGAGCTCACCCAGCCCACCCTCTACGTCGACGATCTCGACCCTGCGCACGAAGGGCTCCGCGTCGCGCAGATCTCCGACATCCACGTGCGCTCGAACACGCCCGACGAGCGCGTGCTCGCCGCGGTCCGCGAGATCAACGCGATCAAACCGGATCTCGTCTTCCTCACCGGTGACTTCCTCACCTTCTCCCGCAGCCCCATCCCCGCGGTGAGCGAGCTCCTCGAAGGCCTCGAAGCGCCCACCTTCGCCGTGCTCGGCAATCATGATCACTTCGTCGACGCGCAGTCGGTCGTCGGCTCCCTCAACGACAGCGGCTATGTCGTGCTCCGCAATCAGCACACCGTGACTCGCCTGCGGGGCGCACCGCTCACGATCTTCGGCGTGGACGACGGCGGCACCGGGAATGACGATGTGGCGAAGACGTTCAAGGGCGCATCCCAGGACGGCACGCGCCTCGTGATCACCCACAACCCCATCACCGCGCGAAAGCTGCCGCAGAACGAAGGGCTGCTCTGCTTCTCAGGTCACACCCACGGAGGGCAGATCGTCATTCCGCCCATCACCGACGCCGTGATGCGCGCCGCTGGCCAACCGTACATTCGCGGGCGCTATGACGTGGGCGGCAACCAGCTGTACGTGAATCGCGGGCTCGGCTTTGGCCGCCATCATCAATTTCTGCATCACGGATCGGAACCAGAGGTCGCCGTCTTCACGTTGAAGTCCCGTCAGGAGTCATGGCCTGACATCGGACGCTGAACTTTCACTCTTTCGAGGGGGCACACGAATGTCGGACGCAGCAGCGGCGGAGCAGGTCATCAAGCAGCACGTCATCTGGGCTTGCGGAGCGGGACTGGTGCCCGTGCCGATCATCGACTTCGTGGCGGTGAGCGCGATTCAGGTCGATCTCATTCGCCAGCTCTGCACCCTCCACGGCTCGAGCTACGAAGAAGCGAACGGCAAGATGTGGGTCGGCGCGCTCACCGGCGGAGCGCTCGCGCGCATCGGCGCCTCCGCGATCAAGGCGATCCCCGGCATCGGCTCGCTCATCGGAGGGTTCTCGATGTCGATCGCCTCGGGCGCCTCCACGTGGGGCGTGGGCCAGGTCGTGCACAAACACCTCGCGGCTGGCGGCACGCTCACTGACTTGAACGTCGAGAAGGCGAAGCAGGCGTACGAGGCCGAGTACGAGCGAGGCAAAGAGGTCGCGAAGGAAGCGAGCAACAGCAAGGGCTCGAAGGACGTGTTCGAGAAGCTCGACAAGCTCGGTCAGCTGAAGACCAAGGGCGTGATCACCGAGGCCGAGTTCGAAGCGAAGAAGAAGGATCTCCTCGCGCAGCTTTGAAGAGATCGTTTTCGAAACACGCGGCAACAGACACTGTGCCTGCGCGTGTAGATGCCGCGCAAGTCTTTGAAATCACTCAGAAATTCGGTGAATCGGTTTCGGGGAGGCGCGTCGGACAGCGCGTCTCATCAACCCCCACGAGGCCGACCCACCATGAAGATCCGAATCATCGCAGCGCTGCTGTCCCTCTCCTCTCTCTCCGCTTTCGCCCAGGAAGTCGAAGTCGAGACCACTGAAGTTCAAGTCCCGGGCATGACCGTGAAGATGCGCGTGTCTCCGCCGCCCGCGCAGCCACTCAACGAGCCCGCGCCGCCGCCTGATCAGGGTCCGCGTCGTCGCGCGCCGAGGCCTCCGCCGGTGCAGGTGATCGGCGTGGACACCTTCGATCTCGGTTACGAGATGAAGCCGCAAGAGACGCTGCGCATGATCAGCCCTGAAGGCGCGCACGCCGACGTGTGGGGCGACGACGGAAATTACGTGGGCAGCTGCGATCTTCCCTGCGAGCTGCCGGCGCGCGCGGGCATGTTCTACCGAGTGGTGATCAGCGACAGCTCGGGCTTCGTGTTCGATCGCAAGGTCGAGCTGCGCCAGTACTACCGCACCAACGTGTCGTGGCGCGGCGGCGGGCAGCGGAAGAACTTCGGCTCGCGCGGCATGGTCGATTTCCCCGCGCTGGTGGAAGCGGTGAAGGCCGAGAGCTTCGGAGACGGCAAGCTCGACGTGGTGCGCACCGCGGAAGGTGGGCTCACCGTCGATCAGGTCGGGCAGCTGGTCGACTTGTTCTCGTTCTCCGAGGAGCAGGTGAAGGTGGTGGAGATCACCAGCCCGCGCCTCGTCGATCGCCAGAACGCGTTCAAGCTCTACAGTCACTTCGCCTTCGATTCCGACAAGAAGAAGGTGAAGGCGATCCTCGGCAAGTAGTCACGAGCTGCGCACGAGGATCACGGGGAAGATCGCCGTGATGCTCACTGCGGCGGCGCCCACTCCCAGCCAGCGTAGCGTGGGGAGCCGCGTCTCCTCGCGTCGCGCGAAGTCGAGTCCCAACATCATCGAGCCGGCGGCCGCCTGAACCGCAGCCACCATGCGGATCAGATCGCCCAGCGCATGATCAGAGTGGGTCTTCAGCAGGATGGAGAGCACGAAGGTCGCGCAGATCATCGCCAACACCAACGAGCCTCCGAGCAGTGACCAGTGCCGCGCCTTCGTGTCGCGGCTTGCCCACAGCGCGAGCAGGAGCGGAGGAATCGAGAGCAACATCTGGCCATCGACCGCGAGCCGCTCGAGGGTTCGCCGATGCAGGAGGTCCCACGCGATCGGATCCCATGCGATGGTGCTGATCAGCGCGAGCGCGAGCAACGACATCACCGCGGCGACGTTCGCCAGCTCGAGGCCCGATCCAGCCTCCTCTTGAACTTTGCGGCGGCCGCGGATTGCGAGGACCACGCTCAGCACCGACGGCGCCTGGAGGATGTACGTGGCGAACAACGCCTGGTCGTCGCTGTCTGGCGTCCAGCTCTCGAACTGCATCTTCCACGCGACCGTCGCGGCCGGGAGCACCCCGAAGATCGCGAGCAGGAAGGGGAAGATGCCGTAGTTCCCGATGACGTCGGACCACACGGAGCGCTCGGGCGTCGCGCCCGGCTTCGCCCACCGCAGCAGCTGCGGCCCGAAGAGGAGGCCGAGGCCCATGGCCGCCACGAAGGCGAACGGCTGCGGCGGGAGTCCTTCGCTGAACACCAGTCCGGTGAGGAAGAACGCGACCGGGAGCAACACGAAGGGAATCGCCGAGAGTCTTCGTTGCTCGAGAGCACGAAGCTCGACGGACAGCTTCTCGACCTGTGTGGCGATCGCGTTCTCTTCTTCGCGCGCTTGCAGGAACTTTCGCTCGACCTCGGCCAGCTCACCGCGCGCACGTGCCAGGGTGGCCATCGCCGAGGCGCGCTTCGCGAGGAAGTCAGCGGTGTGCGCCACGCGCAGCTCGGCCTCCAGGCCGTGACGCTTCGTCTGGAGTTGCTCGAGCTCGTCACGCAGAACGCGATCGTTCACCGGGGCGTCCTCCAGCTCGCGATCGCGGTGCCGATGACGAAGCCGGCCACCTCGAGCCCCAGCGTCTCGGCCCGGCGATTGATGGCCATGCCGATCGCGACGAACGAGAAGAGCAGGAGCACGCTGCCGAGCACCGGCTCTCCCAGGCGCAGCCACGAACGTCGCGCCGCGCTCAGTCCCTGCTCGAGCGACCCGCGTCGTTGCCGGAGCGCAGCGAGGTTCTGCGTGGACTGCGTGGTCCCCTCGGTCGCGGTGGTGATCCGCTGGAGCGCGTCGCGCTCCTCGTTCGCCAGCGCGGTGAGCTCTGCCGTTTCGGCCGCGTGACGGGGTGCGAGCTGCGTCTCGAGCGAACCCACCAGCGCGCGCTGGGCAGCGACCGCCGACGTGAGAGTGGGATCGATCATGGGTTTCCGGACACCATCAGCCACGGCCTGTTCCCGGCAGCTTAGCCATGGAACCCCGAGGAGGAGCTGGTGTCAGAGTGAGCTCATGACTCAGCCGGCGATCGGCTTCTCCATCGGCGCGTTGGCGAAACATCAGCAGAGGGTCGGGGTGAGGGCATGCGAACGATCGTTCAGTCCTGATTCGAGGAGACCAGGCGCTTGAACGCCGCCTTCGCGCGATCCACGGCCTTCCGATCCTTGAGCAGTCGCGAGTACAGGTTCATCACCATCATGATCCCCTCGAACTCGTAGGCCACTTGGCGCGCGTCGGTGTTCTTCGAGAAGTGGCCTTCATCGATCGCGAGCTGCACGGTCTTGGTGAGCGCATCGACGAGGTTCTTCTGCGACTCGAGAAGCACATCGTGCGGCCGACCCTGGCGATCGTCGAGCTCGGTCGCCGCCTGCTGAAAGATGCAGCCGCCGGGCATCCGGGAGTCCGTCATCCAGTCGATCCACTGCTCGAAGATGCGCTCGAGCCGCGGCAGCCCACGCGGAGCCTTGAACGCAGGCAACAGCACCCGCTCCGTAAATCGACTCGACGCGACATCGAGCACGGCGACCTGCAGCTCTTCCTTGCTGCCGAAGTGAGAGAAGAGCCCGCTCTTGGACAACTTCAGCTCATCGGCGAGCGCGCCGATGGTGAGGCCCTCGAGTCCGTCACGGCCCGCGATGAGGAACGCGCGGTCGAGGATTCGTTCCCTGGTGTCGTCGCCTTTCTACTGGTCAAAAAAATAAGACATTTGGTTCACCACCTCATCGCCCTCGCGGGGGGGGGGGGGTGGGGGGGGGGGTTGGGGGCGCTACTTCCCGATGCAGAACCTCGCGAAGATCGAATCGAGCAGCGCGGTGGAGGCATCCTCTCCAGTGATCTGAGCGAGCGCCTCGAGCGCGAGACCCACCTCACCGGCGACCACCTCGAGCGTCGACACCTCATGCGCCGTGCGAGCGCGAACGAGCGCGCCTTCGACCTGCTCGAGCGCAGCGAGGTGGCGCTCGCTTGATGACAATGCGGCGGAAGCGACACCTGCACCGAGCCTCGAGGCGATGGCGTCGCGGAGTTGATCGAGTCCTTCCCCTGTCTGGCCTGAGACCGCGAGTGCGCCCCTCTCCCCTGCCCCTCTTCCCTGGGACGCTGCTGCCTGGGCACCGCTTCGCGACGCCGCGAGACCGACGTCTGCTTTTCCTCGGATCTCCATCAACCGAGCTTCCTCGGCTTCCGCACGCCATTCCGCGCGCTCGGCCTCACTCGCCTCTGGAGGGAGCACCAGCACCGCCACATCTGCTCCCTTCAGCGCGTCACGAGTACGCCCGATGCCGAGCGCCTCGATGCGTCCCGCGGTCTCACGCAGCCCCGCGGTGTCGATGAGCGTCACCGCGAGACCGGAGAGCTCGATCTTCGCCTCCAGCGTGTCGCGCGTGGTGCCCGGCTCTGCATCGACGAGCGCGCGTGAAGCACCCACCAGTGCATTGAAGAGGGTCGACTTCCCCGCATTCACGGGGCCGTAGAGCACCACGCGAGCGCCGCGGCGGATCAACGCTCCGCGCTTCGCATCAGCGAGCAACGCACGCACCGCGAGCAGCACCTGATCAATCCGCGGCCCCGCATCTTGATCAGCTCCTTCCGCTTCCTCCGGAAAATCGAGTGCGCCCTCGAGATCCGCGTGGAGCCCGAGGAGCGGCGCATGCACCGCCTCGATGCGCGCAGTCAGCTCCCCGCTCAACTGCGCGGCAGCCGCGCGAACCTGCGCCTCCGACTCGGCGGCGACGAGATCAGCCACGGCCTCTGCGCGAGAAAGCTCGAGCCGCCCCGAGAGAAACGCACGCCTGGTGAACTCGCCCGCGGTCGCTGGGCGCACTCCTTCTTCTCTGAGCACCTCCGCGAGCAGCAGCGAGAGCAAGCGAGGAGCCCCGTGCGCGTGGAGCTCGACCACGTCTTCACCCGTGAAGCTGTGCGGAGCCTGGAAGTACAACAGCAGCCCCTCATCGAGCACCGCTCCCTCGGCATCGGAGAAGCGCGCGAAGTACGCGTGGCGCGGGGTGAGCTCAGGCGGCAACGACTTCGCCACTCGCCGCGCCGCGGTCAGCGACGCAGGTCCAGAGAGACGGATGATGCCGATGCCGCCCGCGGCCGGCCCCGTCGCGATCGCCGCGATGGTGGACATGCGGACCACCTACTACGTCGTGGCGCCTAGACTGAAAGAACATGCCGCGTGTCGAATTGATCTACTTCGTGGGATGCCCGCACATCGAAGCGGCCCGTACACAACTGCGCGCTGCACTCGAGGAAGCGGGGCTCCCCGTCGAGTGGACGGAGAGTGACGACGCGCGTGGCTACGGATCACCGAGCATTCTGATCAACGGAGTGGACGTGCTGGGGGCACAGCAGGGCGTCGGCAATTCGTGTCGTGTGTATCGAGGGAGCGAAGTGCCGGGCTCGCCACCGCGCGCCGCCATCCTCCGTGCGCTCTCTCGATGTGACTGACGAATTCGCGAATCTGTCTTGCTCTCTTGGGTGCTGTGCCCGCACTGAAATCAGGCAGGCTCCTGTCGTCGCATCGACGAAGCATCGGCGTTGACTTCGTCGGGTACGTTCCCCTGCATCACCCTGCTAGCGCGATGCCCTCGCGTGGATACACTCCCGCGCGTGTGGAGGCGTCGTCGCGGCAGGCATGAAGGTCTCTTCGCTTCGGCGGGGAACCAGCTCCGGGGTTGCCCCGGGGTGTTGTCGCTGAACCTGGCATTTCATCGCAGTGGCTCCGGTCCACTGACATGGACACCGGCCACTGCAGGACGTGAGTCGCTGACGCGCGACGCCCCCACCGTTTTCACTTCGCCGTCGCACCTTCGCGCGTGAAACCGAGCCAACTCGAGCTCGCCGCGCTGCTCGCCAGGGCGTTCCTCAGCGGCACCTGGCACTTCCGCCTTTTGATGGCGCGAGGAGACGCCGCGCTCGGAACCGGAGGCGACTGGCTGCGAGAGGTCGCCTTCGCGGTGATGCAGCGGTGGCGAGAGAAGCCGCCTGCGCGGGTACAGGTCCTCACCACCTTCATTCACGACAATCTCTCGTTCTGGCGCGCGTGGGATCAGGGAGAACTTCCACGCCAGCTGCGCAGCTACGCCGTTCTCAGCACGCCGATGGGGCCGCGCCGCTGGAACGTGCCCGCGATGGAGAGTGTCGATGACCTCGCGACCTGGCTCGGGCTCGACCTCGCGGAGCTCGCGTGGCTCAGTGACCGACGCGGACTCGAGCGCTCTGCCGCGACCGAGGCGCTTCGCCATTATCGCCGCACGTGGATCGCGCGTGGCGAGCGGCTGCCGCGGATGCTCGAGGCCCCGAAGGATCGGCTGAAGCGGGTGCAGCGGAAGATCCTCGAAGAAGTGCTCACGCCCATTCCTGCGCACGACGCGGCGCACGGCTTCGTTCCGTCACGCTCGGTGCTCACGCACGCGAAGCTGCACGCAGGCCACGAGCTCGTGATTCGGTTCGATCTCGAGGCCTTCTTCACGAACGTCGCCACGTCGCGCGCGCTCCACGTCTTCCTCGCTGCGGGTTACCCGGAACAGGTCAGCGCTGCGCTCCTGGGGTTGTGCACCACGAGAACTCCAGAGCGCGTGCTGAGAGAAGCGCCGTGGGTAGAGGGACTCCCCAGCGAACGCTTCTTTCTTCAACGGCGCCTCGCCCAGCCGCACCTCCCGCAGGGCGCCCCCACCTCACCTGCGCTCGCGAACCTGGCGGCCTACACCCTCGACCTGCGGCTGAGCGCGCTCGCGAAAGCACGCGGCTTCACCTACTCGCGCTACGCCGACGACCTCGTCTTCTCGGGGAAGCGGATCGCGGTGGGCCCGCTGATGCAGCAGGTCAATTCCATCGCGCGCTCCGAGGGCTTTCGGCTCAACGTCGAGAAGACGCGCGTGATGTACGCGCACGAGCAACAGCGCGTGACGGGCGTGGTGGTGAATCAGAAGCCGAACATCTCGCGCGAAGAGTTCGATTCCTTGAAGGCGCTGTTGCACCGCTGCGCGCAGCGAGGGCCGATCAGTCAGTCGACCGGACCACTCTCGGAATTCCGCGCGACGCTGCAGGAAAAGATCTCCTGGGTCGCGCAGCTCTCACCGACGCGCGGGGCAAAGCTGCAGCAGAAATTCGATTCGCTCGACTGGAGCGAATGACCTCCCCACCGCGGAGCCGCCCGTGGGATGCGTGGGACAGCCCCGTACGCAGCGGGGGAGAAATCGTCCCCTTCAACTCCAGTCGAGCACTGATCAGCGCTTGTGCGCGACCACGTGCACCCCACCGCGCGGACGCAGCGTGATCACGGGCTCAGGATCCAGGTTCTGGCCCGGCACCAGCGAGAGATGCACGCGCTGCAGCACGGTGGTGAGAATCAGCTGCGCTTCCACCGTCGCGAACGTGTCGCCGATGCACTTCCGCTGACCCATGCTGAACGGCAAATACGATCCATGCGCACGCCGCGGATCCTCGATCGCCCAACGATCCGGATCGAACGCGAGCGGATCCGGCCAGAACTCAGGCAACCGGTGAATCGCCCACGGGCTGATGAACACCAGGGCGTCCTTCGGGAGCAGATACCCCTCGACCACGTCGTCTTCGACCACGCGCCGGCCGAGCGACCACACCGGCGGGTAGAGCCGCAGGGACTCCTTGATCACCCGCATGCCGTAGGGGAGCCGATGCACGTGCTCCATTCCCGGGACCGCGCCGCCGAGCACCTCGGTCGCCTCGGCGAGCAGCCTGCGCTCCACCTCGGGCGAGCGGCCGATCAGCGCCATCGTCCACGCGAGGTTGTTCGCGGTGGTCTCGTGCCCCGCGAGGAAGATGGTCATCACTTCGTCGCGCAGCTGCTCGTCCGTCATCCCTTCGCCGGTCTCGGGATCCCTCGACTCCATCAGCATCGCGAGCAAATCGTTCTTCGGTCCCCCGCCCGCGCGCCGCTCGGCGATGAGGCCGAGCACCACCGAGTCGAGCTCCTCGAGTGAGCGCTTGAAGCGAAGATTCGTGGGCGTGGGCACCCACTCCGGCGCGGAGAGCGGATGCAGCGTGCGATGAATCAGATGCTCCAGCGCCACGGTGAGCGCCTGGCCCACGTGATCAGCCTGCTTCGTCACGTCGGCCGAGAGGAGCGTCTCTCCCACCACGCGCAACGTGCAGCGCATCATTTCCGAGGCGAAGTCGAACGGCTTTCCGAGCTCCCAGCCGTCGACCATCTCGGAAGCGGCGCGGGTCATCACCTGGCCGAACGCCGCGAGGCGCTCTCGATGAAACGCGGGCTGCGCGATGCGGCGCTGGCGCTTCCAGAATTCGCCCTCGCTGGTGACCAGTCCGTTGCCGAGCACCATGCGGAGCATGTCGTAGCCGCGCGTCTGCTTGACGTAGTTCTTCGAGTTGGCGACCAGCACGTGGTTCACCAGGCTGGGCGTGCCGAGCACGTAGCCCTCGAGCGTGGGCAGCGGCAGGTGCGTGACCGGGCCGTACTTGAGCGTGGCGCGCTCCATCACCTCGAGCGGGTTTTCCTGCAGCTGCGGGAGCACCCCGACGAGTGGCTTGGCGCCGGGGAGAGGAAGCGGCTGATGCATGGTCATGGGGGTGGTGGCGGCCGTCGCATTCATGCTCTAAATGATGTGAGCAAAAGCTCGCCTCAACAACTCGCATTGCCCGGTACCCAGTTTCCATGGCCTCCCGACGCACGAATTCCCCTCGGAAGCAGCCCACTCAGGCGCGCGCCCAGCAGACGGTGCAGGCGATTTTGCGAGCGACTGCTCACATTTTGCGCGGCGAGGGTTGGGACGCGTGCAACACCAACGCCGTGGCGAAGCGGGCCGGCGTGTCGATCGGTTCGCTGTACCAATACTTCCCTTCCAAGGAATCGCTCGCGCTGGCGCTGGCCGAAGAGCACGCGGCGCGGGGACTGGCGGTGTTGATGGAGGCGGTGACGGCGGCGCCGCGTGGCACGTTGAGCTTCGAGGAGACGGTGCGACACTACATCCGCGCGATGGTGGCGGTGCACCAGGTCGATCCGAAGTTGCATCGGGTGTTGGTGGAGCAGGTGCCGCGCATCAAGGGAGGGCTCGAGGTGGTGCGGCGGGTGTCGACTCCGGCGGCGGAGCTGGTGCGCAACTGGCTCGAGACGCAGCGCGAGCACATTCGCGGAGTGAATCTCGACGTGGCGACGTACATGTTGGTCACCGCGGTGGAGTCGATCTCACATCTGCAGGTGCTCGATCGTCCCGCGGGGCTGACCTCGGAGCTGCTCGTCGACGAGCTCAGCGAGTTGGTGCTCGGCTATCTGGGAGTGAAGAGAGTGTCTCCCTCTCCCCTCGGGAGCGCGCGCCGTCTCGCGGCGCCGCGTCGCCAAGAAGAAGGGTCGGGGTGAGGGCAGACACCATGACGTCCTTGATCGATCAACTCGTTGCCGCAGCAAGCGACATCGCGCTCTACGGAATCTCTCCGCCGAAGCTCGAGACCAGCGCGGAGAAGCAGCGCGAACTCGCCGCACAACAACGCGAGCGAATCAGTTCACTCGGCGCGGACGGTCTCGTCGTCTACGACATCCAGGACGAGGGAGATCGCAACGCGGCACCTCGACCCTTCCCATTTCTCCCCACGGTCGATCCCG
>CBIHPJ010000274.1:0-10696 GCA_966211295.1 uncultured Myxococcales bacterium | reverse complement strand
CGAAGGACGCGCCGAAGCTGTCCGTTCCCAAGCCCGCGCCGACGACTTCGTCCACGCAGCCTCAGCTCGATCCGGTTCGCGATCGCGATGCTGCGATGACGCCTCCGGCTTCCGCTCCGGGTGCTCCGCGGGTGACGGGGAGCAACGTCGCACTGAAGAGCTGGTCACTCGAGGTGCTCACGGGGCCGCACGTCGGCACCAGCCTCCCGGTGGCCAAGCGGCCCATGCTGATCGGCAAGGGTCTCGGTGTGCTGGATGTTGAAGAAGACCTCTTCATGTCCACCGGGCATGCCTCTTTCTTCCAGCGCGGCGGCGAGCTGTGGATCTCAGACGGCGGTAGCGCCTCCGGCACCTGGGTCAGCATCGAAGGGCCCTATCGGCTCAATCCGGGCGACTCGTTCTCGGTGGGGTTGCAGCGGCTCAGGTACCTGGGTCCGCTCGACACGGCGCCTGCTGAGCAGCCCTGGCCTTATGGCGCTCCCAGGCCTGCGGCTTCGTGGCGGCTGGAGCACGTGCTCGTCGGCGGGCGCCCGGGGAGGACGTGGGTGCTCCGCGGCGTGGTGAGCCTCGGCCGGCTGGGCGCGATGGTGAGTTTTCCCGAGGACGACACCATGTCCTCCACGCATGCCGAGCTGCGCCCCGCGGGGACTGCTCTCGAGGTGGTGGACCGGTCGGGCAGAATCGCAACCTTCGCGATGCTCCCTCCAAGTGGTGAGCGGAAGGTCACGGAGGGCACTCGGATCCGCCTGGGGAGCACGGTCTTTCGAGTCACTTCGCGCTGATCATTGCTGATCATTGCTTGCGCCTGCCCTGTGGCCTGTGCCACACGCCCCGACCCGAAGCAGTACGTCTCGGAAGGAGGTGACAAATGACCACAGTCAAGTTGAAGGACGGCGAGTCGATCGAAGGAGCGCTCAAGCGCTTCAAGAAGGCGACTGAGAAGGCCGGCATCCTTTCCGAGATCCGCAAGCGCGAGCACTACGAGAAGCCCTCTGTGAAGAAGAAGAAGAAGGCGATCGCGGCGAAGAAGCGCGCGGTGAAGAAGAACCGGCGCTCCTACTGAGCTGCTCTTCGAAGAATCAGCCCAGTCAGGAATAGGCGGAGGTTGGCAGTCGATGCCAACCTCCGTTTCGTTTCGAAGCACCAGACAAAGGACGCGAAGCCATGGCCACGTTGAGAGAGCGCCTCGATGCCGATCTGAAGGACGCGATGCGCGCGAAGGACGAGCTGAAGCTGATGTGCATCCGCGCGATCAAGAGCGCCGTGAAATACAAAGAGGTCGAGGGCACCAACAAGGTGCTCGACGAGTCCGCGATCCTCGGCGTGATCACCACCGAGGTGAAGAAGCGTCGCGACGCGGCCGCTGAGTACAAGGCGGCGAACCGCCTGGACCTCGCGGAGAAGGAAGAGAAGGAGATCACCATTCTCCAGCTCTACCTGCCCACTCAGCTCACCGCCGAACAGCTCACCGCTGAGATCGCGAAGGCGATCGGCGAGGCCGGCGCCAAGTCCGTGAAGGATCTCGGTGCGGTGATGAAGATCGTCACGCCCCGCCTCAAGGGGCAGGCCGAAGGCAAGGCGATCAGCGATGAAGTGAAGTTGCAGCTGGGCAAGCTGGGCTGAATATCTCGTCGCCCACGTGCTGATTCCCGACTCCAAAATCCAGGAAGTGCGCGAGCGCGTCGACATGATCGCGCTCGTGCAGCGTCATGGGGTCGACCTGAAGAAATCGGGCCGCAGCTACAAGGGCCTCTGTCCCTTTCACGGGGAGAAGTCGCCTTCGTTCTACGTGTGGCCCGATGAGAAGCGCTTCAAGTGCTTCGGCTGCCAGGCAGGCGGCGACGCGATCAGCTTCATTCAGCGGCTGATGGGGAAGACCTTCCTCGACACGGTGCGCGACCTCGCGAAGGAGCTGGGGGTCGACATCGAGGCCGCGGTCGATCCCGGCATGCAGGAAAAGCAGCAGGTCAAAGATGCGACCGACTTCGCGCAGCAGCACTTCGCGGAGAAGTTGTGGGACCCGGTGGTGGGCCGTCACGCGCGCGACTACCTGCACTCGCGTGGCCTCACCGACGATTTGATCAAGGCGTTCGGTATCGGCTGGGCTCCCCTCGCGTGGACGGAGCTCGCCGATCGCATGCGTGAGCGCGGGCTGCTCTCGTTCGCAGAGAAGGCCGGCCTCTGTGCCCCGCGCCAAAAGGGCGAGGGCTACTACGACATGTTCCGCGGGCGGGTGATCATCCCCATCCGCTCTCCCGAGGGCCGCACCATCGCGTTCGGTGGACGACTCCTCGAGGGCGATGGTCCAGAGGCAGGGCCGAAGTACCTCAACTCGAGAGAGAACCGGCTCTACAACAAGTCGGAGATCCTCTACGCGACCGATCAGGCGCGCGACGACATTCGCAAGAAGAAGTCAGCGGTGCTCTGCGAGGGCTACTTCGACGCCATCGGCATGCACCAGGCCGGCGTGAAGAACGCGGTGGCGCTCTGCTCGACCGCGCTCACGCCGGGACACTTGAGCCTGTTGAATCGACTCGAGGCGAAGGAGCTCGTGCTCCTGCTCGATGGTGACGAGGCCGGTCGCAAGGCCGTCGAGCGGCTCGCGGGCGCGCTCTTCGCGGGTGGCGTGAATTGCCGCGTGGCGGTGCTCCCTGAAGGTGAAGACCCCGACACCTTCGCGCGCAAGGTGGGAGCCGAAGCGGTGCAGGACCTGGTGCGCGACGCGCTCAGCCTCAGCTCGCACCTCTTCCACACCCTGCTGCCCAACGGCGCCGAGTCGGAGTTCGAAGAAAAGATGGCCGCCCTCGAGCGGTTCCGGCCGATCGCCGCCCAGGTGCCAGTCGGGCTGACCCGGAGCGCCCTCTTCGGCGCGATGAGCAAGCACTTCGCCCTCCCCGCCTCCGAGCTGGAGACCGCGCTCAGGAACAAGGCGCCTCCCCCGGTGAAGGCCGCGCCCAAGCCGGCGGCTCCGAAAGTCCCCGAGGGGCCACCTCCCGATCAGCTCGAGGCCAGCTGGATGGCCCTGGTCCTCAAGGACCGAAGGCTGCTGGCGAAGGACGAACACCGGGTGCGCGACGAGCTCAAACACTTGGGATTACGGCACATTGTGGCCGCCATCCAATCGGGAGGCACCCCTGAGGACGCCCTCTACGAGGCGGGCGAGGCCACCAAGTCAGCTTTGACGAAGAGCCGCGACATGCTCCCGGCCGACGAGGGCTCGCTGGAACAGGCGTTCGCCTCGGTGTGTAAAAGGCTCAAGTTGCGGGCGATCGATGACCGAATGACGTTCATCGCTCGGGAAACCGCCAACACTCTGGGGGGCACCTCAGAGCTGACTCAGGACTCGCGCGACCTCCTGACCGAACAGGGCGAGCTCCTGACCTTGAAGCGGAAGCTGCTGTCACAAAAATGAAGTATCAGCCGTTCATTGTGTAAAGCCCTGTAATTGAGCTAAGGGCCGCCGGTTCACGTTCCCCTGTCGGAGACCACCTCGCATGGCGACGAAGCACGCGTCTACTCCCTCCAAGAATCCCACTGCCAAGAAGGACTTGGAGAAAAAGAAGAAGGCCGAGGACAAGGCCAAGGACAAGGAGAAGAAGCGCAAGAGCGAGGCGAAAGCCGTCGCCGCCGCGCACGCTGTCCAGTCCGCTGATGCCACCGCCCTCGCCAAGGAGAAGCTGAAGAAGCGCGGCAAGGGCGCGACTGAAGTCACCGACGACGAAGTCGAAGAGAAGGCCATCGAGATGATGGGCGGCGCCGAAGTCGACGCCGACGCCCAGAAAGACGATGACCAGGAAGATCCCGTTCACGAGCGCAAGGAGGTCCAGGACCTTCTCGCCGCCGGCAAGCAGAAGGGCTTCGTCACCTTCGACGAGGTGAACGACGCGCTGCCTGGTGATGCCGTCTCGCCCGAGCAGATCGACGACGTGATGTCGATGTTCGGCGACAACGACGTCGAGGTGGTCGACGCGCAGAAGAACTCCGAGGGCACCGTCGAGGTGAAGCCCACCGTGGCCGCCGAAGAAGACGCGGCCGAGGAAGAGGAGGATGACGACGACGACGAGGAGGAGAAGCCGGCTGCTGCCGCCGCTGCCGTCCCCGGTCGCCCCGCCACCAAGGCCACTGCCGCCGATGACGCGGGCACGAAGTCGAACGATCCGGTTCGTCTCTACCTGCGCAAGATGGGCTCGGTCTCGCTGCTCACCCGCGAAGGTGAAGTCGAGATCGCCAAGCGCATCGAGGACGGCGAGAAGGACGTGATGCGCGCTCTCCTCGACTGCAAGGTCGCGGTGAACGAGATGCTCGACATCGGGCCTCGCCTGAAGACGGGCAAGCTCCGCGTGCGCGAGGTGTTCAAGGACGCCCCCGAAGAGCCCCAGCGTGAAGAGGAAGAGGAGTCTGAGTTCGAGCCCGAGGCCGCGGAAGACGCGGAGGGCGCGAAGGAGATTCAGCTCAACGCGGCCGAGACCAACCGCATCGAGAACCTCTGCAAGCAGCTCGAGAAGCTGAAGAAGCTCTACAAGGAGGTCGAAGACACCACCGAAGACCTCAACGGGCGCAAGAAGCTCTCAGAGGTGAAGCGGAAGGAGCTCAAGCAGGAAGACAAGGACCTCCGCGACAAGATGATGGAGCAGGTCGAGGAGATGCGCCTGTCGAAGAAGGCCGTCGACCGCATCGCCGAGCACGTGAAGGGCATGATCGACGCTGTCGATCGCGCCGAAGAAGAGCTCCGTGACCTGCAGCGCCAGTACGGCATTCCGCTCAACGATCTGAAGGTCTCGCTGAAGGAGGCCGTGGGCAACCCGCCTGCCGCCAAGCGCCTGCAACGCCGCCTGAACATCACGGAAGAGCACATGGAAGCGCTCGACCGTGACGTGCGCACGTCTCTCCGCCGCATCAAGAAGGTGGAAGAGGACGCGGGCATGGAGATCGTCGTGCTGCGCGAGAAGTACGAAGCGATTCGCGTGGGCGAGCGCCGGGCCGAGCGCGCGAAGAGCGAGCTCGTCGAGGCCAACCTCCGCCTCGTGGTGTCGATCGCGAAGAAGTACACGAACCGCGGCCTGCAGTTCCTCGACCTGATCCAGGAGGGCAACATCGGCCTCATGAAGGCGGTCGACAAGTTCGAGTACAAGCGCGGTTACAAGTTCTCGACCTACGCCACGTGGTGGATCCGTCAGGCCATCACCCGCGCGATCGCCGATCAGGCCCGCACCATCCGCATTCCGGTGCACATGATCGAGACGATCAACAAGCTCATCCGCACCTCGCGCTACCTCGTGCAGGAGATCGGCCGCGAGCCGACGCCTGAAGAGATCGCCGAGAAGATGGAGCTGCCGCTCGACAAGGTCCGCAAGGTCCTGAAGATCGCCAAGGAGCCCATCTCGCTCGAGACGCCCATCGGTGAAGAGGAAGACTCTCACCTCGGCGACTTCATCGAAGACAAGGCGCACGTGAAGCCCGACGAGGCGGTCATCAACATGAACCTCGCCGAGCAGACGCGGAAGGTTCTCGCCACGCTGACGCCGCGTGAAGAGAAGGTGCTCCGCATGCGCTTCGGCATCGGCGAGAAGTCCGACCACACCCTCGAGGAAGTGGGCCAGGACTTCGAGGTGACCCGCGAGCGCATTCGTCAGATCGAGGCGAAGGCGCTGCGGAAGCTGCGTCACCCGTCGCGCAGCAAGCGGCTGCGTTCGTTCGTCGACGGCCATTAACTCACCCCTGACCTCCCTCTCCCATCGGGAGAGGGTCGGGGTGAGGGCAAGTCACTTCAAGTCCGTCCAGATCACTTCTTGAACGCCGCGTGGCAGGCCATGCAGTTCTCCGTCACCGCGGAGAACTTCGCGTGGGTGCCGCTCATCTCGCCGGCCTTCGCGGAATCAGCGAGGCCCTGCGCGTTGGTGCGCAGCTCGTCTTGCAGCTCGAAGAAGCGCGGAGGCAGCTTCGCGGCCGGGCCCGTCGAGGAGTCGAGGCGCGGCTGATTCGCGATGTCCTGGGCGAGCTTCTGCACTTGCGAGAGGTTCACCGTGGCGACCGCGACGGAGAGGTCTTTCATGGAATTGCATCCCCGATGCCTTCGCTAAGAGCCCTCAACTCTGAGGAACGAGCTCGGCGACCGGCGCAGGGTTTGCGGGACGGGTCGCCACCAGCCTCTGGCAGCGCAAAATCACCTGCTCGCTCAACTTCTTTGCGGCGTCCTTCACCATGTCGCGGTGCATGACGGAGATGAGGCCGTTCACTCCAGGCGGAGGGGAGATCGCTTCCTTCCGCACCCGCTCGTGCACGGTGAAGAGGATGGTGCCGGTCTTCACGTCGAAGAGCGTGGCCTCGAGCACGCCCGCGGATTCGACCGTGGTGCCGGGGAAGAAGAGCGCTCCCACGAGGGTGACGAAGCCCGCTGCGAAGCCGTTGGCGCGCGTCGCGTCGGAGAAGCGGTGCCGGTACAGGAGCACGTATTGGGTGCGGTAGCGCGCGGCGAGCTCGCGCAGGCCCGCGGTACCCGTGGTGGTGGGCCACTCGGTGGAGATCTCCGAGGCGAGATCGAAAAGCCCGCTGGAGTCGAGCGCGTCGGTGAGCGTGGCGGGCGCGGCTTCCACGGGGACCTCGTCGTCGGGGGCGTAGCCGGTGCGCACAGGGAGCACTCCGATGCGCGCGTGCTCTTCGAGGAAGACCGGAGCGGCGAGGATCTGCTTGAGCTCGTTCTCTCCCACGCCCATGCGATCGCGCACGAAGTGGTTGTCTTCGAGCACCTGCGCGGGCGCGGGGAGCGCGGACATCGCGAGCGGCTCGAGTGAAGGCATCGCGGCGCGCGAGGCAGCGCAGCCAGTGGTGAAGACGAGAGCGACGAGGGCGAAGCGCATGAGGTGTTCCTCCTTGAGGTGATGGGAGGACAATGCGATCTGAACGCTGCGCCTGCTCCACGGGCGAGGCATCACTCCTTCACGGTTCCTTCATTTCATGAAGACGAAGAAGTCACTGAGTCCCTGGTTGGAGGCGGTCGATCGCGCGGTGCGATCGATTCCTCGAGGAGAGACTGCGAGCTACGCGCGCGTGGCGCTGATGTCGGGGAAGCCGGGAGCGGCGCGCGCGGTGGTGCAGGCGCTGCACAAGCTGCAGGATCTTCCGTGGTGGCGCGTGTTGCGGAGTGACGGCTCGCTCGCTCCGCAAGTCGCGGCGGAGCAGGCACGGCGGCTGAAGCGCGAAGGCGTGAAGTTGGTGGTGACGAAGAGTCGCGTGCGCGTTCAGCGGCGCAGTTGAAGAGCAGCCGCGACGTAGTCACGGAGCACCGGGCTCGCGGCTTCTGCCGGCGTGCGGAGCTTGATGTGACGCAGCCCCTTCCCCGTTCCTTCGAGGAGCCTGAAGGGATCGGGCAGTTGAGCCCCTTGGTAGAAGCCGAGGTTCACGTAGCCGCGCATCGGCATGAGGTACGCGTAGCCGTCGGTCATCTTCTTCGGGCCCACTCCGTAGGTGGCGGCGTTGTCGCCCAGACGCACCGTCTCGACCGTCTGTGGATCGACCTGCTTGATCATCTTTCGCAGGCGCTTGCACATGGTGACGAGCCTTGGCTCGACGTCCTTCATCAACTGCTCGAACGTGGCCTCTGCCTTCTGGGTCGAGACTTTCGCCATAGCGCGTAGCCTACGGGCTCCCGTGAGCCAGCTCAGCGATCTTCTCGAAGCGGTGGTGGCGTCCCCCGACGACGATGCGCCGCGCCGCGTGTACGCGGACGCGCTGCTCGAGACCGGGAATCCGCTCGGCGAGTTCATTCACGTGCAGTGCGATCTCGCGCGAGGAGGGCTCACCCGCGCGGAGGGAATTCAGCGGCGGCTTCGTGAGCGAGAGCTCCTCGCGGCGCACGAGGCCACTTGGAGATCCGGGTTGCACGGACTGGCGAGCGAGCCGCGCTTCGTGCGCGGGTTCATCGATGAGGTGCGGGTGGACGCCGAGACCTGGTCGGCGCGAGGCGACGCGCTCTTCACCGTCGCGCCAGCCCTGCGGAAGGTGATGTTCGACGGCTTGCTCGAGAGCGCCGCGGACTTTGGCGGGCCCGCGGCGACCGAGGCCTTGATGCTGAGTCGCTTCAAGCAGGCGATCTCGTCGCCCACGCTGCAGCGGCTGCGCGGCCTCGGGTACTACACGGTCGGCTACGGCTACCGCGAGACGCAGTTCGACACCTACGACATCACATCCTTCGGCCTGGAGACGCTCAAGCTGCTGCTGGCTCACGACGTCTCGCGTTTGACGGCGCTTTCGATCAACGCCAACTCGGCCGAGGAAGTGTGGTTGCTGGCGGAGTCACCGCTCTTGAAGAGCCTCGAGCAGCTCGAGCTGCAGCTGATCCCGGCGTGGGGAGCCGCGGATCCGTCAGCGGTGCTGGCCGCGCTCGACCCGTCGAAGCTTCAGCTGCTGGCGATGGATAACTGGAATGAAGGCCTCTCGCGCTTTCCCGAGCTGAAGGAGTTGACCATCGTCGCGACCAACAAGCCGGTGGCGAAGATTCCGCCCGGGCTCCGGCGACTGTGGCTGCGGAACGAGAAGCTGACGGAGGCGGACGTCGTGGCGTTGTCCGCTTGTTCCGGGCTCGAGCGGTTCGAGCTGATCACCTCTGGGGTTCCTGGTTGGCGTGCCCTGGAGCAGCTGCGCCTGAGTCGGCTTCGCCAGCTGTGGATTCACTGCCGGCAGCTCACCATCGAGCACTGGCGGGAGCTGAGCCGGTGGCCCATGGCCGAGAATCTCGAACTGCTTCAGGTGCCCGAGATGAGCGTGGCGGACCTCACGCGACTCCGCGAACTGTTCGGCTGCATCGTGGAGGTGCGGCGGTGAAGGAGCTGCTCGAGGCGATCGTTGCGGACCGCGACGACGATGCACCACGGCGCGTGTACGCCGATGCACTGCTCGAACAAGGCGATCCGCTCGGTGAGTTCATTCACGTGCAGTGCGATCTCGAGGCAGGAGGCCTGTCGCGCGAGGAGGCGATCAAGCGGCGGCGGCGTGAACGCGAGTTGCTGACGGCGAATGAGGAGCGATGGACTGCAGGGCTGCCGGAGCCATTGCACGGGTTCCGCTTCGTCCGTGGCTTCGTGGAAGAACTCGAGATGTCCGCCGAGAGCTGGCCCACGCGCGGACATGAGCTGTTCGCTCGAGCGCCCGCGTTGCGCTCGGTGAGGCTGAGCGACGTGCACCTGCGGGCCTACGATCACGGCGGTGACGAGGTGACCGCTCGGCTGTTGCTGACGCGACTCGAGCAGGCGCTGGCGTCGCCTCTCTTTTCCCGCCTCGACGGGTTCGGTCATCACGCGGTGGGCTACGTGGTTTCAGATCCCATCTACGAGATGTCCGAGAGCGTCGGAGAGAACCGCAATGAGCGGAGTGTCTACCTCGGGCTCGAAGCGCTGCAGATCCTCCTCGCGGCAGACCTCTCGCAGCTGCGCAGACTGACGCTGAGCCTTCCCGCGGAGAGAGCCGACGCCCTGGCGGCCGCGCCCGTGGTGAAGCGGCTCGAACACCTGGACCTGATCGCGCTCGCGGATCCCGGCAGCGTGCTCGCCGCGCTCGATCCTGCACGTCTTCGCGTGCTGACGCTCAGCAACTGGCACGAGGAGCTCGCTCGTTTCCCTGACCTGAGTGACTTGAGGCTCACCTGGGGTCACAAGCCGCTCGGTCCGCTTCCTTCTGGTCTCACGCGCTTTACGTTCGCTACGCCGGAACTGACGGCAGAGCACGTCGCGACGATCGCCGCATGCCCGCAACTAACTGAGCTCGAGGTGCTCGCTCAATCGATGCCTGGGATCAGCGCGTTCGAACATGCGCGGTTCAAGGGCCTCAAGCGGCTCCAGCTCGCGGGGACGAAGCTCGTGGTCGAGCATTGTCGGCAAATGGCGAGGTGGCCGCTCGCTGAGAAGCTCGAGCTGGTTCAGGTGAGACGCGGGAACAAGGCTGAGCTCGTCGAGCTGGAAGCGTTGTTCGGGTGCGTCGTCGAGGTGACTTAGATTCGCCCCTCTCCCCGGCCCTCTCCCCGCTGCGCAGGGAGAGGGAGCGAAGGGCCGAAGATGAACTCGCCCAGGTGACCCCAGAGCGAGGGATCTTTGAAGTAGCCGAAGTGGCCGATGGGCTTCGTGGGCGCGATGTGGCGGCGATCGACTTGCGCGTTGATGTACAGCGAGTGGAGCGCGTCGACCGCGGCCTTCGGCGCGTACGTGTCGTCGGCGAAGCTGTACGCCAGCATCGGGATCTTGAGGCGCGCGTAGCCATCGCGGGCCACTCCGTGCGCGAGGAAGAAGTCGCGGCTGCGGCACCAGCGGGCCCACTCGAGCGCCACTTCCTTCGGGAGATCCGCGCCGATGCCCAGCGAGCCAGGGAAGTAGCCGAGCGCGTGCGTCACCGTCGGCATCAACCCGAACCAGAGCCCCGCCATCGCCCACTTCCGCGGGTTCGGCCAGAGCTGCCAGGAACCGAATTGGCTCCCCACCGTCACCGCGCGCGTGAAGAGCGCGTTGCTCGCGGGCTGCCCGAGGAGCTGACCTCCGACGCTGTGGCCGATCGCGACCAGGGGCCGGCCGCTCCACTCCTTCGCGGCGAAGCGAATCACGCCTTCGAGATCGTTCTTTCCCCAGTCGCGCATGGTGCCGGGGAAGCCGCGGAGCCGATGCGGGCGGGACTCGCCGATGCCGCGGTAGTCCCAGGTGAGCACCGTCGCGCC
>CBIHPJ010000273.1:0-10720 GCA_966211295.1 uncultured Myxococcales bacterium | reverse complement strand
GAGAGCGTGATCGCGGCCTGATCAGGCTGCGCTTGCTTCAGCTCCTTCAGCTTCGCCACGAGCTTCGTCGTTTCGATTCTCCCCGCGCCATCACGCACGAGCGGGAACGGATCCAGCTGCGATCCACCCACCGTGAGCTTCAATTCCTTCTCGGTGATCAGCAGCGTGATCGGCTGCAGCACCGACACCTTGTCCTCTGGCTCCACGCTCGTGCCCGACTGCGACACCTGCAATCTGCCGAGCTGAGTCCACACCGCCGTCATGATCAGAAACACGATGGTCACCGCCATCAGATCGATGAACGGCACCAGGTTGATCATCGCGTCGAGCGGCTTCTTCCCGCCCTTGCCACTCGTCCCTAAATCCATTCCTCCAGCCATGCGCACTGAGACAGCGCGGCTCGAAATTGGTTTCCGCGCTATTCACTCCGCATGTCTGACAACGACTCGCGCTCAGGTCTCGTCTACTTCACCCGTGCACTCCTCGACTGGACGACGCAGCTGCACGCGTCGAACGATCCCGCACTCCAGCAGGCGTTCGACGCGCCCGAGAAGAACGGGATGCCGGCAATTCAGCTCGCGCCCTCCGAAGCGCGGCTCACCGAGCTTCTGCTCAAGCTCGCCGGAGCGAAGAAGGTGGTCGAGGTCGGCACGCTCGCTGGCTACTCCGCTTTGAGAATGGCGCGCGCGCTGCCGCCCGACGGCGAAGTGCACACCATCGAATACGACGCGAGGCACGCCGAGGTCGCGCGTGGAGTGATCGCCGCCGCGAACGAGACCAGGCGCGTGCACGTCTACGTCGGCCGCGGAGTCGACGTGCTCCCCACCCTCGAAGCGAAGGGCCCGTTCGACGGAATCTTCATCGACGCCGACAAGGAGAGCTACGACCTCTACGGTCGCTGGGCCGCGAAGAATCTCCGCAAGGGCGGAGTGCTCATCGGCGACAACGTCTTTCTCTTCTCTCAGCTCCTCGAAGATTCGCCGCGCGCGGCCGCGATGCGGAGGTTCCACGAAGAAGCGAAGGCGCACTTCGACACGGTCTGCATTCCGACGCCTGATGGAATGTTGTTGGGGATCAAGCGCTGAGCGAGACAGTCATGATTCGCCGCGCTGGGCCCGCCACGCTCTGCCGAAGAAGAACTGAAACGGCAGGTGAATGCGGTCAGCCCACGAGCGCTCGTTGTGGAGTCCCTCGGGGAAACTGAACTGCAGCAGATCCACTCCGAGCCGGAAGCCGCGGCTCACGAGCAGATCTCGCATCGCGTTCGTCGCTTCGTAGTTGTCTCGCGGCCAGCCACTGTCCAGGTACACGAGGAGTCGTCTGCGCTCGTCGACCGCGATGCGCTGAAAGAGATCATCCATTCGCCCGAACGTGCTCGACAGGCACGCCACCCGGCCGAACACCTCGGGGTATTCCCACGCCACGTGTAGCGCGGCCACTCCGCCCAGTGAGCTGCCCATCACCACCGTGTCCTCCGGCGCGATGCGCGTGCGCAGGTGGTGATCGACGAGCGGCTTCAACTTCTGCACGAGAAATCTCCCGTACGCGCCGTAGCCCGCCTGCGTGTAGTCGCGCATGCGATCAGCCGGAGAGACGCCGACTACGATCGCCTTCCGCAGCGCGTTCATCTGGTCGAGGCGATCCATCGTCTCGTCCACCTTCCACTCGTTGCCGTGGAACGCCTCCTCGGGGAAGAAGAGGTTCTGCCCGTCCTGCATGTAGAGAACGGGGAAGCGGCGCAGCGTGTTCTCGTCGTAACCGGGCGGGTGGTACACGCGGATCGCGCGCGTGGTGCCTTCGAACTCCACCTTCAGCACGTCGCCCACCTTGCCGCGCTCTTCGCCGAAGAAGTACGGCCACAGTCCGCGCTCGGGCTCGTGCGCGGTGAGCACGTAGTTGGGGCCCTTCGCCCACGTGAAGCGATCTCCATCGACGAGACACGGCTTCAGTTCGAGCGTCTGTCCTCGCACGTCCACGTCGAACCACGCTTGAGTCGCGTTGCTCTCGCGGGGCAGAAGATCTCGCTCCCAATCAGTCGCAGTTCTCAGCACCAGCCGCTGATTCCCCGAGAGCGGATACGTCACGCAGATACGCATTGGTGACGTTCTAGCTCGCTCGTGTCGGGGTCTGTACGCGGCTGTCGCTCGCGAGCGACGCCGCCGATGCGACCATCTTTCCACTTCGTGGCATAACCCCCGCCGTCTTCCCGAGAGCGGCCCGGCTCTCCTCCCTCAGCAAGCCACACAGCAGGAGTCCTCGATGATGACCAAGTCCAAGGTGTTGGTGTTCGCTGGTTTCCTGCTCACGGCGCTCCAGGGCTGCGACGGTTGCCGCCCGGTCGTCTCCACCAACAACACGGGCGAAGTGCGCATCGTCTACCTCGACGAATCGGGCGCTGAGATTCGCGCGGACGACGGCATCTACGACTTCGGCACCGTCTCCATGGGCCGCACGGAGAAGAAGCAGCTGGTGGTGCAGAACGGCGGCCTCGGCAGCCTGGTGATTCAGAAGTTCGAGAAGACCAGCGGCGACAACGCGCACGTCGGCGAGTTCATCAACGATCCGAACCCCGTCTTCACCATCGCCTTCGAGAGCGAGACCACCGTTCGCTCGGGCGAGACGGTGGAGTTCACCATCGACTTCGCACCGCCCGTGGTCGAGGGCGTGCCGCAGGTGAACCACGAGACGATCCTCTCCATGGTCTCCGGCAACGTTCCCGCCGAGAAGGAGAAGGCCAGCATCACGCTGCGCGGCAAGGCGGTGTCTGGTGAATGCGATCTCCCCACCGTGATCGACTTCGGCGCCGTCGCGCGCGGTGACACGTTCAACGTCGAATACGACTTCGTGAACCAGCGCCCCATCGAGACCCACGGCTACCTCGGCGCGGTGGAGTCGGCGCAGGGCGATGGCATCTTCGTGATCTCCGCTGATTCTCCGCGCGGTGAGTTCCCCATCGCGGGCGGCCGCACCAAGGTCGCCACCATCGCCTTCAAGCCCACCGAGGCGCGTGACTACGCCGCTACCGTGCGCATGCGCCGCGCTGATGGTTGCCCCGAGAAGCCGGTGCGCCTCATCGGCACCGGCGTGGGCCAGGTGCTCTCGTGGACGCCCGCCACCGTCGACTTCGGCTACGCGCCTCCGGGCACCACGGTTCCCGGCGAGGTCACCTTCAGCAACCTCGCGCTCGCTCCGGTGCAGCTCACCGTGCTCGCCACCCGCGAGGGCGCGAACCCCAGCAACGTCTTCAAGGTGATCGAAGCGATGTCCACCACCGAGCTCACCACGCTCACCGTGCCCGGCGGCGTGCGCCAGCCCGACAACACCATCTCCGCGGGCACCGCCAAGGTGAAGCTCACCTTCAAGCCGCTGGTGCTCGGTCCCCGCGCCGGTCAGCTCGTGGCCAACACGTCGCTCGCCACCCAGCCCATGGTGAGCGTGAACCTGCGCGGCGTCGGCGGCGGCCCTGACATCGACGCGCGCCCCTCACCCGTCATGAACTTCGGCCGCATCGCGTACTTCGCGAACGCGAGCCCGGCGACCTTCGCCAGCCGCAAGCTCACCGTGCAGAACGTGGGCACGCGCCCGACTCCGGCGGATCCGCGCGCGAACCTGAAGCTCGGCAAGCCCGACGGTGCCGGCGGCTTCGCGCGTCCCTACTGGGAGGTCACCGCGGTCAACGGCTCGCTCGATGAGATCTGCCTCGGCGCCTTCGACACCGTCACCAACGCGTGCTCGAACGATCTGCCCACCGCGGGCGCGGGCCGCTACGACCCGAATACCGGTCTCGAGGCGGGCGCGGGCACCAGCATGCTCGAGATCCCCGTGCGCATCACGCCCAACGGCCTCGGCATGCGCGAGTTCTCGGTGAAGATCTTCTCGAACGATCCCGACGAGCCCGAGATCACCATCTCCGTCACCGCGAACTCGGTGATGCTGCCTCCGTGCACGGTGGAGATCACGCCGATCGCGCTCGCCTTCGGCATCGTCTCCCCGCCGCAGGTGAAGGACCTCGGCTTCAGCATTCGCAACACGCTCACCGGCCCCAACGATCTCTGCCTGATGTCGAACCTGCAGCTCCTCTCTGAGAGCGGCACGCCGGTGGGCATGCCCGCAGTCTTCTCGCTGCCCGGCGGCAACGTCGACGAGCTCGAGCTGATGCCCGGTGAGACCAGGCAGATCATGGTGCGCGCGTGGCCGCAGGGAATGCTGCCTTCCACGCCTGCGCAGGTGGTGGGTGGCGTGGCGTTCAACCTCGCGGACCCGATTCAGCCGCAGCGCTCGGTCGCGCTCTCCGCCACCATCGCGAACAGCTGCCTCACCATCTCGCCCTCGGCGCTCGACTTCGGCGTGGTGAAGAAGGACTGCAACTCGCCCAACCGCAACTTCCAGATCTACAACTCGTGCTCCACCACCATCACCATCAACTCGGCGGCGATGGGCTCCGCCGCTGGCGAGAGCGCGGGCGGGCCGAATTGCCCGGGCGTCCAGGGCGGCCCGCCGTGCCCCGAGTTCTTCGTGATCAGCGGCATCGCCGGAGGCACGCAAGTCACGCCGGGCAACTCCACGCCGGTCACCTTCTCGCTCAAGTACCGGCCCATCAACTACGGCCCTGACACCGGCGCCTTCGTGATCAACGTGACGCAAGCGGGCCAGCCGCTCGACTACGTGGTCGCGCTCCAGGGCCGCGGCGACATGCTCGGTCTCAACACCGACACCTTCCGCCAGGACACCAAGCCCAAGGCCGACATTCTCCTCGTGATCGACGACTCCTGCTCGATGGACGACAAGCAGACGGCGCTCTCGCAGAACATGGCCTCGTTCCTCCAGTACGCGACGAGCAACCAGGTCGAGTTCCAGCTCGCGGTGACCAACACCGAGATGACGGATCCCGATCACGGCAAGTTCTGCACGGCGAGCGGCGGCGACTTCGATCCCTGCCCGCACGGCCACAAGATCCTCACGCCGCAGACGCCCAACCTCGCCACCGAGTTCGCGTCGCTGGTGATGGTCGGCACGCACGGCGCTTCCGAGTCGTGCATGGAGCCCGCGACCCGCGCCCTCACGGCGCCGTACATCACCGATCCCGCGAGCAACGGCGGCTTCCTGCGCCAGGAAGCGGTGCTCGCCGTGGTGTGCGTGACCGACGCGCGCGACCAGGCTCCGCAGCCGCCTTCGTTCTATTTGAACCAGCTGATCAACGTGAAGGGTGCGCAGCGTCCCGGCTCGTTCACGTACAACGTGATCGGTCCCTTCCTCCCCAGCTCGCCCGCGGGCTGCGCGTACGACGACCCGAACGACGGCCGTCACGAGTTCATGGTCTCGCAGACCAACGGCGTGAAGGAGGAGATCTGCACTCCGAACTGGGCCACCGCGCTCGAGCGCATCGGCAAGAGCGCGTTCGGTTACCGCACGAACTTCTTCCTCAACTCGCGGCCCGATCTCGCGTGCCCCACCGCTCCCGACTGCATCCACGTGGCGATCGACGGCGTGACGATCCCCTCGGTGGATCCGGACCCGAACCTGATGTCGCGCATCTGGGAGTACGACGCGACCAGCAACTCCATCAACTTCGAGCCGCTCTACGTGCCGGAGCCGGGCAAGACCCTCACCGTCACGTACACGACGGCCTGCATCCCCTGACCGGAGCGCAGCGAGGACCTGGGCCAGGGCGGGCGACCCAGTTGATCAGCCGGAGTGAAGAATTGCAGCGCTCCGTTCTGGAGCGCGCAACTCGCTCGCGCGTGCCACACTGACGCGCGAGTGTCGTCGGACCCGAGCACCAGTTCGTCAGGCAGCGTCTCCCTGGAGACCGCCACCTTGTTGGGCCGCCTGCGCGGCACTCGAGGTCTCTGGTTCTTCCTGCTCCTCGTCGCCCTCGCGCCCGTCTCCACGTGGCTGCAGTGGCGCGTGGTGCGCGCCGAGATGGCGGCACCCGACATCGGCCTGGATGTGTCGCGCAGCGCGCAGCGGGTGGCCACCGTCGCCGCGGTCGACACCCATCGCTGGCCCACGGTGCACTCCGGAGACGTGATCTCCACGCTCAACGGCGCGCCGGTCACCACGCAGAACTTCTGGACGGCGCGCATCTCCACGCGCGGCGACACCGTGAGCGCGACGTTCCTTCACGATGGCGTGCCCTACGCCGCGTCGGCCGCCACCAGGCCGCCCAGCTGGGGACTCGGGCTCGCCTACACCTCACGCCTGGTGGCGGGAGTGCTCTTGCTCCTCATCGCGTTGGGCGCGTTCCTGCTGCGGCCCGGCGGCGAGGTGAACTGGCTCTTCCTCTTGTTCCTCTACGCCGCCGGTCATCTCACGATGATGACCGCGGGCTTCATCGATCACACGTACGCGCTGTACCTGATCATCTACTCGCTGCTGTCGATCACGCCGTGCCTGGGCATCTTGCTGTTCTCGGTCTTCCCGAGGCCGCTGGGCATGAGTCCATTGGTGCGGGGAGCGATCGTCGTCGTCTCGCTCGCCTTCGCGCTCAGTCACTTCGTGCGCATCGCGTTCCTCGGCATCGAGACCTCGTCGTTGCCCTTCGAGATGGCCACGCGCACCTGGGCGGCGGTCGCCTCGCTCTGCATGGTGATCGTCCAGGCGTGGAGCGCGCGCAAGGCGAGCAAGCTCGGCGATCCGCGCCTCTCGTCGGCCTACCGCACGCTCCTCTTGGGCACGACCTTCGGACTCTTCGTGCCCCTGGTGGCGTCCTCGGTGAACCGCGCGCTCAAGCTCGACGGCTCCATCGTGATGGAGCTCACCTCGTCGGCGGTGCTGATCTTCGCGATCCTGATGGCGCTGGTGCTGGTGCGGCACAACCCGCTGGCGATCGATCGCTACGCCACCTCGGTGGTCGGCTACGTGATCACCGTCGGCAGCCTGGTGATGGTGTTCGCGTTCACCCTGCTCGCGCTCCCGCTGGTGCTGAACAAGTTCGGGCTCACGCAGTCGTCCGAGGCGCTGGTGGTGGTGACCGCGTCGCTCTCGGTCTCGGTGGGACCGCTCTACCGGCGCTTCCGTTCGCGCATCGATCGCTTCTTCTCCGAGGAGCAGGCGAACGTGCTGCAGACCGCCGAGGTCCTGCGCGAGGTCGTCGATGCGGTGCAGCAGAAGTCGCAGAGCGAAGCACTCACCGCGATCGTCAGCGCGGCGAAGGTGCTGGGCGGAGAGTCGGTCGGGTTCTGGCAGCTCGACGCGACGGGAAAGAATCTGCAGCTCTCGCGGAGCGTGGGGCCGCCTCCCGCAATCTCGTTCATCACGCGCGAAGGTCCTGCCTCGGTGCTCCTCGACAAGTCGGGAGGTGTGGCCGGTCTCGCGCCTTCTCCCTTCGTGCCACTCGCGCAGCAGACGCTGTGGTCGCTGGGTCTCGCGCTCTGTGCTCCCGTGCGCGCGCACGCGGTGGCGGTGGGGTTCTTAGGCCTCGGCCGGCGGCCTTCCGGCTTCTCCTTCCGCGCCGAAGATCTGGTGTTCCTCGAGGCGCTCGCCTCGCAGCTTGGACTCGCGCTGGAGCGCGGCGACGTGGTGACCAACATCGGCCGCTACCGCGTGGAGCGGCGGCTGGCGACCGGTGGCATGGCCGAGGTCTTCATCGCCTGGCAGCTGGGGCCTGGAGGTTTCGAGCGGAAGGTCGCGCTCAAGCGGCTGCTCCCCGAGCTCGCGGAGGATCCCCGTCACGCCGCCTCGCTCCTCGATGAAGCGCGCATCGCCGCGCGGCTCTCGCATCGCAACGTGGCGCAGGTGTTCGAGGTGGGGCTCGAGCAGGGACAACACTTCATCGCGATGGAGTTCGTCGACGGTCCTCCGCTGCGGGCGTTGATCGCCGCTCAGCGCAAGCGCGGCCAGGAGCTCTCCCTCAAGTTGTGGCTGCAGCTGGCGCAGTCGCTCCTCGGCGCGCTGGAGCACGCGCACACGGTGAAGGACGCGCAAGGCAAACCGATGGGCGTGGTGCACCGCGACGTCACGCCCGCCAACGTGCTGGTGGCGAAGACGGGTGAAGCGAAGCTGGTCGACTTCGGATTGGTGCTCGCCAACACGCGGCTCTTCCGCACGCAGACGGGCATCGCGCGCGGCACGCTGCCGTACATGTCACCCGAGCAGGCGGCGGGTGAGCTGGTCGACTTCCGCGCGGATCTCTATTCGGCGACCGCCACGCTCTACGAGCTGCTCACGGGAGCGCGTGCGTTCCCCGAAGGTCCGTTCACCGGGCCGAAGCCGGAGGGCGCGTCGAAGGTGAGGGCGGGATTGCCTGCTGCGCTCGATCCGATCTTCGCGCGCGGCTTCGCTACGGAGCGCGAGACGCGTCCCGCTTCGGCCGAGGAGCTGTCAGCCGAGTTCACCCGCGCAGCTGGAGTGGAGCCCGCTTCCGAAGCCGAGGTGGCGGCGTGGGTGCAGGACCTGATGATCGACGTGGGCGAGCTCAAGCCTCGCAGCGAAGAGTCGACGCGCTCGGTGGAAGCCCCCACCGCTCCTGCCAGCCGCGCTTCGTAGGGCTTGGGGAAGGAGTGCTCAGGGCAGGCGCGCCGCGAGCCAGCGCACCACGTCCATCGCGGAGACCACGCCGACCACGTGACCGTCATCGGTGACCACGGGCAATCGCTCGAGGTGATGATCAGCCATCAGCCGCACCACCTCGTTCACGGTGGCCACGATCGGCGCGGTGACGATCTCGCTGGTCATCGCGTCTTCGACCTCGAGATCATCGTCCGTGCGCATGCGCGCCAGGGTGGTCAGGAAGACCACGCCGACCAGCACGCCGTTGTCGTCGACCACGGGCGCCGAAGTCACACCGTAATTGTCGAGGACCTCCAAGCCCTTGGAGACCTCGAGATCGCACTCGAGGGTGTGAAGCTCTTCGCTGATCAGGTCGCTGCAGAGTTCCATGCTTCGCTCTCCACACACGCGTTGGGTCGCGAGTGATCAAACGCCTCTGCGCAAGTCGTGTCACCCCGGAGCGAGGGGACAACTGGGCTGATTGGCGAGTCCGTGACGCGATCCGCTCCGAGTGGACGAGATCACTGCTCATTCTTCTGGGCTGAGTTCTCCCCTTTCAGGTCTTGTCAATTTCGACAGCTACTCCCCTCGCGCGGAGGGAGGCGATACCTTTGGCCCCGTCGTGCGTTCCTTCCCCCTCATCGCGCTCGTCGTCTCGAGCTGTGCAGTCTCGGTGGGAGAACCCACGCTTCATGAGCTTCGACCGAGCGTGCTCGACCGCGCTGGTGGCGTGGTGGAGCTGCGGGGCTCGGGTTTCCTGCCGAAAGGAACGTACGACTTCGATCAACCTTCGCGCTCCACGCTGAGCTCCTCTGTCGCCGCGGAGTTGATCAAGGGTGAGCTCGTCGTCTCGCTTACGGAGGTCACGCTGATCGACTCCACGCGCGTGAGCGCAGTGGTGCCGGCGGGGCTGGAGGTGGGCGCCTGGTCGGTGCGGATGATCACTCCGCGCGGTGAAGCGCTCACGCTCGACGATGCGCTGCGAATCGAGCTCGTGCTTCCTGACGGTGGCGAAGACGACGGCGGAGTGGACGCAGGTGAAGACGCCGGTGTGGATGCAGGCGAAGACGCGGGCATCGACGCGGGACCTGAGCCTTGCGACGCGTCGACGTATTTCGATGACGATGGTGATGGCTTCGGGCTCCCTGACTCGGGAGCGATGCTCTGCGGTCCAGGCCGCGTGCCGATCGATGGTGACTGCAACGACGTCGACTCGCTGACTTCTCCATCAGGCGTGGAGATCTGCAACGGGCTCGACGACGACTGCGACGGGACCGTGGACGAAGGCTGCTCAGATGGTGGCTTCATCAACGTTCGTGATGGAGGTCAGCTCAACTACGTCTCCGCGAGCGCGTGGGGCCCGGACCGTTTCTGGATCGCCGCGGTCGATCGTCTGCTCGTGTACGACGGAGACGCAGGACTGATCGACTCGAGCGCCGGCTGTCAGAACAACAACAACATGCGGAACATCTGGGCGGACCCGTCGGGCCGCGCATTCGTCGGCGGTGGCAACAACGGCATTGGGCGGCTCGCCATTGCGACCAGGGGCGCGGGCTGCGCTCCCTACCAGCAGATCTCTACGCCGGTGATCGGAATGACCGGGTTCAGCACGGCCGACGGTGGTGTGCGCATGGAGGCCGTGGCCCGCAATGGGCAGCGCGTCTCGTGGGATGGCATCGGGAGGCCGCGGGAGTTCGGTGCGACCTTGCCCGCTGGCTTCGTGCTGTACGACGCGCACGGTTCTTCGCCTGACGTGATCTTCGCGGTGGGTGGCACCACAGGCAGCCCGCGGAGGCCGGCGGTCTTCCGCTTCTTCCCCGATGGCGCGATCACGCAGGAAGCGTTGCCCACGCAGAACGTGCAAGACGGACAGCTGCACGGAGTGTGGGTGCTGTCGAAGGACGAAGTGGTGGCGGTGGGAGACAACGGCCTGGTGCTCCGCCTCGTGCACGGCGCGTGGGAACGCATCGCGCCACCGAGCATGGCGAACTACACGACGGTGCGAGCGTTCAGCATCGGGCGCTTCTATCTGTCGACTGAGTACGGCTACCTGCGCCAGTGGAACGGGAGTTGGTCGCTCCAGTACACGGACCAGGTGCCAGTGCGAGATCTCACCGCGTTCGACGAAGAGCACTTCTGGTTGGTGGGCGACAACGAAGTGATCATCCGCGGCCCGTGACGTATCTCCCTCTCCCCCCGGGAGCGCGAGCCGTCTCGCGGCGCCGCGACC
>CBIHPJ010000272.1:0-10726 GCA_966211295.1 uncultured Myxococcales bacterium | reverse complement strand
TCTCGCGCAAGCAGGCGCTCGCTGAGCGTCAGGCTGCCGCGGCCGCTCCGCAGGCCTGATTCGCCAATGCCCTCCCTCTCCCATCGGGAGAGGGTCGGGGTGAGTCCAGACGCCTCTTCTCCGAAAATGGAGAAGAGGCGTGTCCAGTTCTAAGAGCCACTTGACGGAACAAATGGGCGCATTATCCAAGCGGCAACCAACCTTCTTGCGACTTCCGGACGGCTCCTATGTCCCAAAGTTCTCTGAAGTTTGTCGTCGTACTCGGGCCCCCTTCCCGGGCCAGCTCGAGGCTCGGTGGGGTGGTGTGTCATTGCGCCACGCTCGCTGAGGCTGACGCGTTCCTTCATACCGACCTTCCCGACGTACTCGTCATCGACAGCGCCGTCTGGTGGCACCTGTCGGTCGCCGAGCGTGCGCGCCAGAGAGGATCGGCGATCGTCGCCGTCGGTGCGTTCCCCTCGGGTACCCTCGCGGACGAGTGGGTGAAGGACGGAGCCGATCCGGATCTCCCTGCTCGCCTCGAGCTCGCCGTGGCCGCGTGCACCGATGCGCTCACGGGAAGCGCTGCACGCCCTCGGGGGGGGTCACTCACACGAAAGGAGGTCGAATCGAACGATCGCTTGAACGCTGCTTAGAAGAACCAAAACTCAATGAATGAAATTCGTCTACCTCCGGTAGATGCGCCTCATCGAAGCCACACACGAAAGGCCAGCTCCACGCTGGCCTTTTTCTTTTCCATGCCGCGCGCATTTGACAGCCTCACCGGCTGCTTTATCGGAGGCGGGGGGGGGGGAAGGGGGCCGCGCCCCCCCCAGGGGGTGGGCACCCGCCCGCGGGGCCCGCCAATGGGGGGGGCCGGCGGGGCACGGCGGCATCAGGGCCCGCCGCCGCTCCTTCGTGTTGCCCCGCACCGTGGACGCCTCGAAGTGCGAGGCCCGTTGCGAGCACGGCGTGCTCACGGTGACGCTCCCCAAACGCGAAGAGGCGAAGCCGCGCAGCATCCCCGTCACCATCAACAGCTGCGCCGCAATCGCCCAGGCGCTTTGTCGCTCAGTGAGCCTTGTCTGAGGTGGGAGACCGCAATGTACGCGCGCGACGAACGTTACTGAGGGCTCGCTGGGATACGCTCCACAGCAACCCTGAGGAATTGCTGACAGATCGTCTGCCCCTGTCGTGCGTTGAATCATCGCCACCGTGTCGAACACGCGTCATCTGGAAGGCGTCAGTCGTTTCTTCGGCTCCTTCCGATGGGCGTTCATGCCGCTTGGCCTCTTCGCGCTGGTCGCGGTGGGAGTGCACGCGGCAGCGGACGTGGTCGACGACAAGATCCTGCGGCTGGTGGAATCGCTCGACGTCTTCTTCGACGGAATCCTCGCGCAGTACGACTCCACCGCTTCGTGGGTGAACAAGATCGACTCGCGCGAGCGCACGCTGATCGCCCGCGGACTCGCGCTCGCCTGGGAGCTCGCGGTCGACGTGTTCATCGCGCTGCCTGCGCTCGGCTACGACGAGCTCGACGAGAAGGAGCGCAAGTTCTCCCTGATCAAGGAGACCTGGCGAACGCTGCTCGATCGCGTCAACAAACAACCGACGCCGATGCGCCTGGTGCGTCCGTTCGTCACCGCGATCTTCGTGTTCGGCGGGGCCTACGCCGTTTCACGCCTGGTCGAGTCGACGCTCTTCGTGGGCCTGGTGGGCGACGTCGCCCCCGCAGATGTCGCCGCGGTGCTCGCGCGAATCCTCGCCGGCACCGCGATGACCATCGTGCTCTTCAGCCACGCGTGGCGCGCGGTGTTGCGCTCGCTGCAGCACGCTGACGAGACCTGCATCAAGGCGAAGCACCCGTGGATGGCGGGCCTCTGGGGCTCGGTGCTGTCCTTCCCCCTCGCGCTCGCGCTGCTGTTCCAAGCCGAGGCGCTCTTGAGCTTCTTCCGATGAGCGCGACCGCTACTTTCCAGCGGCCCGCGCGAGGGCTCCTCGACTTCATGGGCGCGCTGCTTTGCCTGTGGGCCGCCGCGTACCACACGCCTCCGGGGGCGCTGCTTCGCGACGTCGCCGCGCGGATCTTCTCGACGAAGACCAACACGCGTCCCTTGCTCGCCTACTACACGGGTGGCGTTTACGAGGCGCAGGAGGTCGAAGCGCCCACGCAGACCGCCTTCGTGCCCGACGTCGAAGTGCTCTCGACGATCCCTCCCGGCCGCGCACTGGGGCGCGGCGTGTTCGCTTCAGCCGCCACGCTCATCGGCAGTGATCGCACGACCGTCGATTCCCTCGCCAAGCGTTACAACCTCCCGTTCAACTCACCCGAAGACGCTGCGATCCTCGTGGAGAGAGCGAAGGGAGAGCTCGGCAGCGAAGATGCCGCGGTGCTCGCCGTGTTCGCGGGCTACGACGTCGCCAGCTACGCCGCTCATCGCGCCGGAGCTGAAGGACGCGACACCTCTCTCGAAGTGCTCGCCGCGAGACTTCCTCCGAGCAGCTCGAAGGCCGTCGCCTCTGCCTCCACCGCGTTGATGCTCGGCACCGCGTACGGACTCTCGTGGCCCGTGGCTCCAGGCACGCGCGTCTCGTCACCGTTCGGTTGGAGAAATCACCCCACGCTCGGTTACGGGAAGATGCACACCGGCGTCGATCTCTCCATCCCCGAGGGCACTCCCGTGAAGGTCGTCGCCGACGGCATCGTGCGCCGCGCGAGCGAAGACGCGGTGAACGGCAAGGTGGTGATCGTCGAGCACGGCCGCGGCGTGTCGACTGCGTACTGTCACAACTCGCGCCTGCTGGTGACCGTCGGCCAGCAGGTGAAGGCGGGCGACGTGCTCTCGGAGTCAGGCACCACCGGCCGCAGCACCGGCCCGCACCTGCACTACCAACTGGAGCTCGGGCACAAGCCGATGGACCCGTTCTCCTTCCGCGGATCGAAGCCGGTGATTCTCGAGGCAGCCGTACAGCCGCCTCCCACGATTCCGCTCAAGCCTGACAACGGCTCGCAGCTGAAGAAAGCGTTCCAGCAATTCGGCCCGCCGCCCGCATCTGAAGAGTGAGGTCAGCGGCGCGCGAGGAATGCGTCGAGCTTCTTCTGCGGCGGTTTCCCCCTTCGCGAGCTCGCCCTTCATTCCGTAAGCGCGCCCCAGGAACGTGTACAGCTCGGGAAGCTGCGGCGTCTTGCTCGCCAGCTCACCCTCGATGAACTCGATCTGCTCCGCCGGCTGCGCCTTGCTGACCTGCAGCTCGGTCGCGAGGATCAGCACCACCGCTTTGTCATGTGGCCGCTCCTGGAGAAGCGTGCGGCAGAGCGCCATCGCTCCGGCGAAATCGCCCGCAGCATCCCGCTTCAGCACTTCCTGAACCCTGGCGTTGTAGGCGGCTTCGCCCGGAGGTGCGCTCAGCAGGACCGCGAGGAGCAGGGTGAAAGACATGGCGGCGCACCCTAATCGCAACCCCGCGACACGGAACGACCGCTCTCTCAGGCACGTCACAGCCGTGCTACACGCTCTCCTCCATGAGCGTGACCGTGAAGGTTCGTCGCGTGCGCCCCTCGGACTTGCCCCTCCCGAAGTACCAGACGGCGCTCTCAGCCGGCATGGATCTGCTCGCGGATCTGCCCGAAGACGTGCGCCTCGAATCGCTGGAGCGCAGGCTCATTCCGACCGGCCTCTCCATCGAATTGCCCGAGGGTTACGAGGCTCAAGTGCGCCCCCGCAGCGGCCTCGCCTTGAAGCAGGGCCTCACCTGCCTCAACTCACCCGGCACCATCGACGCGGACTACCGGGGCGAAGTGGGCGTGCTGCTCATCAACCTCTCGAAGGACCCCGTGGTGCTCAAGCGGGGAGAGCGAATCGCCCAGCTGGTGATCGCTTCGTGCGTGCAGGCGACCCTCGTCGAGGTGGAGACCCTCTCGGGCACCGCACGGGGCGAGGGTGGCTTTGGGTCCACCGGCCTAAAGGGGTAGGACGTTGAAGGTGTTTCGGATCTGGTGCTAAAAACCCTCAGTTTGATTCACGGTTTACGAAGTCGCGCTCATTAAGAGGTCGTCCCGTTGCTCTGCTACCGCTGCGGCACCCACGTCCCGGACACTTCTGAGAAGTGTCCGACCTGCGGGCAGAACCTGTCCACAGGGGGCCTGCGTCAGGCGACGGGTACCTTCAGCCGACGTCGCGCGCAGACGAGCCAGGTCGAGGGCGCTCCGTACAAGCCGCAGGATCTCGTCGCCAACCGCTACCTGATCAAAGACATCGTGGGCGCGGGCCCGCTGGGCTTCGTCTTCCGCGCGCACGACAAAGAGCTCGACGTCGAGGTCGCGCTCAAGGTGATCAACCCGCGGCTCCTGCAGTCGGCGGATGAGCGCAAGCAGTTCGCCAAGCAGCTGCGGCTCGCGCGCAAGCTCTCGCACCCGAACCTCGTGCGCGTGTACGAGGAAGGCGAAGACACCGATCGTCCGTACTTCACCTCCCAGTTCCTCGACGGTCTCACGCTGCGGAAGATCATCGACCTGCGTCTGCAGAAGGGTCAGTTCTTCTCGCTCTCGGAGATCGAGCCGATCCTCTCGCAGATCTGCAACGCGCTCGACGGCGCGCACAAGGTCGGCCCGCACAGCAACCTGAAGCCGGACAACGTGCTGGTGCTGCCCGACCTCCTCAAGGTCACCGACTTCGGGCTCGGGCTCGCGATGCCTCGCCTCCCGTTCACGCAGGCGATGAAGGCGCGCAAGGCCGATCGGTACCTCGCGCCTGAGCTCGTCGACGGCAGCGAGATCGACGGCCGCGCTGACATCTACTCGGTGGGCGTGATCCTCGGAGAGATGCTCTCGGGTCTGACGCCCGACGGCTCGATCCCCGAGCTGCAGCGCCGCAATCCCGAAGTGCCCGCGCCGCTCGAGGGCATCTATCGCAAGGCGCTCAACAGCAACGCCAACGCGCGCTTCAAGACCGCCGGCGAGATGATGACGGAGATCGCGGAGCTCTCGAAGAAGCTCTCGCCGCCGCCTCCTCCGAAGGTCGCTCGTCCCGAGCCTGCGAGTGGAGCGGTGCCGCCTCCGCGCCCGCGCAGCAACACGGGCATGCTGCAGCTCTCGCCGCGCCGCGATCCGAAGCCGCCGCCGCCGGTGCCCGAGCTGCCGCCGCCGCCTCCTCCGGGGACGGGCGAGAACATGCTTCCGGATTCGACCCAGGAGGTCGATCCGGCGCAGATTCAGCGCGCGCTCAAGAGCGCGAACGACACCGACTTCAAGAAGGACCGCGAGTCCACCGAGGTGATCGACTCGGGCATGTTCATCGCGCAGCTCGACCAGGAAGACGGAGTCGAGACCCGCGCGATGGTCGAGACCGTCGCTCCGCCGCCGCCTCCTCCTCAGCCGATCTTCCAGGCTCAGCAGCGCAAGCCGGTCAATCGCACGTGGATGCTCGTCGCGCTGCTGATCGTCGCGGGCGTGGGCGTGGGCGCCGGTGGCGGCTTCCTGTTGATTCAGCGTCAGCGCGCTCAGCAGCAGCAACAGCAGCAGGATCCGAATCCGAATCCGACGGGCGTGGTCGAGCCCACGGCGGATGAGATCGCTGCGGCGAAGCTCGCCGCCGACACCGCCGCGCTCGAGAAGGAAAAGGCGCGTCTCGCCGCTGAGGCGCAGAAGACCGCTGACGAGAAGGCCGCTGCCGACAAGGCGGCTGCTGAGAAGGCGGAAGCCGAGCGCCTCGCCGCCGAGAAGGTGAAGAACGATCCGAAGGCGGCCAGGGCTGAAGCCGAGCGCCTCGCGAAGGAAGCGAAGGAGAAGGCCGCGCAGGAGAAGGCCGACAAGCTCGCGGCCGAGAAGCAGGCCAGGGAGCTCGCTGCCAAGGAGAAGGCCGAGAAGATTCTCGCCGACAAGGAAGCGAAGGAGCTCGCCGCGAAGGAGAAGGCCGAGAAGCTCGCCGCCGCGAAGGAAGAGCAGGCTGCGAAGGACGCTGCCGCGAAGGAGCTCGCTGCCAAGGAGCCGAAGGAGAAGGAGCCCAAGGTCGTGGCCGCCGTCACTCCGCCCACTCCGGCGCCGGGCATGGCGTGCCCCGAGGGCATGCGCCTCGTCTCTGCCGGTGCGTTCAAGATGGGGACGCCTCCGGGCGATCCGATGATGGGCTTCGACGAGAAGGCGCTCAGCTCGATCGAGGTCGGCGGCTTCTGCATCGACATCTTCGAGTACCCGAACAAGCGCGGTACCGCTCCGACCGCGAGCGTGGGCTTCGCTGATGCCAAGCGGCTGTGCGAGGCGCAGAGCAAGCGCCTGTGCACCGAGGCCGAGTGGGAGAAGTCCTGCAAGGGCCCGGGCGGCGCCAAGTGGCCCTACGGCAACGCCTTCGACGCGAATACCTGCAACACCGAGGACGACATCGGCGACTCGCGCAGCCTCGCGCCGGGTGGCCGCTTCGCGAAGTGCCGCTCTGGCTTCGGCGTGGCGGACCTTTCGGGCAACGTCGCCGAGTGGACCTCAGAGCGCATCATCAAGGGCGGCTCGTTCGCGAGCGGTGACTACGCAGTGCGCTGCTCGGCGCGGAAGAACGGCGCCTCCTTCGCCAAGTCGTCTGAGGTGGGGTTCCGGTGCTGCTCCGATCAGCACTGACCACTGTCTCCCTCTCCCTACGGGAGAGGGTCGGGGTGAGGGGGCTCACCTTCGTCGCCTTCCTCTACGCTTCCGTCGCGCTTGCTGACCGGCCGCGCGTGGTGGTCGTGAAATCTGCCCAGCTCAACGCGTACGCCCAAGTCGTCGCCGGCTTCGCCGCCGAGGTGAAGGGCCAGGTCGAAGAGCTCACCCTCGACGAAGGTCCCGAGGCTGCGGCCGCTGCCTTCAAGAAGCTCTCGTCGAACAAGCCGGCACTGGTGCTCGCGATTGGTCCAGCCGCAGCCGTGGGCGCGCGGCGCGAGTTCAGCGACGTGCCCGTGCTGTTCTCGATGGTGCCGTACTACGAGAAGTACGAGCTCGACGGGCAGAACACGACGGGCATCGCGCTGACCTCGGATCTTTCGTTGGAGCTCACCGCGCTGAAGGCCGTGCAGCCGAAGGTGAAGCGAGTCGGCGTGCTGCAGGATCCTCGCTACTCGAAGACGCTGATGGACGGCGCGACCTCGGCGGCCTCATCGCGTGGACTGACGCTCGTTCCCCTGGATGTCGACGCGCCTCAGAAGGTCGCGAAGGTGCTCTCTGGCGCGAAGGGGAAGGTCGACGCGCTGGTGATCATCTCGGACAAGACCGTGGGCAACGCGGCGGTGGTCGAGCGGCTGCTGCAGTGGAGTCTCGACGAGAAGGTACCCGCGGTCGGCCTCGCGTCGGCGCAGGTGAAGCAGGGTGCGTTGTTCGCGCTCGCTCCGGCGCCGTTGGCGATTGGTCAGCAGGCGGGGCGCATCGCGAATCGCATCGTGGTGGAGAAGATCGATCCCGGCGCGATGGCGGTCGCGAATCCCGAAGGCCTCGAGTTGCACGTGAACCTCACCACCGCGAAGAAGTTGGGCTCAGCGGAGACGTTCGCGCTCGACGTGGTGACCTTCGCGGCCCGCCAAAGTTTGACGGTCAAAGTAGCTGAGTGACTGCTTCTCCCTCTCCCTGCCTGCGGGGAGAGGGTCGGGGTGAGGGGCTTCTCGTGCTACTGAGCCGCCCATGATCCCGCGCTATTCCCGTCCCGAGATGGTGGCCCTCTGGTCGAACGAGGCTCGGCTCCGCCGCTGGCGTGACGTCGAGCTCGCCGCGCTCGAGGGCATGGTGGCCGAGGGCATCGCCCCGAAGTCCGCGTACGACGCCTGCGCCGCCAAGGCCGGAGACTTCACCGCCGACGACGTGGCGAAGGTCGACGAGATCGAGAAGACGACGAAGCACGACGTGATCGCCTTTCTCACCTTCATGGAAGAGCGCATCGGTCCCGAGGCGCGCTGGCTGCACTGGGGCATGACCTCGAGCGACGTGCTCGACACCTCGCTCGCGCTGATCCTGCGCGACGCCTCCACGCTGATCCTCGCGGGAGTGGATCGGGTGATGGCCGCGGTGAAGAAGCGCGCGTTCGAGCACAAGAACACGCCGATGATGGGCCGCAGCCACGGCATCCACGCCGAGCCCATCTCGTTCGGGCACAAGCTGGCCATCTGGTACGACGAGCTCGCGCGGGCGAGGCGGCGGCTGGAGCAGGCGCGCGACGTGATCTCCGTGGGAATGATCAGCGGAGCGGTCGGCACCTTCGCGCACATTCCTCCCTCGGTGGAAGACTTCGCGACGAAGAAGCTCGGGCTCCGCAGTGATCCTGCGACGAGCCAGATCATTCAGCGCGATCGCCACGCCGAGTACTTCACGGCGCTGGCGTTGCTCGGCGCGAGCATCGAGAAGTTCGCGGTCGAGATTCGCCATTTGCAGCGCACCGAGGTGCGCGAGGTCGAGGAGAATTTCACGCCTGGGCAGAAGGGCAGCTCGGCGATGCCGCACAAGAGGAACCCCATCCTCTCGGAGAACCTGAGCGGGCTTGCGCGTCTCCTTCGCGGCTACGCGTTGTCGGCGGTGGAGAACGTGCCGCTGTGGCACGAGCGCGACATCTCGCACTCCTCGGTGGAGCGCATGATCGGACCGGACGCGACCGTGGTGGCGGACTTCATGCTCCACCGCTTCGCGGGGCTGATCGAGAACCTGAAGGTGTACCCGGAGAACATGCAGAAGAACCTCGACCTGCTCGGCGGCGTCGTGAACTCGCAGCGGCTGCTGCTCGAGCTCGCGAAGCGCGGCATGGATCGTCAGGCCGCGTACGTGGTGGTGCAGCGCAACGCGATGAAGTTTTTCGAGCAGGGCACGGACTTCAAGACGAACCTGCTCGCGGATGCGGAGCTCGGAAAAGTCATGTCGCCGGCGGACATCGAGGCCTGCTTCAGCCCCGGCTACCACCTGCGGCACGTCGATCAGATCTTCGATCGCGTCTTCGGAAAATGAAGATGTCTCCCTCTCCCTTCGGGAGAGGGTCGGGGTGAGGGTGAACCGATTTAGAGCAAGCCCGAGGACTTCAAATTCCGCTCGAGTCTCGCCCTCACATCACCCACCTGAAGATCAAACTTCGTCCCGGTCACGCGCTCGAACGCGGTCAGATACTTCTCCGCAAGATCGACGCGCACGTCATCCGGAATCGGCGGCGGAGTGCCCTGGCCCGAGAACCCGCGCTCCTGCAGCAACCACTGCCGCAGGTTCTCCTTATCGAGCATCACCTGCGGCTCGCCCTTCTGAAACCGCTGCTCAGATCCTTCAGCGACCCAGAACCGGCTGCAGTCAGGCGTGTGCATCTCGTCGATCACCACGAGCTCCTCGCCCACACGACCGAACTCGTACTTGGTGTCGACGAGCAGCACGCCATTCGCCGCGGTGTGCTTCGCGCCTTCAGCAAAGAGACCCAACGCGGCCTCCTTGGTGCGAGCGAAGTCGCGGGCCGACATCAGCCCCTGATCGATGATCGCCTTCTCGGTGAGCGGCTCGTCGTGCTGACCGACGGGTGCCTTGGTCGCGGGAGTGAGGAGCGGCTTCTCGAACCGCTGATCCTTCTTCATCCCCTTGGGCAGCGAGAGCCCGTACGGATCGCGGCCGGCCTCATAGTCGCGCCACAGGCTCCCGGTGAGGAACGCGCGAACCACGAACTCGACCTTGAACGCATCAGCCCGCTTGCCGACGATCACGCACGGATCCGGCATGTCGATGACGTGGTTCTTCACCACGTGCGCGGTCTTCTTGAACCAGAAGTGCGCCATCGTGTTCAGCAGGTCGCCCTTGAACGGCAGCGTGGTGAGAATGTGATCGAACGCGCTCAACCGATCCGTGGTGATCAGCACGAGGCGATCGCCTGAGAGGTACGTGTCGCGCACCTTGCCGCGGTATTTCTGGCCGAGCTTCGGGAAGTCCGTCGAGTCGAGCGTGTGCGGGAGCTGCGCAGTGAGCCGGGCGTCAGGCATGAGCGGCGCCTAGCACGCGTCCCCGCGACCGTCAGCGCCAAGACGGGGTAGGAAGTCGGGCGTTAGTTCCTCAGCAGGAGAGAGACGTTCGGGGCGGCTCGTCGAAGCGGGCGGCGGCTGCGAGCAATTCCTCCCGAACAAGCTCGAGGATCGCTTGCCGATCGCTCAAGCGAGCCTTCGCAGCTTCGACCTCCGCCTGAACCGCGACCCAGTCTTGCAGTGCGTTCTGTGGCTGCCGCGACGGGAGCTTCCGCACCGTGAGGAGATGTCTCGCCTGATGCTCGGAGAAGCCCTTCGCGTAGCCATGCGAGGGATGGAAGGGGAGCATCTCGACCGCCGAGCGGTACTCGGGGCGCATGAAGTTCATCAGGCCCTTCACCGCTTCGGCGTCGTCGAGCGCCTCGCGCATCACTGCGAGCACGGGGTCGAGCAAAGCCAGCGCGAGCCACACGCCCTCGGCTGCCTCAGCGCGCAGTCGGGCCTGCACCAGCGCCTTATCGAGGCGCTTCACAGCGACCTCTTTCCGGTGCTCGACGAAAGCGCTCAGGAGATCCGCGAGGCCGACTCGACGGTCGTAGGTGGCACCCTTGAAGTGGAAGTCGCCTCTCCACGCCAGCTCATGAATCCTGCTCTTCCGAATCACATCGAGTCCGAGCCACGCGAACGCGAGGTGCTCGAACTCGATCATCACGCGCACTCCGGTTGCACTGGAGTGATCCTCCACTGAGCGCATTCCCTCGAGCGCGCCCTCCTGCTGCAGCTCGAGTACCGCGGTCTTCAGCGCCTTGCCGTTCAG